>JAZSPJ010000057.1:0-5371 GCA_045537365.1 Clostridia bacterium
TCATTTATAACATTTAAAACATCCATAACAAGACCTTTTCTGTCGGAGCATACAACTGTAATGTGTGCCGCATGCACAATTTCCTTATCCTGCTCCCAGGATACATCAATAAGCCTTGCTCTCTCAACAGGGTCAGAGTTAAGTGATGCTACATTTACACAGTCCTGACGGTGAATTGACACACCTCTTCCTCTGGTTATATAGCCTATAATCTTATCACCCGGTACAGGGTTACAGCATTTTGAGTATCTTATAAGGCAATTGTCTATACCCTTTACAATAATACCGTCGCTGGACTTATCCTTGTGCGCTTTCTGCGGTTTTGCTTCAAGTGCCTGTTTAAGTGCAGTATCCTCGTCAATATCCTTTTGATTACGGCGTTTGTATTCGTCTCTTAATTTGTTGGCAACATTTTGTGCATGCAAACCTCCGAAACCGATATTTGCGTAAATATCGTCAATGTTTGCATAGCCGTATCTTTTAACAATGTATTTTGTATATTCCTCGTTTTCAAGTAATTCATCAGGGTTAAAGCCCATTCGCTTTAATTCCCTTTCCATACTTTCTATGCCTTTTTCAATATTGGCATCACGGTTTTCCTTTTTAAACCATTGGTTGATTTTGTTTCGTGCCTGACCTGTTTTTACAAGCTTAAGCCAGTCCTTACTGGGACCGTGTACTGCCGAAGAAGTTATAATTTCAACAATATCGCCGTTTTGCATTTCGTAGTCAAGGTTTACTATTTTACCGTTGACCTTTGCGCCCTGCATCTTGCATCCGATAGCACTGTGAATACCGAAAGCAAAGTCGATAGGTGTTGCGCCCTTTGGAAAGCTGTATACATCACCCTTTGGTGAAAATACAAACACCTGGTCGGTAAACATATCAATTTTAAGTGAACGGATAAAATCCTCCTCGTTATCGGTATCCTTTTGCATATCGAGTAGTTGTTTAATCCAGCTTAATTTCTGGTCAAGTGCATCATCTGCTTTGGTAGAGCCTTCCTTGTATTTCCAGTGTGCGGCGATACCGTTTTCAGCAAACTCGTGCATCTCTTTTGTTCTTATTTGTATTTCAAATGGCTTGCCGTCCTCGCCAATAACCGTTGTATGGAGCGACTGGTACATATTAGGCTTTGGCATTGCTATATAATCTTTAAATCTGCCCGGCATAGGCTTATAAAGCTCGTGGGCAATACCAAGTGCAGCATAACAGTCGTTTAAGCTGTTGGTTATAATTCTTACTGCAAATAAATCATATATCTGGTCAAGTGTTTTATTCTGGGTAAACATTTTTCTGTAAATACTGTAAAAATGCTTTGGTCTGCCGTCTATGGCACAATCAATTCCTGCAAGAGTAAGCTTATCCTTTAAATCCTTTTTTATTTTCGCAATAAAATCCTCTCGTTGCTGTCTTTTCTGATTAATCCCCTCTACAATTTCCCTGAAAGCAATTGGGTCTATATACTTCAAGGACATATCCTCAAGCTCCCATTTGATTTTGTACATACCTAGTCTGTGTGCAAGGGGGGCAAATATGTTAAGAGTTTCTCTTGCTTTTTCTCTTTGCTTTTCCTCTGGCATAGCAATTAAAGTTGATAAATTATGCAGTCTGTCGGCAAATTTTATCATAATTACCCTTATATCCGTAGCCATAGCAAGAAACATCTTACGCATATTTTCCATATCACGTTCTTCTTTGGATGAAAAATCAATCTTGTCAAGCTTTGTTACGCCGTCAACCAAAAGCGCAACTTCCTCGCCAAACATTTCTTTTATATCGTCAATTGTATAATCGGTGTCCTCAACAACATCGTGCAAAAGTGCGGCACAGATTGAATCGGTATCTAAATTCATATCTGCAACATTGCAGGCAACTGCAATAGGGTGTATAATGTATGGACTACCCGATACACGCTTTTGCTCCTTATGTGCATTGTTTGCAAGCTCGTAAGCCTTTGTTATTTTTTCGATGTTATATTTTTCACCCGAATTATTAAGTTTTTCAAGTAAGGATTTGCAGTTTTTTACCATAATCTTTCCCCATTTTATTTAGTGATTGTATTTTAAAAATGTTTTACTGCTTTCAAGCGATGTTTTTTTACTGAAATTAATACCTTTAGAAATTACAAGCTCACCGTTATCCTCGTTGTATCTGTATTTTACAATTCCAAGCTCGCTGAAAACCTCAAGTGATGTAAGTACGGTCAGAACAGAGCATCCTGCGCCCTGTGCAATTTTTTGAACCTTTACAACACATTTTGTATACATAGTATACTTTTTGACAGTTAAAAATACCCGCTTTAAGGTTGAGTGTGTTAAGCTGAATTTGTCGGATATTTTAAAATCCTTCATAACAAATTGCGGGTTTGTAATTCCTTTGTATGTATTAAGGCCCAAAGTACCTGCAATTGATATTTTATCACCATAGCTGAATTTTTTTAAACTGCCAGCCAAATTAAAAGCCGGGCAATCAAGATGCATACAGTTTTTTTCTGCATTTAAAAAAGCATGTTTGTCATTTTTAAGTATGCGAATACTCTTTACCGTAAGGTCATCTATTGCAAAAACAGGTGATGGGTTTCCTATTCCGCAGGGTTCAAGCTTTTCAAGCTGCTCGATAATGGTAGCATCAATATCGCTTATACTTATCTTTCCGTCAAGCGAAAGCTTTGGTGTTAAAACATCCTCCGTCATAATAGGTATGCTGTATTCATTTATTTTCCGTGAAAATAAATCTATATTTTCTGCCATAAGCGAAAATCCTGCCGCAAGCTCGTGACCGCCGTATTTTAAAAGCAGGTCGCCCGTATGGGTGAGGGCGTCAAAAAGATTAAAGCCCTTTATACTTCTGCCCGATGCTTTTGCAGTACCGTCCCCGTTTATGGATATTACAGCGCTTGGCTTGTAATACATTTCCGTTATTTTGGATGATACTATACCTATAACGCCATGATGCCAGTTTTTGCTTGCAACAATAATTATGTTATTCTCGTAAAGCTTTTTCTCGTTTATTATTTTAATAGCCTCGCCTAATATGCGTTGTTCCTCATCCTGACGCATACGGTTGCCCTCATCAAGCTCACGGGCGATTATTACTGCATCGTCGTAGCTTTCCTGCAAAAGTAAGTTTACGCCAGTTTTTGCCGATGCAAGTCTGCCTGCGGCATTCAATCGGGGTGCAATACCAAATCCCACCTGTGATGTGCTCACCTTTTGGGTAGATATTCCCGATACATCGAATAAAGCTTTAAGACCAATATTTTGCGTGTTTTTAAGCCTTTCCAGGCCGTATTTTACAATGTAGCGGTTTTCATCCTTTAAAGGCACCATATCGGCAACAGTGCCTATGGCGGCAATATCTATATATTTATCTCTTACTGATTTATCCATATCCGACAAGGCATATACAAGCTTAAATGCCACGCCGACACCTGCAAGAAAATCACAGGGGTATTTATTATCAAGCCTTTTGGGGTTTATAACAGCAACACAGTCGGGAAGTTCCCCCTTTACATTATGGTGGTCTGTTACAATGGTTTGTATACCAAGGCTTTTTGCATAATGAATTTCCTCGGTTGCGGTAATGCCTACATCAACAGTTATAATAAGCTCAACACCTTGTTGCTTTAAGGCATCAAGAGCGGCTTTGTTTATTCCGTAGCCCTCTGTTGCACGGTCGGGTATATAATACATCACTCTTGCATCGCATGATTTTAAATAGCTGTATACTATATAGGTTGATGTTATACCGTCAACATCATAGTCACCGTATATTGCAATTATTTTATTTTGTGATATGGCTGTTTTAATTTTATTTACGGCATCTTGCATACCGTCTAACAAAAAGGGATTGTAAAAGCATTTTTCATCAGTATTTAAAATTCTATCAATTTCATCGTACGACACATAGCCCCTGCCCACAAGAACCTGTGCAAGCAGGGTAGGTATATTAAATTTATCTGCTGTCTGAGCAACAAGCGAACTGTCGTAAGACTTTAATTGCCATACTTTGCTTTTAGCCATTTTTATACCCCTTATAATAATATATAATACTATTATAGCATTTATATATGGTTAATTCAAGTGCAAAGTGATATAATTTGCAAAAAAATATTAAAATTTTTTTAAAAAACTGCAAAAAACACTTGATTTTTGACTTGCGATGTGGTAGAATAGATGTAAATTGACTAATTATGTACTACGGAGGTGAAACCAATGCCAAATATTAAATCGGCTAAAAAGAGAGTAAAAGTTATTCAGACAAAAACTTTAAGAAATCAGATGATTAAATCAAACCTTAAAACATGTTTGAAAAAGTTTGATGAGTTTGTTGCAAATGCAGATGCTAAAGGTGCACAGGAGGCTTCAAAGCTTACATTTAAAAGGATTGACCAGGCAGTTGCAAAAGGCGTTATCCACAAAAATGTTGCTGCAAGAAAGAAAGCTCAGATTTCTTTAAAACTCAACAGCTTAGCGTAATGATAATTAAACCATCTTTTATAAGATGGTTTTTTTGCTATATATGGGTATTGACTTATGCTTAATTAGATTGTATAATTGTTGTATAAATACATAATTGGAGGCAGGTATGAAAACCTTTGCAGTAATTACAAACCGAGAAAAGGATATAGACGGCAAAGTTACAAGTAAGCTTACATCTGTATTAAAGGACAGGTGCAGGCTTTTGTTTGATTGCGATTTTGCCGATAAACAAAAATTGTATAATAATGCAGATGCGGCTATCGTTTTAGGCGGGGACGGCACTATACTTTCGGCTGCAAAGTTTGCCTCAAAGGCAGATGTACCTATACTCGGAATAAACCTCGGCACACTTGGCTTTATGGCAGAAATTGAAATACAGGAAATGGAAAACAGCTTAAATAAATTGCTTGAGGACAAATACACTGTAGAGCAAAGGTTTATGCTAAATGCACTTGTAAAGCGAGAGGGCGAAACGGTAATGGATATTGATGCATTGAACGATATTGTGATATCCCGCTCACTTTATAAACGAATGGCTAATATGGATGTATATGTTAATAACAGCTATCTTGCATCCTATTACAGTGACGGTCTTATTATATCCACTCCAACGGGAAGTACGGCATATTCAATGAGTGCAGGCGGTCCTATAGTTGATGGCAGTATGCAGCTTTGTATAATTACACCTATATGTCCGCATTCACTTTCGGCAAAACCTATTATCGTGCCTGCCGAAAGCCGAATATGCGTAGGGCTTAATAACAAGACCAACAACAGTAATACCTTAACCTATGACGGTCAGAACGGTATGGATTTAATGATAAATGACTTGGTTGTTGTAAAAAAATCAAAGTATACAACAAAATTAATTAAAATATCTGATAAGT
>JAZSPJ010000106.1:0-2438 GCA_045537365.1 Clostridia bacterium
GTGATGATTATGAATTGCAGAATTGCAGACCTGCGTAACAAGCAGGTAGTATGTGTAAAAAACGGCTGTGTTTTAGGTTATGTTTCAGATGTTGACATTAACACTTCAAACGGCACACTTGAGGCGCTTATAATTTTTGGAAGATTGCGGCTTTTAGGTTTGCTTGGCAGGGAAGACGATATCGTAATTCCTTGGAACGAAATTAAGGTTATAGGCAAAGAAACCGTGCTTGTTAATACCGACCCTGAAATATATTCAAAATTTACAAAACACCGAAAATATTCAATATAGGGCAGTCGTTGACTGTCCTATATATTTAAGTTATTTGCAAAATTTGTAGAAAATTAAGTTTTTTTACCTTAGGGGGTATAAAATGAAACACATATTTATAGTAAATCCCGCTGCAGGGGCAAATGATTCTACAAAGGTGATAAAGGCTTGCCTTGAAGAACACCACCATGATATTGATTTCGAGGTTTACACCACCAAATTTGCAGGCGATGCTACACAATATATAAAATCCGTTCTTTCGAACAGCACACAGGAATACCGTTTTTATGCCTGCGGAGGAGACGGCACATTAAACGAAGTTATAAACGGAAGCTTTGGTTATGAAAATGCAAGTGTTTCGGTATACCCATGCGGCAGCGGGAATGACTATATAAAATATTATGGTGATATTGAGGATTTTTCCGACCTCGATTCGCTTATTAACGCTACAGCGTTACCCGTAGATGTTCTTAAAATTGGGGACAAGTATGCTATAAACGCCATACATTTCGGACTTGATAGCTTTGTACTTAAAACAATGCTCAAAGTACGCCGTTATGCTGTTATCGGCGGAAAAAACGCCTATACTACAGGAGTTTTAACTGCCTTTATCGGCGGTATGAAAACCTCTTGCAATATTGTAGCCGACGGCGAAGCTATAGGCGGTAACAATTTATTGCTTTGCACCCTTTGCAACGGTAAATATGTAGGCGGCGGTTATAAATGCGCACCAAGATCCTTAAATGATGACGGCCTTATCGAGCTTTGCTATGTGAAACCTGTTTCAAGACTCAAATTTTTAAGGCTTATGAATACATACAAAAATGGCGGACACTTGAACGACCCTCGTTTTTCAAAATACCTTACATATAAAAGGGTGAAAAGTATAGAATTAAGCTCACAAAAAGGCGCATATATTTCTATAGACGGAGAGCTTGAAAGAATACATCACTCTACCGTAGAAATAATTCCAAAAGCTATAAACTTTGCCATACCGCAAAAGCTTTTAGAAGAAGTTGAATTTAAAAAAGCTCAAACTATTTCTTAATTTAACATATTTTAAGCTGTGTAGCCGCTCCGTTCTGGGGCGGCTCTTCTTTATTTATTCTTACCTTATATTCAATATATTTGTCATTTTCAGTTCTTTTAAGTTGTGCGCGCACACCCGCAAATTTAAGGGTATCAATAAGCTTTTCAAGGCTGTTGGAAAATAACCGAACATCCCCTATAACAGCTTTTCGGCAAGGTTTTTCTTCGGTGTGTACTTTTTCTGTTTTTGGCGGTGGTGGAGTAGGGTTCAACCTTTCATATATATACTCTTTTGCCTGCTCAGCGGTGAAAGCATTTTCTATTATGTAATCAAGCGCTTCAGCTCGGCTGTGCTCAGGTAGGCATAATAACAATTTTGCATATTCCTCACTAAAGCCGTATTTTATTATTTTCTCTCGTAAGGCGGGCTGTAATCTTAAGAGTCTTAGCCTGTTTAAAATAACAACCTGTGGCACCCCAAGTCGCACAGCCGCTTCCGCGTGGGATATTGAGCAATCTGAAATCAGAAAACTTATCCCCTCTGCCTGTTCAAAAAACGAAAGATTACTTCGCTGTATATTTTCCACAACAGAATAAATTACCGCTTCTGTAACATCAACCTTATGAACAAAGCAGGGAACACGCCTTAGCCCCGCCATAACAGCCGCTTTTAATCTTCTTTCGCCCGCTATAAGCTCATATCTGCCGTTTTCATCACGCCTTACCAAAAGAGGCTCTACTATACCGTTTGCCCGTATACTTTCTGCAAGCAGTTGCAGCTCGTAATTATCAAAATTTTTGCGTATTCGGCAAAGATCAATATTTATTTCACAAGGCTTTAGCATTAAAAGCTTTTTGTCGGTTAAAATATGCATATTTACGCCCCTTTAATGTTGAAAAAATCATTGTAATGAATATCAAATATCAAGAAATCCGCCGAATTTCTTGACAAAACCATTATAAATATTATTACAACCTTTATTTATTTTTGTAAAGAAAAATCGGTCGGGCAAATTCGGCATAAAAAACTAAAAACAGCCGCATTAAAGCGGCTGTTTTGAAATATCAGCGGGTTTTCTTGGGTATTTTGGCGGTGTTTGCGATATTTTTTTAAAACTTACAAACATTCTTTGTTCATT
>JAZSPJ010000088.1:0-1889 GCA_045537365.1 Clostridia bacterium
CGACGTTCACCTTGGCAAGGTGACGCTCTACCACTGAGCCACTCCCGCTTGCTACTCGATTATTATAGCAAAGATAAATGCGTTTGTCAATAGTTTTTTTGCATTTTTTAAAAAAATATTTTTAATTGTTAATAACGGGTAAATAATATTGCTTTTTTAAATTAGGTATGATAAAATTTTAATGGATAGGTTTATAGAAATTATTAAAAAATACAGTCTTGTGAAAAAGATTTTCATGGAGGATAATATGAGTAACAGAATATGTTTTTATTCAATTCCGTTTCCGCGAGTGGAAAATTATTATAATTTTATTGATGTTTCGGCAGAGTATGGTTTTGGCTATATTGAAGCAACACCGTCTATGGAGCTTTATACGCCCGATATTGAACAGGCTAAAAAAATAAGGGCTTATGCCGATAGCAAAGGCATAAAAATCGTGTGCTTTTCGATGTATGTAAACCTTGTGGCTGATAATAGTGAGGATGAAATAAACAAGGTTAAAAAATACATAGATATTGCCGATATACTTGGCTCTCCATATATACATCATACAATTGCGGGCGAGGTAATGAACCCCGATGAAATTATTGCCAATAAAGATGCGTTATTTAAAAAAGGGATAGATGCTGTAAGAGAGATATATGATTATGCCGAAAGTAAAGGTATAAAAGCAATTTATGAGGATCAGGGCTTTTTATTTAATGGCGTTGAAGGAATGGAAAAGTTTTTAAATACGGTTAACAGAGATATTGGCTTACTTGCCGATTTTGGCAATTGTGCGCAGGTTGATGAGAATATTTTGGGTTTTATAGAAAAATTCGGTGACAGAATTGTGCACGCACACCTGAAGGATGTAAAGCTTACCGATGAGCCGTTAAATGATGACAGCTACCCGTCACTCGGAGGAAAATATATAACCGAGGTAAAAATAGGCAAAGGTGATGCCAGGGTAAAAGAGGCAATAAGTTTGTTGGAAAACAGCGGTTATAAAGGAATTTACAGTATCGAATATTCGTGCGACGATGATAATTCGCCCGATATGAAAAATCTTGTTACATTTTTTAATTCAATAGTAGGTTGAATGCTAAGGCGGTGTGCTTATGGAAAACTTAATCGGAAAAATATCGTCAGTTATTTTTGTTATTCTTGAAATTGTTATAATTTTTGGTATAGGAATAAGGCTTGCACAAATTTGCTTTTTTAAAGAAAAGCATGAAAATGCAATTGTTTTCGATAAGCAATGCTATGATAAGCAAATATACAGTAAATTCCAGGCACCTTATGTAAAAAAAGAATTTGTTGTAACCTTTGAGTGCAAAAACAAAAGACTGCATTTTTCGGTTAATGAAATATCGTATAACAATTACAAAAAAGGTCAGAAAGGTATTTTAAAATACAAAGGTAACCGTTTGATTGAGTTTAAATGATGATGGGGGTGGTTTTATGATAAACATAATTAAAAAACATAAACAACTATGCATAATAGCGGTTGTTTTATCTGCTTTTATGTTGTTTTTTGTAAATACTGTAGTTTTTGCAGACCGTGAATATGCCGGAAAAACACAGGTTCGCGACAATATGCTTTATATAAACGGCAATTCTGTACCGGCGGCACAACTTCCAAATGAATTTGTGTATATCCCTGTTGAAACTCTTGATGCCTTTGGATTTGATGTTATGTACAGTACTGACAATGGATATAAAGAATATATAGTAAAGCGTAACGGAACGAGCGAATTTGTACCCGAATTTGCATATATTGCAGAGCATTACAGTAATTTTAACAAAGTGTACACAACTGAGGCTAAAGTTTATCTCGATTCGGATGTTCCTGCAAATGTATATGAGCTTGAAAACGGAACTGTTTTAGTGCAAAGCGATGAGCTTGC
>JAZSPJ010000190.1:0-2111 GCA_045537365.1 Clostridia bacterium
ATACTTTAAATAAAAAATAACAAAATTTTTAAATTATAATTTACAGTTTATTAATAAATATAACTTGCATTTGTTTAAAAAATATATTAGAATAAATATATTAAGGTGATTATATGTTTGGATATATTAAAGTCTATGAGGACGAATTAAAAATTAAAGATTATAAAATATATAAGTCCTATTATTGCGGTTTGTGCAAAACACTTGGAAAGCGCTATAATATTGCATCAAGGTTTACACTTAACTACGATTTTACCTTTATGGCACTTTTGCTTGATTCATTACAAAATGAGCATAATAATATAAAAAAGGAAAACTGTATAAAAACCTTTCCTGAAAAGGACGGCAGGGGATATGTGCAGTATAATAGTGCAATTGACTATACTGCAGATATAGCTATGCTTTTTACATACTATAAGGTAAAGGACGATTTATATGATACAAGGGGAATTAAAAAGCTTAAGTATCTGCCGCTTACGGCTGTTTTTTACGGGGCATATAAAAAGGCAAAAAAACTGCATCCCGAAATTGAAAAGGACATTGAAAATAATTTAAAAACCCTGTCACAGCTTGAACGGCAAAAATGCGACGATGCTGATATGTGCGCAACCTGCTTTTCAAATATTATAAAAAGTGTTTTTGAAAAATACACAGATAGATTTAATGACTTTTCGGTGGCACTTGGCAGATATATATACTGCATAGATGCTTATGACGATTTGATTACCGACATAAAAAACAAGCAGTATAATCCTTATGTTTATATGTACAGGCTAAACGGCACAGATGATGAAAAACTTTCCCTTGCAAAAGAGGCTGTGCAAAACAGTATTTATATGACACTTGCAATGCTTGGCGAATTTTTATGCAAAATAAATTTCAAAAAGAATACAGATATTATAAACAATATTGTGTATCTTGGTATGCGAAAAACACTGGATAGAATTGCAAATAAACAAATTTGAGAGGAACGGTATTTAAATAATGAATGATCCATACAAGGTTTTGGGTGTGCCTCAGAATGCAACAGAGGCACAAATAAAAGAGGCTTACAGGGAGCTTGCAAAAAAGTATCATCCCGATAAATATGTAAATAATCCACTTGCGGATTTGGCGGCAGAAAAAATGCGCGAAATTAACGAGGCTTACGATGCGCTTACCAAAAATAAAGGTACAGGCTCACAAAGCACGGGTGGTGCAAACAGAGGTAATTACGGCGGTTATGGCAACTATGGCGGATGGGGTAATTATTCGGGATACGGCTCGCAAAGTTCAGGCAGTGCAAATTCAGCCGAATATGCGAAAATAAGGTCACTTATTAATCAAAATATGCTTGACGAGGCAGAAAGACTTCTTTCTGGCATATCTGTAAGGAATGCCCAGTGGCATTATCTTATGGGCTTAATCTGTCAAAGAAGGGGCTGGTATGATAAAGCATATCAACAATTTGCAAGGGCTGTAAATCTTGAACCATATAATATGGAATACCGCAGTGCTTATAATGCAATGAATAATGCACAGGGAGCTTATACACAAAATTCAGCGGGCTATGGGTATAATACATCAAGTGCAATGTGCTGTGATACCTGCCAGACCCTTATGTGCCTTAACTGCCTTTGTGATATGTGCGGAGGTGGGGGATGCTGATAAACAAAAAGTCCAAAGCAACAATAGTTGCATCCGGAGGTATATTTACTGCACTTATAGTTTTGCTTTTGTACCTTTCGGCAGTATTCACCATAATTGATGCAGTATTCTGGATACTTGCATCAGTTGTAATCGGTATATGTATAAAGGAGTGCGGTGTAAGGCTTTCTTGGTGCGTTTTTGTATCGTCTGCGGTGCTTAGTTTTATAATAGTTCCGAATATTTTTGCGAATATTTTTTATACATCGTTCTTTGGCATTATACCAATTATTTATTATTATATAGATAAAAACACAGGAAGGCTTAAAATTTTTGCAGTTATAATTTTGGATATATTGTATACATTTGTGTCGTACTTACTTTTAAGTAAGTTTTACCCTGCATTTTTTGATGGCGTAAAAGCGCCGGTTGTAATACTTTTAGTGTTCTTTGCTGTGTATTACCCAAGTCGGAGGCCAAGCGGT
>JAZSPJ010000004.1:0-3584 GCA_045537365.1 Clostridia bacterium
CCTCATATATGCTGTTCATTTTTCAAAGATCAAGTGTTGCTGATGTTGCAACTTGTTTATAATAACACAATTAAACTGTATTGTCAATCAAAATTCTGCTTTTTTCGACTTTTTTAATATTTTGTCAAAACTTAAAGGTTATTTTGCCGCCGTTTTGTTTATCCAGTACAAGAAAGGCATCAAACTCCTTACCTGTTTTACTGGATACAAAGCCTTTTATTTTATATGTTGAACCTGTTTCAAGCAAATGCTTAACATTTTCCTTTGAAATTACCCGCTTTAATATAACATTATTAATTGAAAACTTACAACCATCTATATAGCCTGAACACCCATATCCAAAGCTCGTTCTCTTTATAACCCTGCCGCATAAAGGACAATTACCTATTTCATCGCCTACAAAGCCATCGTCAAAATCAGTTTCAGCATTCTCAGCCTTTGCATTGAACACATTTTTAATTTCGCAGATTGCAAGGTCAATGCTTTCTCTTACAGTCATATTGCCCTTGTAAACACTTTTAAGCGCCCTGCCAAGCTCACTGGTTTTATATTTATCCATAGATATTTTCATTCGATCAAGTGATTCTATCAAGTTTTCGCCCTTTGGAAGTATTGTGTAAACATCTTTTTTTAATAATATATATTCACTTTTTTTGGCATTATCTATAATACCTGTTCTTGTTGCCTCTGTACCAAGCTCAAGGCCTTCAAATACAGCTCGGTATTCTTCTTCATCGTCCTCGGTTTCAATATTGGCTTTTTCATCCTTAAAAGGGTTTTTAAGATAGTTATTAAGGGTTTCTATTGTATAATGCTTTGGCGGAGTTGTTTGCTTTTCCTGAGGGTTAAAGCTTACCTCAAAGCTATCACCTACATTAAGGTTTGGCAATATTTTGTCTTTTTTTGAATAATCGTCATACTTTGTCCAGCCTTGTTCTGCAATAACTGTTCCCTTTAACACAAACTCATCTATACCGTTTAAATCTATTTTTATTTCAGTTTTTTCAACTACACATTCCTCGGCACAGAAAACCGCAACAAACCGCCTTAATATAGTGCTGTAAACCTTAAATTCATCATCACTTAAGCTTGACTTATTTGGAACCTTATGAGTTGGTGTAAGTGCAGAGTGCGACTCAATTTTTTTATCATCAAAAATAGTTTTTTTGTACTTGAACTTTACATTATAACCCATTTTTGAAATAACAGATAAAATATTTTTTACCTTGTCCTGTTCCGCATCAGCAAGATACTCGGAGTTTGTTCTTGGATATGTAACATAACCCTTTTCGTATAGTCCCTGTACTATTGAAAGGCTTTGCTCCATAGACATTTTATACTTCTTACCAAGCACATTCTGAAGCTTTGTAAGCGAATAAAGCTTACCTGCATTTAATGTGTCCTTTTTTGTTTTTTTATCCAAAACGGTTGCTTTTTGTAGGTTATAACTATCGCAAAGTTCTTTTGCTTTATTAAAATCCTTTTTGTCAAACTTATTTTTACTTACCAGCTCTATTTCCTCGCCGTTTACAAGCGTTTTGCTGACGATGGCATAATAAATATCAGGCACAAAATTCTTTATTGCCATATCCCTGTCATATATAGCCTTGACAATGGGAACTATTACCCTGCCTACCCTTAAAAAGCTACCGGATTTTAAAGTTGCATATCGGGTTAAATTTACACCGTAAAGCCAGTCGATATATGTTCTTGCGTAGCCCTCATTCGCAAGATTATCGTACTCGCTTTCATTTTTCATATCATTTAGAGCATTTTTTATTGTTTCCTCGGTCTGGTCAGGCAGCCAAAGCCTTGTAAAGCTTTTGGGTACAGGATTATTATTAAATGCATTTTCAACGCACAGCCTTACAATTATTTCGCCCTCGCGGTCGGAGTCGCCCGCATTAACAATGGTATCCACATCCTCGCGGTTGCAAAGCGCCTTTATTATTCCGAACTGTTTTTCTATACCCGAATCCGTCTTTTTATTTGAATCTTTTTTCAATTCAAACACAAATTTTTGCGGAAAACACGGTATGTTTTTTGTTGTCCATCTGCCGCCTGAATCGTCGCTCGGATTATAATACTCAACATCTGCAAGTGAAAACAAATGACCAAAAGCCCAGGTAACTATATAACCTGCGCCCTCGTAATATCCGTTTTTATTTTTCATTTGCCCGATAGCCGAAACTATGTTTCTGCCAAGGCTGGGTTTTTCTGCAATTATAAGTATCATAAAAGTACTCCGAACATTAATTTTAATATTATTTTAACACATTTTTGTTTTATTGTAAACTACCATTAAATTAAAAAAATATAATTTTTACAAAATATCTATTGATAAATTTTAAATATAATGTATAATAATAAGTAAGAATACGAATTTTAACGGATTGGAGATAAATAATATGTCTTTTTTTAAAGCACAGGATATTGGAATAGATTTAGGCACAGCATCTATTTTAGTATATTTAAAAAACAAGGGTATTGTTTTAGATGAACCGTCTGTTGTTGCAATTGACAAAAACACAAATGAAGTACACGCAGTAGGAACACCTGCACAACAGATGATAGGCAGAACACCTTCAAACATAGTGGCGGTGCGCCCTTTAAAAAGCGGAGTTATATCTGACTATGAAACAACGGAGATAATGATTGCATATTTATTAAAACAAGTATGCAAACGCTCGCTTATAAAGCCAAAGGTTGTGGTATGCGTACCAAGTATTGTTACAACAGTTGAAAAAAAATCGGTAATTGATGCATGCAAAAATGCGGGGGCAGGCAAAGCATATCTTATAGAAGAGCCTATTGCGGCTGCAATTGGCGCAGGTATTGATATATCAAAGCCGGAGGGCACAATGATTGTTGATATTGGCGGCGGTACGAGTGATATAGCTGTAATATCACTTGGCGGTATTGTTGTGCACGACAGTATAAAGGTTGCAGGAGACGAATTTGACCAGGCTATAATAAAGCATGTAAGAAAGAATTACAGCCTTGTAATAGGCGAACGCACAGCCGAGGAAACAAAGAAAAGTATAGGGTGTGTTTATCCGCAAAGCGAAAATCAGACAATTGTAATTAAAGGCAGAAGCTTAAAAACAGGCTTGCCTGATAAAATTACAATATCCTCTGAGGAGATTATGGAGGCACTTTCGGAGCCTGCGCTTACAATTGTAAACGGAGTTAAAGGCGTGCTTGAAATTACTCCGCCTGAAATACTTGGCGATATAATTCAAAACGGCATCTTACTTACAGGCGGCGGCGCACTAATAAAAGGGCTTGATAAATTGCTTGAACAACATACGGGAATAAAAGTATATGTTGCCCCCGATGCAATACAATGTGTTGCAATGGGAACAGGAGCAGCGCTTTCGCATACGGATATGTTCAGCGAAGGGATATAAAATATTAAGGTGTTTTCAATAAGATAATAAGATACACATAATCCGGGCGGATGCAGACATCCGCCCCTACAAATGAAATTGATAAATTTAATTTGTATTCACAAAAGCATTACAAACGAAAAAAAGCAGACTTTAAAGTCTGCTTTTTTTCGTTTGTAATGCTTTTGTGAATAC
>JAZSPJ010000209.1:0-6641 GCA_045537365.1 Clostridia bacterium
TGGTTGGCTGCCCGGGAAAGTAGGTCGTCGCTGGGACAAATATTCCTCCTTAGCTCAGTCGGTAGAGCGCACGGCTGTTAACCGTGTTGTCGTTGGTTCAAGTCCAACAGGGGGAGCCAAAGTGAGGCCCCTTGGTCAAGTGGTTAAGACACCGCCCTTTCACGGCGATAACATGGGTTCGAATCCCGTAGGGGTCACCACTTTACAATCAAGAATGTCGGCTGTAATTTCTACAGCCGGTATTCTTGTTAATATACATTTTTTAATATTTATGGACCTTTAGCTCAGTTGGTTAGAGCAACCGGCTCATAACCGGTCGGTCTGGGGTTCGAGTCCCTGAAGGTCCACCAACGATAATACCACCCAATAGGGTGGTATTTTTCGTTGGTGGATAAATAAGATAAGAGGGACTCGAACCCTGAGAGGGCACGAGCCGTAAAGAAAACAATTGATAATTGTTTTTAGGCGAGTGGTGCGAGGTTGGTACCGAAATGCGTAGCATTTGGGTAACCGAGCAAGAAAGGCGCGAAGCGACTGTGTCCCTGAAGGTCCACCAAAAATCCGTACACGAAAGTGTGCGGATTTTTACTTATTACCTATTCAGTCTTCACTATTCCCTAAAAATAATTGATGTACGGATTTTTGGTAAACCTTTCTCGTATGTCTACTCGACGGATTCAAGCATCGCACAAGTGCTCGCTTTCATCTCGCAGGGACTCTCGGGCTACGAAATAATTCACCGGATTATTTCGCTTAACGCCCTCGTCTGAATGCCCACCAATTAAAATAGGGGGGACTCGAACCCTGAGAGGGCACGAGCCGTAAATAAAACCATGATGTACAAATTTCATTGTGTGCCATATATTACATTTGAGAGTATTTAAGGTATATGTTATAATAATATAGTCATATATAATGGCTATAATAAATACAGGAGGGCTTACAATGAAAAAGATATTCTTTTTAATAATTGCAGCTATACAACTAGCCACAATACTTTCAGTTAATGCGGCATCTATGTTAACGCACACTATTGCATCGGGCGAAAGTATGTGGAAAATTGCTGTTAAATACGAAGTGGGCTTAAGTGAGATAAAAAGTACTAATCCGCATATTATAAACTCCGACCTTATTTATCCGGGGCAGGTTTTAAACATTCCAAAGAATGACTCAACCATTATAAATTATGAAAATGAGGTTATAAGACTTGTTAATGAAATAAGAGTAAAAAACGGCTTGAACACACTGAAGGCTGACTGGGAATTGAGCCGTGTTGCAAGATATAAGTCGCAGGATATGAAAGACAATAATTATTTTTCGCACAATAGTCCCGTTTACGGAACTCCGTTTAATATGATTAAAAATTTTGGAATATCCTATAATAGTGCGGCAGAGAATATTGCGAAAGGCCAAAAAACTCCACAAGCTGTTGTTAATGCATGGATGAATTCTGCGGGACATCGTGCTAATATACTAAATGCATCATATACAAAAATTGGAGTAGGATATGTTGAAAATGGAAATTACTGGACACAAATGTTTATAAGGCAATAAAACTTTGTTTTAACAAGATTGCACCTTGCTTGTTTAGCAAAATTATATTTTTCTTGCTTTTTATTCCTTATTGTGTTATACTATTTTTGCGACACATCTGAATAATTAAGTCATAGAAGGAGCATTTTATATTGGAAAAAATGCACCCTCTATTTTTGCTCCTATATGGCGTAAAAGATGTGTCGCAACATTGAGGTTGTGCGTTTTTCGTGCGTAGCCTTGATGCTGCGCACTTTTTTATTTATGGGGGTAAAATATGAACATTAAAACTGAACTTTTAAAAAACTATATATCTGACTATATAAAATTTAAAATTGAGGATTTTGATATTGATGCATCTGAAATTGCCGATACAACTGCTACGCAGATGTTATGCGAAATACAAAGCATAATAAAAAACGATACTTATTCTGATTTTGAGGCTATGGAAGCAATTATTTGTATATTTGAACGATACAATATTGATAGCGGTTCCCGTCATGATTTTTAATTGGCCATTTAAAAACTATAAATTAAACCCGACATGATTTTAAATGTTACTGTCGGGCTTTTATTGCTATTATATGTATTTTTAAGTAATTGCAAATAGTACAGAAAAAATTATTTTCTGGCCATATTGCATTTTTGAACATTTTTGTATAAAATCAGTAGAAAAAATGCAATGTGTTAATTAGATTTGGTATCGAAAATTGTAAAAATTACTCTTTTGTAACTTTTTTCGTGCAATGGTTGACATCTATTTGTTTTTGTATTATAATACTTAATTATAGGTTGGGGAGTGGATTATATGAATAGCCAAAATTATCCTGAAAAAGGTATATACAGGCATTACAAGGGTAATAAATACGAGCTTATTCATATAGCCAATCATTCCGAAACACTTGAAAAAATGGTTGTATACAAAGCTTTGTACGGCGACGGAGAGATTTGGGTAAGACCTATTAATATGTGGACCGAAACCGTTGTTGTTGATGGTAAAGAAGTACCAAGATTTGAATACATAGAAAATAATTGAAGGAGTGTGTTAATTTATGCCATTGGTTGATATGAAAGTAGAGGATTTATTTAAATATCAAGGCTCATCGCCTTGCCCGGCAGATTTTGATGAATATTGGAATGATGCCTTAGACGAGATGAATTCTCTTAATTACAACGAGGAATTTATTAAAAAAGATTTTTCGTCAAAAATAGCAGAGATGTATGATTTATATTATACAGGCACAAAAGGCGCAAGAATTCATGCTAAGGTGGCAGTGCCAAAAAATATACAGGGCAAAGTGCCTGCTGTGCTTATGTTTCACGGTTTAGGCTGGCGTTCAAGCGACTGGAACGAATTACTTCCGTATGCATCGCAGGGCTATGTGGTTGCGTTTATGGATGTACGAGGTCAGGGCGGTTTGTCGCAGGATATAGGCGGTGTATTTGGCACAACAAACACCAATCCTTTTGTAAGAGGTCTTGATGGTGATAAGCACGACCTTTTAATGAGAGATGTATATCTTGATACTGCTATTATGGCAAAAATCATAATGAATTTAGATTATGTTGATGAAAACAGAGTTGCAACAACAGGCGGTTCGCAAGGCGGATGCTTAAGTGTTGTTTGCGCTTGCCTTGTACCGCAAATTAAAAAGTGCGCACCAATGTACCCATATTTGTCAGACTTTAAACGAGTATACGAGATGGATTTGAACACAGGCGCTTACGAGGGCTTAAAGAATTATTTCAGGTTTTTTGATCCTACTCACGAGCGTGCGGATGAGATATATGAAAGACTGGGATATATAGATATTCAAAACCTTGCAAAACGCATGAAGGCGGAACTGCTGATGTTTACAGGCTTAATGGACACAATTTGCCCACCGTCTACCCAGTTTGCTATGTATAATAAGGTAACATCCAAGAAAAATGTTATTTTTTATCCTGAATTCGGGCACGAAGGCTTGCTTGGCTCGGGAGATAAAATATTTGAATTTTTCAGCGATTTATAATTTTTGTAAAGTACACCGTTTAAATAATTTTTAAACGGTGTAGAATATTTTTAATAAGGAGTGGAAGTTTTGTTTAGCATGGAGGAGTTTTACTATCTTGTAAGGATTGCAATTGCAGGTATTTGCGGTATTCTTATAGGCATAGAAAGAAAAAACCGTTCAAAAGAGGCGGGCTTGCGTACTCACTTCGTTGTTGCTTGCGGTGCGGCACTTATAATGGTTATATCAAAATATGCATTTTTTGATGTAATTCAGGCAGGCGCTTATGGCAATATTGAGGTAAGGCTTGATCCCTCCCGTGTGGCATCTACCATTGCAAGCGGTATAGGCTTTTTGGGTGCAGGTATGATATATGTACATAGGCACAATGTAACGGGTCTTACAACTGCGGCAGGTATATGGGCAACATCAGGCGTAGGCATGGCAATAGGAGCAGGTATGTATACGCTGGGTATCGGATCAACCTTGCTTATAGTAATTGCACAGTATTTGCTTCATACAAAATATGTTCAGTCGTTTTATCCAAAAACCGGTGACGATGCTTTGGATGCGTCTCACGAAGAATATATTCATAACGATTAATTAATCCCCGAAATTTAATTTGGGGATTTTTTGTTTTTTACAATCCTTTTTTATTCATATTTTTGTACATGCCATAATATAAATTAATAAAAACAATAGGAAAGGCAGTATCTATATGAATATACAATCCAGCTTTGAAAATATTTTAAATATTTTTCCTGAAAAACTTAAAATGTGTTTTTATTATCTTTCCGAGCAGGAAATAAATTCAATTATCGAAATAAGAGTAACCGCAAACAATCCTGTTGTTGTGGATACGGTTTTTGATACTTCGTATATTTGCAACAATGGCTTTACAAAAAACCAAAAAAATGCATTCAGGGGTGACAAACAACTTGTAAGCGATATTTTGAGTCTTGTAAGTAATAATTCACTGTATGCGTATGACACGCAGTTAAAAGGCGGTTTTATTACACTTAAAGGCGGTCACCGAGTTGGCGTGATCGGTACAGCAGTTTACGAAAATAGAAAAATCAAAACCATAAAAAATATATCGTCCTTGTGCATACGAATTGCAAAATCTGTTGATATGGTTTCAAAGGATTTTATAAACAGTATTATTGGTGCAAGCGGCAGTATAAAAAATACGGTTGTTATAGGCAAGCCAAAAAGCGGTAAAACAACATTGATGAGAAGTCTTGCCCTGTATCTTTCCACTCCCGAAAAAAGCAATAAAATTATAAAGGTGGGCATAATAGATGAGCGAATGGAAATTGCATCTGTTTATAACGGCGAGTGTATGTTTGATGTTGGAGTAAACAGCTTTGTTTTAAACGGTGCGTCAAAATCGGACGGTGTTGATATTATGGTGAGAGGGTTTTCGCCAGATGTAATAATAATGGACGAGGTATGGTCGGATGAGGATAAAAAGGCTGTTGATAAAGCTATAGGTGCAGGCTGCAGTGTAATATTTACACGGCACGGCACACAAAAGGATATTACAAAATTATTTGAAACTATGCCTGTAGAGCAAGCCGTTTATCTTGAAAAAACCTGCCTCGGACACAAAATGACATATTATAATAAACAATAAAAAGGCGGTGTAAATATGTGGGCTATGTTAAAGACAACGGGCTTTATATTGATTGTATGTGCTTTTTATATTGGTGGAACACTATTCGAAGATTCAAGAAAAAACGGCATTAATGGCTTGGCAGATGTTATAAAATCGGTAGAATGTATGAAAAATCTTGTTAAGAGCGACAAAATCACAGTATATGATGCCTTAAGCTCAATATCGGGTCATGCCAACATTATGGGTAACATTGCTCGAAAAGTCTTAATGGAGTACGATAGTCAAAAAAATGTTCCCTTAGGTCAAGTTTTAACAAAGGTGTTTTATGAGTATGAAAAAAGCGGATTTATTACGCCTTATGTTTTTTCGGCTGTTGAATATATGTTTGAGCGCTTGGGAAAGGGCGACCTTGAATATCAGGTGTATATTTTGTCTGAAACTTTGGATAAGCTCAAGAGTGAGTATGAAAGGCTTGATGGGGAATATTTGAAAACGAAGGGCTTATATTTTAAATCGTCTTTATGTATAGGCATAATTGTTGCTGTATTATTTATATAAGGGGGCTTTTCACACTTTGGGAATTGAGTTTATATTTCAAACTGCCGCAATAGGTATAACTGTGGCAGTATTGCATAAACTGCTTGTTCAGTCAGGCAGGGAGGAGCAGGCCATGATGGTAACAATGGCAGGGCTTATTGTGGTAATGCTTATGGTGGTTGAAAAAATAACATTGCTGTTTGACAGCATTAAAACCTTATTTACATACTAAAATGCAAATACTAGAAATAATTATAATAGCCTGTGCAGGTGCGGTTCTTTGTATATGTGTAAAAGAGTTTTCACCTGCTATGGGGGCAGTCTTAACAGTTTGTACCGCTGTTGTATTAACGGGATTTGTTATAAAAAACATAGGTGTTGTTCTGGAAACACTTAACCTTGATATGTTAAAAAAACTAAACGGAAACGGGTGGATAAAGCTAATAATAAAATGTGCATTTATAACATATACCGCAGAAGTAGGTTGCCTTATATGCGAGGATTTGGGGTATAAATCCTTTTCAGATAAAATACTCATTGCATCACGCTTTGGGGTTTTTGCGGTACTTATGCCTGAATTTGTTAAAATATTTGAATATATAACAGGAATAATTTAATATGCTTAAAGATTTTTTTATAATAAACGCAAAAGCTATGTCGGCACAAGATGCTTTTTCTGTGCAGGACGGGTTTTTAAAGGATTACGCCTATACAGACGAAAATATTTTTTCGGGAATTATCGGCGGCACATATAAATTCGATATTAAGCAGTTTTTAAAATCAAGTTATCTGAGTGCAATTTCAGAGCTTTCAAACACAAAAACAGCAGTTGCCGCAATACTTGCAGTAAGCTTTTTGCTTGTTGTTTTCGGTATGACAGAAAGCGGCTTATTCAACCGCCGGATTCAAAGCCAAAATCCTTTGAAGGTTTTTATGCTCTCAAGTGTATCGGTATGGCTTGT
>JAZSPJ010000174.1:0-2274 GCA_045537365.1 Clostridia bacterium
CTATTTTCTGCTGTTGTGCAGTTAAGACAGCTTCCTGACCTTGAGACACAAGTGCCGCCTGCTGTCTCATTGCATTTGCAGCCGCAAAACTGTCAATGTTTCCGCCGTTAGATGCCGCACCGCTTGCAAGCTGTGCTACCTCACCTATTTCAACAGAAAACTCTCTGCCGGCGATTTGTGTTTTAAATACTTTTTTGTTTAATTCCATTTTAGTTTGTCCTCCTTATAAAATTTGTTTTTAAGGACATTTTATCAGCTTTAGCACTTAAATACACCCTTTAAATTCGTTTAAATGGCATATCTAACTGCTAATTCTGATTTTTATGTCCTTCTTTTTAAAATGCAAAACAGGCAAAGAGAGCTTATGCTCTGCTTTGCCTTTTTTTAAACTATTTTCTGATGTTAAGTCTTGCAATTATTGAACGGTATCTTTCAATATCAACTTTTGCAAGGTACTGAAGTAAGCCTCTTCTTTTACCAACCATTTTTAAAAGACCTCTTCTTGAGTGGTGGTCTTTCATGTTGCTTTTAAGATGCTCTGTGAGCTCATTGATACGGTATGTGAGGATTGCAATCTGAACCTCAGGTGAACCTGTATCGCCCTCATGTGTTTTGTACTCATTGATAATAGCCTGTTTTGTTTCTTTTAATAACATAGTAAGAAACCTCCTTTTTAAATTTATTGTTTAGCATAAGTTATTATCATGGCTTATGCTTATCGCTTCAATGCAAGGCAGGGGTTGGAGCAACCGCAAACTTTGCAACGAGCTTAACCTTTAATATATTACCACAATTTTTTTGATTTGTAAAGGGTTTTTTAAAATTTTTTCAGGTTTTTCTGAAAAATTTTAAATTATTCAGTTAGTTACAATCCCTCCGTCAAAGCATTCGCTTTGACCCCCCTTCAGGCAAGGGAGGAATTTTCAATTTCTGCCTCGGCAACTCTTACACCGTAAGAAATACCGTATTTAAGCTCTTTAAAATCAATTGCAAGCAAGCCGTTATTTTGTGTAAAGTTAAGGTTTTGTCCGTTATCCATCCATTTAACGGATTTAATTTTATCAGGTACATTTTTAAATGTGGTAAGTGTTGAATGCTTTCCGCCTACAAGTACATTAATATCGCCAATTCTTGCAGGGTTTAAGCAGAAAATATAAAGCTTTCCGTTATCGCCCTTTACAATAAAGTTATCGTTTGTAGATATTGCAGGATATGGTTTTACATCATAAATCGCTTCTTTATAAACATTAACCCATCTGCCTATTAAGCGCATAAGCTCTTTCTGATACGGATCTACCGCACCCTGTGCAAGCGGACCTATATTTATAAGATAGTTTGCACCCACTTTACGGCATGCACAAAGGTTTTTAATAACCTGTACAGGCGATTTATAATTAAAGTCATAAGTAGATGTTGCCCAATGGTCGTTTAAGGTTTCACACATTTCTGCTGCAAGATATTTTTTCATACCGTCGCGGTCCATTGGTTCAGGTCTGCCCTGCTCGTAGGTTACGGCGTCTATCTCAATATGACCGGGTTCGCCTCTTGCGCTTAAACCTGTATTATTTATAATCATAGCATCGGGCTGATACTTTCTTATTGTACCGTAAAGCTCGTCCTCTTTCCAGTCGCTATCCGGCTTTGACCAGTTACCGTCAAACCACAATCCACCGATTTTACCGTAATTTTTGCATAAAATCTCTACACTTTTATTTAAATAATCAAGGTATTTATCGAAATCATTTTCAAAATCAGGATTATACCAGTCAAGTGTGGTGTGATAGAAAAACGGAACTATATCGTGACGGTGACAAGCCTCCACATACTCTTTTACCAAATCCCGTCCACAGGGAGTATGCATAACATCAAAATCACTTAAACCGCAGGTGTCAAAGAGCGAAAAGCCCTCGTGATGGCGAGTTGTAAGAACTATATATCTGCAACCTGCCTCCTTTGCTGTAAGCACTAAATCGTCTGCATTAAAATCCTCTGCAGTAAATGTTTCGGCAAGCTTTATGTACTCATTAAAATCAAGTTTATCCTGGTCATATATCCATTCGCCCTGACCAATTTGTGAGTATAAGCCCCAATGAACAAACATTCCCATTCCAAGATTTTCAAAATCCGATATATACTTTTTAGGCACGGGTATTGCCATAATATAACCCCCTCATTATTTTTTAAATATTTTATCACACATTATTCAGTATGTAAACATCTGAATTTTATATTTTATATCGTTATTTGATGATTTTAATTTCTTTTAAAATTTCG
>JAZSPJ010000222.1:0-1534 GCA_045537365.1 Clostridia bacterium
TAACAGGTTCAAAATTCTTTCCGGTATTAATTCTGCTTCCGTCATTTAAGTACATATATCCCCTATCATTATTTATGTTAAGGTCGTACACAATGCTCTCTACATTGTCTGCTGAAGGAATTTTGCGCTCATAACCGAAAACATCGAAATTAAAAATTATAAACAATAAACTAACACAAAACGAATATGCTAAAAGTGATTTAATTACGCCTTTTTTAACTCTGAAGGTTTTTTGTGCTACCATTTGAGCTACTATTATACCGATTATGCCAAACGGTATTAAATACAATGCACTTTTAAACTGAAATACACCGTAAAAATAGAAATAGCCTATACAGCCAAAGGCAACCGCAACACCGTATATAAAAAGCGGTTTGATTTTGGGAAATGCCACAACCTCGCTGTGATTTTCAAGGTTACGAAGCTTATATACCAAGTATCCAAGTACAAAAAATATCAAAGCTAATATTAAATAATAAATAATGTATTTAACTTGTGTAAAATATCCGGGTGCTATGTATATATACTTTGCAACAAAGTAAAGAGCTGTTCCTTTTGGATAGCCAAAAAGCTGAATTACGAGAAATTCTTTTATAAAATATTCAACTGCCACAGGTAAAAAACCCAGCACATAGCTAAATACAATACTTGCAACGCTGTTACCAGCCACAAAACTCATAAACGATGCAATTGAAAATGCAACAAGTGCATAAGTCAAACCCGTATACATAACAGTTAATAAATGAGTAACTTTAAAGGTATCTGCAAAGCCTCTGTCAAACCTGCAAACTAATAATACAACAGTATTTATTATATGAGGTGCAAGTATTAAAACAAAACCTGATACAAGATGCGAAATATAATTTTGTTTCCGTGTTACAGGTATACTATGGGCAAAGGTTGACGGCGAGCCTGACTGCATATATGAAAACAGCAGTACACCGCAAATAACGGGCACAATTAATGCAAGCACAAATACTGATACACCGTAAGTATAAATATATGAAGCAGCATATTCAACATATACCCTGACGGTTCCATTACCGTTATAAAACCTCTGCAGAAAGTTAAATGTATAAAACAAAAACATTAAAAGTGTATATACAGCGCCAATCCACCAAAAGCGCTTTAAGTCTGCCTTTACAATGCTTTTATTACAAAATGATGTTTTCAAACTCATAACCAATACCTCCTAACTCATAAATAAATACCTCTTCCAAAGTAAGGGGAATAACATCTGCAATAAGCGGATTATATTCGTTTGCTATGCTTAAAATATCCTCCGATGTGCCTTTAACAATTAAAATGCTGACACTTCCAAAGGTTTCAGTATGCATCGGTTTTAATTTTTGTAAAAGCTCATCGGGTGCACCGCCTTTGAAAGCAAGCTGAAGCTTATGCACAGAACCCTTAACATCGTTCAGGGCTTTTTCAAATACTACTCTTCCCTTATGCATTATACCAACATGGTCGCACACATAAGTCGGATCGTAGCCATGTCGTTCTGTGAGCCAAGGAGTTGGTGCCCATTGTT
>JAZSPJ010000037.1:0-2813 GCA_045537365.1 Clostridia bacterium
TGGCCTCCGACTTCAGATTATACCGCCGCCGCTAAACAAGATATCGGAGCTATTACAGGTTTATCAGAAAAAAATATAGATTTGTTAAAAATGTGGGCTACTAATTTCAAAAATGACGATTATTATTTTAAAACTTTCAACACTTTTTTAAATGAAATACTAAGTGAGTATATGCCTGATTATAATTATATAAATTTATTATGTGATTGTAAGCATAATGCCGATGAAGTAAAAAATGTCACAAACGATTTTGTATTTCATCATAGTGAAAAACAATATACTGCTTTTGAAATAATTGATATTTTTATAAAAGAAAATGCCATATGTTCACTATTAGAAGCCATACAAGAAGAATCTTCTACAATAATCGAAAATACTATAGAATACAGCACAGAACAACAACATGAATTTTTTGGCTTTTGTAATCGACTTCATAAGCTCATTGCAAAAAAAGGAGTCAAAACACAAAATAACGATACGCAAGAAGGATGCTTCATATCAGATTAAGTGCCACTCATGCTATTATATATACCAAAATTAACAATACCGCTTGCCTATGGCGGCGGTTGGGTTGTGGTTGTGGTGTACTGCACATAATATAAAAGAGGTGATACCATTGGAAATAAGATACAGTAAATCAGCTGTTAAATTTATAAACGGTCTTGATAAGGCAACAAAGCAGCGAATAAAAACAGGCATTGAGGGCTTGACTAATACACCGCCTATAGGTGATATAAAGCAAATGCAAGGCTTCTCTGATATGCGTTACAGGCTTAGAATAGGCAAATACAGAATAATATACAAGTATACAGAGGAAAATCATCTTGTAGTTTTGAATATTTTAGATATAGGCAGTCGTGGAGATATTTATAAATAAGGGAGTTGATTATAATGAGCGAAATAACAAAAGAGATTGCATATCTTGTTGATATGCTTCCGGCACAAGACCAAAACCTTGCTTATGAGTTAGTAAAAAAAATGGTTTTGGCATGGGATGCTGATTTTACAAAGCTTACACCATTGGAACGGCAAAGGCTTGATATTGCAGAAATGGAAATCAATAACGGTGATTTTGTAACACATGACAGTATTGATTGGTAAAACAAAATAAAAAAATCCCCCTGTGTGCTACCAACACAGCAGAGGGACGGAGTGCATATATGATATACACCACTAACCATGAATAGTATAGCATATACACTCTTATTTGTCAAACAAAATTTTAAATAAAAGGAGTGTTTTTTTAATGGCAACAATAAGAAAAAGAGGAAAAGGCTATCAGATAAGAGTTTCAACAGGCTATGATGTAACAGGGAAACAGCTTGAAAAGTCCATGACGTGGACACCGTCCCCAAATATGACTGAAAAGCAGATTGAAAAAGAGGTTAATCGTCAAGCTGTATTGTTTGAGGAAAAATGTCTGACAGGGCAGTTCCTTGACGGTAATATCACCTTTGCGGAATTTGCTGATAAATGGTTCAAGGACTATGCAGAAAAGCAGTTAAAGAAAAAGACTGTTAAAGGTTATAAAGATTTATACCCTCGTATAAACACCGCTATAGGTCATATACGGCTTTGTAGGTTACAGCCTCATCATTTATTAGAATTTTATAATAACCTTGCTGAAAAGGGTATCAGGCTTGACACAAAGTATAAGGCTTGCAATAACTTCAAGGATATTGTAACAGCTCTCGGATATACTCAGAACACTTTATCAGAGGCGGCAAACGTAGGAATAACAACATTAAGGACTTGCTATAATGGCGGTACTGTATCAAAGCAAACAGCAGATAAAATCACCGCCGCCATAGGTAAAAAGAACTTGTTTGAGCCTGCAAATAAAAATGCAGGTCTTTCAGACGGTACAATCGTTAAATATCACCGACTTATATCAACCATACTGACAACGGCGGTACAATGGCAGGTCATACCCTCAAATCCATGTCAAAGAGTAAAGCCACCTCGTGCAGAATACAAAGAAGCCCCTGTACTTGATGACGTTCAGACATTGGAGCTTATAAAACACCTTGAAAACGAACCGATAAAATTCAAGGCGGCGGTAATGCTTATGTTATATACAGGATTCAGACGTGGTGAATTATGCGGTCTTGATTGGTCTGATATTGACTTAAAGAACGGTATTGTCCATGTGAAAAAGACAATACAATACATACCCGAAATCGGGATTTATGAGGACACTCCGAAATCAAAACGCTCAAACAGAGTGATTCAGATACCGTCTGACATGATAGAGCTTTTAGAGCAGTATCAGACTGAGCAATTAAAACAACAGCTTTTACTTGGTGACTTATGGCAAAACAGCTCTAAAGTATTTACATCTGATATAGGCGGTATATTAAGACCTGATACGCTTTCGTCATGGATAAAGAACTTTATAAAACGGCATAATCTGCCCGAATATACACATACACACACATTAAGACATACATCAGCTACCTTGCTTATTGCGAACGGTGTAGACGTTGCTACCATATCAAACAGACTCGGACACGCAAACAAAAGTACAACGCTAAATATTTATACTCATGCAATAAAATCAGCAGACGAAAAGGCGGCGGCAAAGCTACAGGACATATTCTCATCAACCGCCGCCATATAAAGCCGTAACGGACAAAAAACGGACAAAACCCCAAAAAATCCACTCGAAAAACAATCATAAAAACAAAGCAAAACCGCCTAAACACTGCGTTTAAGCGGTTTTTTAATGGAGCTAACGAGCGGAGTCGAACCGCCGACCTCTTCATTACCAATGAAGTGCTCTGCCTACTGAGCTACGTCAGCAAACCAACAGA
>JAZSPJ010000045.1:0-6376 GCA_045537365.1 Clostridia bacterium
TAAAATAGATGTATACATGATTCTCTTCATCTATCCAACCATTTTTAACTGACAGTCCCACTCTGTTATGCATAATTCCATATAATATTTTTGCATCAGAAGATAACCCAAAAAATCTTTCATCAGTGAAAAGCAATTGGGGTATTTTGAAATAGGAAAATTGATTCGCTTCGTGTTCATGATAATAATCCATTTTATAATTCATAAAAATAATCCCTCCTCAAATGTTATTAGGTAAAAAAAAGACAGACTATAGAAATCTATAGTCTGCCATAAAAACATACTTGTTTTTTAATTTTTGCAAGGACATAACGTCCTCATCGCATACAGCGATTATTTACGATAAATACCTACCACCTTTCGAAATTGAGTTGTTATTTGCATTTTTTACTGCAAATAAAATTGAACCGCAACTCCGCAAACCCGCATAAATACTGGGGTTTCGTTAGTAGGTCCTAATGAACAGTGTTCAGGTCTAAAAATTTAATTATCGTAACATTTTGAGAGTTACTCAATTATTACCCCCACCAACAAGCATTTCATAGGTAACACCGTATTTTTGAGCAATATCCCTTGCGTAAGACATACCCTCGGGCGGTGCAACCTCTATTTTAAAGGATCGGTTTCCGTTATCGTTTCGTACCACGAGCGATGATGCCTGTGCATCGGGATTTTCAAGATTCAGCTCATCAACATCATCGCCAAGCTTATGCATGTGTGTATTATATATGGTTTTAACCGATTTTTTAAGAAGTGCTTTTACAGAATCCTTTGCTATGTAATAGCCCTCTTCAAAAGAGGTTGTGGAAAATGATTCGTTAAGCAGAAAAAGGCTATCCCTTGTACAGAGATTATAGCTTTCCTTAAAGCGAATGCACTCCTCACCAAGCCTTCCCAAATCAAGTGTTTTTTCCTCATCGGCAGGGAAATGGGTATATATGCAGTCCACAGGTTTATAATCAAAAGCTGTTGCGGGTACAAATATACCGCCCTGTGCAAGTGCATACATAATACCTACAGCTTGCGTAACTGTAGTTTTTCCACCACGATTTGCACCTGTTAAAATATATAGAGTATGCTCCTTGTCAAAGGCAAGCTCATTTGTAACAATATCATTATTATCAACGCCCTCCATTGCAAGCTTAAGATTATAAAAATCCTTTGCATACATATACTTATCATTATTTTCAACAACTTTTGGCTCGCAAAAAGTGTAACCGTTTTCAATATGTTTTTCGATAAATTCGGCAAACCTGATATAATACACAAACTCGGGTATTATGTGCGATATATTTATAACTGCAACATTTGCATATTTATTAAGTGTATCATGAAGCTTTTTTACAAGCATATCAAGCATTTTATTTAAAATGTTTGATAAAAACAAGGTTGCATTCGAGGTTCCGTCACCTTTGGCAATTTTGGTTATGGTTTCGCCCGATATACTGCCACCCGCCAATCCGCTCATTTTTGCAATACCTATTTTTGCGCCTCTTGTCATTGCTTCGGAAAGAAAGCCCTCGCCATAGCCATTGGTATTAACGGGTTGAAAATGCATATTGCCGTCCCAGTCGGTACCGTTATGTATTTTTTGCTTTGAGCTGATGGCATCGGCAAAATTGGTTACGATACCCGATTTTTTAAAAGGTTTATTATTAATGGAAATAAGTCCTAACTCGGTAGCTTCAAATCTATCGTTTACATTTATGCCTACCGTTACGCTTTTTATTTCCGACGAATGTTTTTTAAGCTCGGCAATATCGGCTTTCATCTGAGCAAAGCCCGCATCGTTGTACAGCTTATCGATATATTCTTTAAAGCCTTTAAGCCCATCGGATTCAACCACATACTGTGTAAAACATTCCTGCATAGCCTCAACACAGCTTATATAATCATTAAGCTCGTCCATCCTTCGGAGCAAATGAAAAAGTCCCATTTTTTCGTCGGTATCCAAATGATGCATACCGTAACTTCTTACAAATTCAAATTTATCAAAAAGCTCCGTAATCCGCTTCCTGAAATCCGGGTATTTTAATATATCGCAAAAAACCTTTTGCCTGTAATGGGCAACCCTTGAATCTGCCGTCATATTGGATATAATATCCTTTATCATTTTATACTCATTATGATTATCGGTTAATTTTTCGCACAGCATATTAAGCGCCAGGTCGTGACAAGCATCATTGGATAGCTGTTTGTATTCAGCCCCGTCAAAATTGGGATATATAATACTGTATTCTCTTTTATGTTCCATAATAATCACCCTTGTGACAATTTTATTTAAACACTTTTGATATAACATTAAAAATTAAAAATGCACACATATTTACTGCAACTATGCTTGCACCTGTTGGCGTATCGAAGCAATATGATATGTACATACCTATTAAAAAGCACACAACAGAAAGCACCGCCGAGGTTACAGTAACCGTTTTAAAGGTTTTGCATACACGCATTGCCGTAAGTGCAGGAAAAATAATTAATGCTGATATAAGCATTGAACCCATCATACGCATACCCAGCACTATGGTAATTGCAGTAAGTATTGCAATTAATGTGTTATATATATTAATTTTTGTACCTGTTGCACCCGCAAAAATCTCGTCAAAGGTAACTGCAAATATTTTGTTGTAGAAAAAAACATACATAATAAGCACGATTATACTTAAAATTGCGCTCAAGTACACATCGCCCCTGCTCATTGCCAAAATACTGCCAAACATATAGCTGTATAAATCGGAGTTAAGCCCTGTTGAAACCGATACTGTTATAACACCGAATGCAAGAGCACCCGTAGAAATTATTGCAATGGCAGAATCGCCTTTTATTTTACTGTTTTCACTTAATCTAAGCAAAAAGTATGCCGATATTACCACAACAGGTATACAAATCCAAAGCGGAGCAACGCCCAATGCTGTTGCAACCGCAAGTGCACCAAAGCCTACATGGGATAGTCCGTCGCCTATCATTGAGTATCTTTTAAGCACAAGGCTGACACCTAAAAGTGCAGAGCACAAAGATACAAGCGTACCTACAATAAGAGCACGGGTCATAAATGAATAGGAAAGCATTTCAACTAATATACTCATTGATTTTTACCTCCCATATATCTTAAATACGCATCGCTTGCAAAATATGATTTCTTGTCCCCAAAATAATAATCATTATCTCCCAAATGCAAAATATGACTTGCATATTTTTTCACACAGCTCATATCGTGTGATATCATAATTACTGTAATACCATCCTCTTTATTAAGTGATGAAACAACATCGTAAAATTCCGCTGTAATAACGGGGTCAAGACCCGCGGCGGGCTCGTCAAGTACAATAAGCTTTTTAGTTGCACACAAAGCCCTTGCAAGAAGTACCCTCTGTTTCTGACCTCCTGAAAGCTCATGATAACTATTGTTTAAAAGTTCACAAAGACCAAGTCGGTGAATATTTTTTGCCGCAAGAGATTTATCGTCCTGTGTATAAAACGGCATATACCATTTTCTTTTATTAAGACATCCCGACAGCACAACCTCTTTTATTGATGCCGGAAAATCCTTCTGTATTTCTGTTTGTTGCGGCAGATAGCCTATTTCGTTCTTTTTAAGACCGTCAAAAAACTCAACACTTCCGGAGCTTGTACCAATCAAACCGAGTATAGCTTTTGTTAAAGTGGTTTTTCCGCTTCCGTTTTCGCCTACTATGCAAAGATAATCTCCGCTCTTAACCTCGAATGAAACATCCCTTACAACACAAAAATTATCGTATGATACACATAAGTTTTTACATTTAATTAAAGACATTATTTAAGCACCTCCGACAATGTATTATAGTTTGACTGCATAAGAGAGTAATATGTTACACCCGACTTTAATTCGTCGGCGCTTATAGAATGGCATGAATGAAAAAGCTTCTTTTCTGCCCCTGTTGCCTCACACACAGAGTCGGCAACCTTTTGATTTGAAAACTCTATATAAAAAACTGTGTCTATATTATTTTGCTCAACACTTTTTATAAGCTCTGCTATTTTTGCACTGCCCGGCTCTGCTTTATCGGCGCAGCCATCAAATGCTGAAAGATATTCAAATCCATATCCTTCGGTAAAATATATTGCTGGGAAACGGTCGGCAAACACTAATGTTTTATTTACTGCATCATTTGAAAGATTTTTAAACATCAAATCAAGCTCACTAAGTTTTTCGCAATATGTTTCTGTGTTAGTAGTATAGTATTCTTTATTATCAGCATCAGTTAAAACTGCCTCATCATAAATCGCATTAATTACAGATACGGCATTTTTTATATTAAGCCATATATGCTCGTCGTGACCTTCGTTCTGTTCGTGGTTATGCTCAATTACAGAGCTGTACTCCATCATTTTTAAGGTTTTGGGCTTTTTGTCCAATGAATTAAGTATATTATCCACCCATACATCAGATGTACCCCCGTTATATATAAACAAATTACAATTTTGAATTTTTATTATATCCTTTGGCGAAGGTTCATAGCTGTGTGCCTCTGTACCGGGCGGAAGTAACAGCTCAACATTTGCTTTATCGCCATAAACTGCATTTGCAAAATCATAGGCCGGAAATACAGTTGTAACTACCGATAATTTACCTCCATCATCATTATTCAAAGTGCTATCTGTACAGCCCGTAAAAATTATACATATTAATAATAACAGAAAATATATTTTTTTCATTATTGTTCATCTCCGTATGCTTTATTCGAGTTAACCTTTTTAGGTATAAAATACTCAGCAAATTTACTTTTGCCTCTTGTTTTAATATAAAAATATCCTATCACACTAAACACAACTGCGCCTATAAAGTTTACAAACAAATCCTTCATAGTATCAATTAACCCAATATCAAGATACCCCTCGACAGGAAGCTTTGTGCCATCTACAACTGTCTGGCGTATATTCGATATTACAACAGTTTTATTTATATTCATTGGGTTTAGCTTTGTGGAATGTATTGCATTTACAATTACATCTTTCTGCATATCTGTTTTGAAAAACAGGTCGCACCCAAACTCAAAAAACTCCCATAAAACACCTATTGTCATCGAAAAGCAAAAAGCCGCTATTGACAAATAAACAGGCGACAATTTAAACTTTGCGTTTTTGTTTTCGTTTAATATATCTACCATTGAAAAGCCTATTGCGGCACACAAAAACCCATTAATAGTATGAAGCATTGTATCCCATACGGGGTATTTTATATAATAGCTGTTCATCTCGCCCATAATGCTTGCCGCAAACACAAAAAGCAGAATAATAATTTCAAGCGGACTTGGTATCACTATACCAAAATTTGTGGATATAAACGCAGGCACCATAAACAAAATAAGTGCCAATGAGCATACAAAAAGATTTTCCCAGTCGCCCCTTATAACAGACAGCACCATTGCTGCCAAAACAATTGTTCTGAGTATTACATATACCGCAAAAGTGCCTTTATGGCTCTTGATTTCCTCTTTAGCAAGTTTAATTTTATATTTAAAATTACCCGTTTTCAATACGACACCTCATTATAATGCAAATTTAATTTATACAATACCATTCTATTTTATAATATACCACAATTTAACTAAACAGTCAATTAAATAAAGGGATTTTATATAAATTCAGAAAGTAAGTAATAAAAATATATTTATATAATATACTTTAGTATAAAAGCGCAAGGAGGAATTTTTATATGGAGAGTATATACACAGATATTGCTACCCGTACAGACGGAGCGATAATGATAGGTGTTGTGGGACCTGTACGCACAGGAAAATCCACCTTTATAAAAAAGTTTATGGATTTGCTTGTTATACCGAATATAGACAACACCTTTAAAAGAGAACGCGCAAGAGATGAATTGCCACAAAGTGGCTCAGGCAAAACCATTATGACAACCGAGCCAAAGTTTATACCTAACGAGGCTGTTGAAATTACACTTTCGGATAATGCAAAATTCAATGTGCGAATGATAGATTGTGTTGGTTACATAGTAAACTCTGCCCTTGGACATATTGAAAATGATATGCCGCGAATGGTAAAAACTCCCTGGAACGATGAGGCAATACCTTTTTATCAGGCGGCTGAAACAGGTACACGAAAAGTAATATGCGACCATTCAACAATAGGATTGGTAGTAACCACAGACGGCAGTATTACGGACATACCCCGTGAGGATTATATTGAGGCAGAAAACAGAGTTATAAGCGAGTTAAAGGAACTTAATAAGCCATTTATTGTGCTTGTAAACAGTATAAACCCTAATGGCGAAAATGCAAAAAAGGTGCAGGCAGAAATCAAACAGCGTCACGATGTTGAAAGTGTTTGTGTAAACTGTGCCGAGCTTGAAAGCAGTGATATTAACAACATT
>JAZSPJ010000136.1:0-3851 GCA_045537365.1 Clostridia bacterium
ATGGGATATTGCGGTGCTCCTACAATTGCCGACCTTAAGGAAAAAGGCAAGTTTGTAAGAATAACTGCCGCAGGTTTGAGGGAGAGCCATCCTCATGATATTTCTATCACAAAAGAGGCTCCTAACTATAGTCAGAATATATAATTTTTTATATATTTGTAGCATACATTTCTAACCAAAAAAGCAACCGGCTGTCCCCGGTTGCTTTTTTGGTTTTATCTATTGTTTAATCTTTTCTTGCAATTATAATACTATATACTATTGATACAATTATATATGGTATCATTAAAATCAACCATATTAAAGTAGTAATAGGGGGTAGCACTATTGTAAGCAGCATCAAAACACCCATTATTACTGTTTCATAGCCTATAAATCTGTTAATTTTTCTTGCTTTTTGTGTATTTAAATTATAGTTTTTTATATAATCAAACTTTGGCATATAATTGCCTATAATAAGCAAAATTGTTCCCACAATTAAAGCAGCTACAAGCCTTGGATTTATGTTTATACCAAGAGCATAGGCAAATGTAAATGCCTGCAGAATAATACACATAACAGGCATTATCCATTTGGTTACAGCTTCAAACTTTTTGCGTTCGCCATGCTTATATGAATTTATATCGTTTACAATACAGCAGAAAATTTGAAGCAGCGTCATCATAAATGGCAAAGCAAATACTGCAAAGCCTTTTGATGCATAATTATCGGGTTCGTTATTTATATTAAAGTGAATAGCAATTTTGTCGGGAAGTTTATTCCATAGTATCAATCCCAAAGCTATTGGTAAAAGGCATACAAGGCTGGTTGTTATAAAACTTTTCCATTTTATATATTTCATTATTTTTTACCTCCTAACGCATAAATCCATGTTAATACTTCCTCAAATACCGAGGTGTTTAACTCATAATATATATAATTTTTGTGCTTCTGTTCTGTAATAAGGTCGGCTTTTTTTAATTTTGAAAGGTGATACGAAACTGTTGCACCTGTTAAATTAAAATGCTCGGCAATCTCGCCGGCAGATTTTCTGCCGCCTTTAAGCATTTGCAATATATCCCGTCTTTCGGAGTCGGATATAGCTTTTAGTGTTTCGTTCATTCCCATTTAATCACATCCTTATAATCTATTTAGAAATATTTCTAAATAGATTATAACATACTAAAAAAATAAAATCAACAGCTTTTTATAAATAACAAAAAAATCCCACAACCATATCGGTTGTGGGATATAACAGATAAAGTAATTATCTCTTTGAGAACTGTGGTGCACGACGAGCTGCTTTAAGACCGTATTTCTTTCTTTCTTTCATTCTTGGGTCTCTTGTAAGGAAGCCAGCAGCTTTAAGAGCAGGTCTGTATGTTTCCTCAACAGTGAGCAAAGCTCTTGCAATACCATGTCTTACAGCGCCTGCCTGACCTGTAAAACCGCCGCCGGTAACTTTTGCTTCAATATCAAATTTACCGAGTGTATCAGTTGCAACCAATGGCTGTCTTACAACAACCTTTAATGTTTCCAAGCCGAAATAATCGTCTATATCTCTGCCGTTAATTGTTATTTTACCTGTGCCTGGTAATAATCTTACTCTAGCAACAGAACTTTTTCTTCTACCTGTTCCGCAGAATTGTGCGTTAGCCATTTTCAATATCCTCCTTATTTAATAATACCGTTGTATACTTCCGGTTTCTGTGCTTCGTGGTTGTGCTCTGTGCCTTTGTAAACTCTTAAACGGGTTAAGCTGTTAGCACCGATTGTATTGCTTGGGAGCATACCTTTAACAGCAAGCATCATTGCTTTTTCAGGATTTTCAGCCATCAATTTTTTGTAGCTGATTTCTTTTAAACCACCAATGTAACCACTGTGGTGGTAGTAGAATTTCTGCTCAAGTTTTTTACCTGTAAGAACTGCTTTGTCTGCATTTAAAATAATAACAAAATCACCGCAGTCAACATTAGGTGTAAATGTAGGTTTAATTTTACCTCTTAATATAGATGCTGCTGTACTTGCAACTCTACCAAGGGGTTTGTTTGCTGCATCTATAATATACCATTTTCTTTCAACTTCAGCCGGTTTAGCCATAAATGAACTCATTATTTTTACCTCCGTATATTTTTTGATTTAATCAACTTTGTATATTGTAATACAAATTTTATAAAATGTCAACAACTTTTTTTAAAAAAATTAATTTACAAATCACAAACTTTAATTTTCGTCGTTTTTCTCTTGTTTTCTCGCTCATACTCCAAACGCAATTTCATTTTTTTATGTTAAACTTGACTTTTTTCGTATACATTAGTATAATATTCCTATATAGTTATGAAAGGAGTATTATTAATATGAATTTAAAAAACAGAAATTTTTTAAAATTACTTGATTATACACCCGAGGAAATAGGGTATTTAATAGATTTGGCTGCAAAGCTAAAAGAGCAGAAAAAAGCGGGTATTGCTCACGATAAGCTAAAGGGCAAAAATATAGCACTTATATTTGAAAAAACAAGTACAAGAACAAGATGTGCATTTGAGGTTGCGGCACACGATTTGGGTATGAATGTTACATATCTTGATCCTAAAGCATCGCAAATTGGTATGAAAGAAAGTATTGCAGATACTGCCCGTGTGCTTGGCAGAATGTTTGATGGCATAGAGTACCGCGGCTTTGGTCAGGAAATTGTGGAGGAGCTTGCAGAATATGCAAAAATTCCCGTATGGAACGGGCTTACAAATGAGTTTCACCCAACCCAGATACTTGCAGATTTTTTAACTATAAAAGAGCATTTTGGGTATTTAAAAGGAATTAATTTTGTATATATGGGCGATGCCCGTTATAATATGGGCAATTCACTTATGGTTGGCTGTGCAAAAATGGGATTAAACTTTACTGCCTGTGCACCCGAAAAGTATTTTCCGGACAAAGGTCTTGTTGACGAGTGCTTAAAAATTTCCAAAGAAACAGGTGCAACATTAAAATTTGAAACAGATCCAATTAAAGCTACAAAAGGTGCAGATGTAATTTATACTGATATATGGGTATCTATGGGTGAGCCTTACGAGGTATGGGAAGAAAGAATTGCCGATCTTGGTGCTTATCAGGTAAACAAGGCACTTATGGATAACGCAGGCAGTCAGGCTGTGTTTATGCATTGCCTGCCATCGTATCATGATAAAAAAACAGCAATCGGTAAAGAAATGTGCGAAAAATTTAACCGTGACAGTATGGAAGTAACCGACGAGGTGTTTGAAAGTGAGCAATCAATAGTGTTTGATGAAGCAGAAAACAGAATGCATACAATAAAGGCAGTTATGTTTGCTACTTTAGGGTTTGAGATGTAAAAATACTCCGAAATGAACCAACTTCACCACTCGGCGTACTTTTTGTACGCCTTCGGGTGACCCTACGGTTCAGTTTGCCCATTTCTAAGCATTTTTCCTATCTCAAACAAAATATGATAATAAAAGTATGATTTACATTTTATAAGCTTAAAACCCACCATTTTAATATGGTGGGTTTTGTTTACTAAAGTATTAATAATTTTCTGCGTGAATTTCAAAATAGCTTTGTGGGTGGTTGCAGGTTGGGCAAACCTCGGGTGCATTTGTGCCTACAACAATATGACCGCAGTTTCTGCACTCCCAAACCTTAACTTCGCTCTTTGCAAATACCTCTGCCATTTCAATGTTTTTAAGCAATGCACGGTAACGCTCTTCGTGGTGTTTTTCAATTGCAGCTACCAAACGGAATTTATGTGCAAGCTCTGTAAAGCCTTCTTTTTCAGCAGTATCTGCAAAACCCGAGTACATATCTGTCCATTCATAATTTTCGCCATCGGCAGCATCAGCAAGGTTTTCGGC
>JAZSPJ010000023.1:0-5386 GCA_045537365.1 Clostridia bacterium
TAAAAAATAATGAAAAATGTTATATAATATGTAAACTAATTATAACATTCAAGAAAAAAATTGTCAATTAAATTAGTATGTATATTAAAGTTATATTTTTTCAAGCTTTGCAAAGGATGCCATAAGCGTTCTTGTACCAACATTATCAAATGAGATTTCCACCTGATAATCACCGCCTGCAGGTTTAACATCTATTACAAGACCTTCGCCGAATTTTTTATGCTTAACCCTGTCGCCCTTTTTAATATTAAATGTACTGTCTGCCTTAATATTTGATGCGGCAGACATATTATATGCGCTCATTATACCGCCGATGGTAGGTTTTGAGGCTGACGAGCCGAAGCTGAATTTAGGCATACTGTCACTCTTTGGTTTTGAATATCCATAATCACTGTTTTGAGAATATGCTCTTACCCTGCGGTTAAGTGCATATTTATCGTCAAACAGGTTTTCGGGTATTTCGTCGATGAAGGGGCTTGGTGTACGGGATTCGGTTTTTCCGTAGGTTGTACGCATTTTTGCAGAGGTCATATAAAGAACCTTTTTTGCCCTTGTAATGCCTACATAGCATAAACGGCGTTCCTCCTCTTTTCCGCCCTCCTCAAGCTCGCTCATAAGACTTGGGAACAATCCGTACTCCATACCGCACATAAATACAACAGGAAACTCAAGTCCCTTTGCAGAGTGAAGTGTCATAAGTACAACAGCATCCTGTTCGGAGTCGTAGTTATCCACATCCGACACTAAGCTGATATTATCCAAAAAGCCCTCAAAGCTGTGTTCCTCCACGCTTTGCTCATACTCGGCGGCTTTGGATTTTAACTCTTCAAGGTTTTCAATTCTTCCCTGTGCCTCAAAATGATTTTCGGCAATTAGCGCCTCAATATACCCTGTACGGTTTATAATTTCGTCAATAAGGTCAATGGTGGATATTTTGTTGATTTTTGACCTTAAATCCTCAAGCAACGCGGAAAATTCGTTTATTTTAGAAAAGCTTCTGCCAATTGCATCGGCATAATTTTCATCGCACATAACCTGATACATGCTTTTACCTACTGTTGATGCAAGTGATGCGATTTTACTTACAGTTGTATCGCCGATACCCCTTTTCGGTACATTTATTATGCGCTCTAAATTTGCATCGTCATTTGGGTTAAACAGAACACGAAGGTATGAAAGCATATCCTTTATCTCGCGCCTGTCGTAAAACCTTAAACCTGCAAGTATACGGTACGGGCAGGTTAAGTTTTCCTCAAAAGCACGGGTTTGTGCATTGGTGCGGTACAGAATTGCAAAATCGCTGTATTTGTACTCACCGCTTCTTACATAGCTCTCTATCGTATTATTTATAAACACAGCCTCGCCAATCTGGTCGTCAAGATTTCTGAAATGTATTAAATCTCCGCCTTTTTGCTCTGTCCACAAATTCTTGGCTTTACGGTTTTTATTGTTAGCTATTACGCTGTTTGCTGAATCAAGTATATTTTGTGTTGAGCGGTAGTTCTGCTCTAATTTAATAACAACAGCATCGGTAAACTGTTTTTCAAAATCAAGAATATTTGTAACATCTGCTCCTCTGAATTTATAAATACTCTGGTCATCGTCGCCCACAACGCATATATTTCTGTGCGCCTGTGCAAGCATTGCTACAAGCTTATACTGTATGTGGTTGGTATCCTGATACTCATCTACAAGTATATATTTAAATTTATCCTGATAGTATTTTAAGGTTTCGGGATTGGTTTCAAAAAGCTCTACTGTTTTCCACAAAAGGTCGTCAAAATCCAAAGAGTTATTCGCCTTTAAAATATTCTGATACTGTGTATAAAGCTTTGCATATCCCATTTTATGATAGTCGCCGGTACATTCTTTTAAAAACTCTTCGGGCGATACTCCTCTGTTTTTACAATCGCTTATTTTAGAAAGTATAGTTTTTACAGGATAGTTATCCTCATTTAAAAGGCAGTCCTTTAAGCATTGCTTAGCTATGCGCTTCTGGTCATTTGTGTCGTATACATTAAAATTGGTATCGTAGCCAAGTTTATCTATATCACGCCTTAAAATCCTGAGGCATGCAGAGTGAAAGGTTTTTATCCACATATCGCCTGCGGCTTCGGGCACAAGCGCACTGATTCGCTCCTGCATCTCCTTTGCCGCCTTATTTGTAAAGGTTATAGCAAGTATCTGCCACGGGCGTGCTTTATGAAGGCTTAATATATAGGCTATACGCCTTGTAAGCACTGTTGTTTTACCGCTTCCTGCACCTGCAAGCACCAAAAGCGGTCCGTCGGTTGCAAGCACAGCCTTAGTTTGCATATCATTTAATCCGTTTAATAATTCGCTCATAAGTATTTCCTATTCCTCATTATTTAAAATCTCGTAATTAACATAATCCCAAAACTCATCAACACCGTCGCCTTTTTCCGATGAAAACGGTATTATAATATCGTCGCCTGAAAGCTCAAGCTCTTTTATAATTGTTGCAATATTTTCATTAATCTGACTTTTTTTAAGCTTATCTATTTTAGTTGCCACAACAACCGCTCTCGGACATACAGCCCTTATAAAGCCAAGCATCATTTTATCGTCTGCGGTGGGTTTATGCCGGCTGTCTACAAGCAAAATAACCTGCATCAAGGTGTTTCTTGTATTTAAATATTCCTCTATCATAAAGCCCCATTTTTTCTTTTCTGCTTTGCTTACCTTTGCAAATCCGTAACCGGGAAGGTCAACAAGCATTAAGGTTGAATCAACATCAAAAAAATTAATTGTTGCAGTTTTGCCCGGCTGTGAACTTACTCTTGCAAGACTTTTACGGTTTAGTATTTTATTTATAAGCGACGATTTTCCAACATTACTCCTGCCCGCAAAAGCGATTTCGGGGTATATTGTATTTGGATGCTGTTTTGCGCTTACTGCTGAAATTACAAGCTTTACATTGTGTATATTCATTTAAAAAATCACCTCCTCATTTTAAATAAATGCTGTTTTTATTACCGTATCCATATTATCAGCCACTACAAAGTTAAGTTTACCTGAAACGCTTTCGGGAATATCCTCTATATCCTGAACATTCTTTTCGGGTATTAAAACAGTTTTAATGCCGTCACGGTATGCAGCCATAGCCTTTTCCTTTAAACCGCCAATCGGGAGTATTCTGCCCGTTAAGGTTATTTCGCCCGTCATTGCTACATCATGGCGTACTTTTTTGCCTGTAAGCGCCGATATAAGCGCTGTACACATTGTAATTCCTGCCGACGGGCCGTCCTTTGGAACAGCGCCCTCAGGCACATGGATATGTATATCGTATTTTTTATAAAATTCGTTGTCAACACCAAAATGACCGCTGTTTGAGCGGATATAGCTTACCGCAGTTTTGGCTGACTCCTTCATAACATCGCCAAGGTGACCTGTAAGAAGCAGTTTGCCTGTTCCCTCCATTACATTAACTTCAACACGGAGAGTATCACCGCCGAATTGTGTCCACGCAAGACCGCACACTACACCCAAAAGTGCATTGTTTTGCTTATCGCTTTCAATATAAATACGTTTACCAAGGTAGTTTTCTATATTGCGTGTGCTTACGGTCATAGTTTTTTTGCCGTCTACTATGATATTTTTTGCACATTTTCGCATTATCTGCTCAATTTTTCGCTCAAGCTCTCTTACGCCTGCCTCACGGGTATAACAGTTAATAATTTCCTCAACCGCACCGCTTCCGAATTTTAAATTGCTCTTTTTAATACCTGCATTTTCCATCTGCTTTGGAATGAGATATTTCTCGGCAATCATTTTTTTGTCCTCGTAAGTATAACTGGAAAGCTCAATTACTTCCATTCTGTCAAGAAGCGGTTTTTCAATTGTTTCCAGAGTGTTTGCGGTTGTTACAAACATTACATCTGAAAGGTCAATATCTATATCCATAAAATTATCGTGAAAAGCAAAATTCTGTTCGCTGTCGAGCACCTCTAAAAGCGCTGATGAAGGACTTCCTTTAACATCACTGCCGAGTTTGTCTATCTCGTCAAGCAGAATAAGCGGATTCATAGTACCTGCTTTTTTAAGGGATGTAACAATTCTTCCCGGCATTGCACCTATATATGTACGGCGATGGCCTCTTATTTCTGCCTCGTCATGTACACCGCCGAGTGAAAGCCTTACATACTCACGGTTTAGCACCTTTGCAATTGATTTTGCAATACTTGTTTTACCAACTCCGGGTGGGCCTACAAGGCAGATAATAGGCGATTTTTTTCCGTCTGTAAGCTTACGTACTGCCAGAAACTCTATAATTCTTTCCTTAACCTTTGTAAGTCCCCAATGGTCGGCATCAAGTATTTTTTGTGCTTCGGAAAAATCGCTGTTCTCCTCGGATTTCTTTTCCCAGCCTATACCTTCTATCCATTCAAGGTAATTTAAAATTACAGAATAATCAGGGTTATTAGGTTGTATATAATCAAGCTTTTTAAGCTCTTTTTCTGCTTTTTTGATTACATATTCCGGCACACCTCTTGCCTTTAAATCGTTTATATAATTTTCGCTGTAATCAGCATCGGTAAGCCCCAATTCCTCATTTATAACATGGAGCTGTTCTTTTAAGTAAAACTCTCGCTGATTTTCGTTTAGCTTTGCTTTTACTGTTTTATCAATATGCTTTGCATAGCCAAGTATTACAATTTCATTTGTAAGTGCCTCAACCAATATTCCAAGACGGTTTATAAGGTCCTGTGTTTCTAAAAGCTCCTGCTTTTTTTCAAGAGAAAAATTTACATTTGCCGATACTGCATCACCAAGCTTTTCAATATCGGTTTCGTTTATATAAGGCATAAGCGCATCCTTTGCCATATTCGGGTCGGACATAAGTGCGTAGTAATCGGATATAAGACCTTTAATCTTTTTACCGTAAGCATCAAGCAAAAGCTGATTATCGGGTGTATAGTCCTTATATGTAGCAAAATCGCATACTTCGCCCTCAAAAAAACCACTTGTGCGCACCATATTTACAAGCTCGCCCCGTTTAACGCCCTCTACCAACACCCTCATATCGGTTTCGGATATTTTTACAATTTGCTTTATATTTGCAATTGTACCGATACGGTATAAATCGTCAGGCTTTGGAAACTCCATATCATAATCCTTTTGTGCCACAAGAAAAATCTGTTTATTCTCTGCCATAGCCTCGCTTATAGCATTTATGGATTTATCCCTGCCCACCTCAAAATGAATTATCATATCGGGAAATACAGGAAATCCCCTTACAGGCAGTACAGGAAGTATTGTTGTATTTTCACATTCGGGTGTAATTATCATAATTTTTATCCTTTCTTGTTATTATATAACGGATTCTTTTAAAAATCCTACACCTCATCAGTCACTTCGTGACAGC
>JAZSPJ010000158.1:0-3461 GCA_045537365.1 Clostridia bacterium
ATTACAATAATTTTATATTTTTAAAAAAACTGTATCTTTTTTTCTAAAAAGTGGTATAATCAAATTAATAAAGTGCTATGAGGTAATTATGAACAGAAAAGAAATAATAAAACAGTTTTTGGGCGATGAAATGTATGTGCCGATGAAATTTTTTGATATTATGGCGGTACTGTCAATACCCGAAAGCGACTCAGGCGAGCTTAGCAAAATACTTGATGAGCTTGAACACGAGGGCTTTGTAGAAAAATCTAATAAAGGCAAATATGTTACGCTTTCACATTCGGGGCTTATTGCGTGCACCTTCAGAGCAAGTGACAGAGGCTACGGCTTTGCAGTGCCGGGCGACGGAAGTGACGATATTTTTATTTTAAGTGGCGATACACAAGGCGCTTATGACGGCGACACGGTTGCAGTAAAGGTTACAAAAAACGCAAAGGACGGCAAAAAGCGTGAAGGCAAAATTGTAAAAATAACCGACAGCAAGGTACATACAATAGTAGGTACATTTGTAAATAACCGCAATTTTGGTTTTGTAATACCCGACAGCCGAAAATCACCCGAGGATATTTATGTGTCAAAAAAAGATTTTAACGGTGCAAAAAACGGGCAAAAGGTTGTGGTTAAGCTTAATAGACGCAAACCATCACAAAGACGCCCGGAGGGTGTTATTTGCGAAATACTTGGAAACCCCAATGATATTGGCATAGATGTTTTAAGTGTTTTAAAGCAATATTCCATAACCGATGAATTTTCGGACAAGGTTTTAGACGAGGCAAAAAATGCATCGGCTGAAATTACCGAAAAAGACCTTGCAGGCCGTACCGATTTAAGGAAATATAAAATATTTACAATAGACGGCAAGGATGCAAAAGACCTTGACGATGCCGTAAGTATAACAAAAGATGGCAAAAACTATGTGCTTGGTGTTCATATTGCCGATGTTACCCATTATGTAAAGGAAAACTCCCACCTTGACAAAGAGGCATACAGACGAGGTACAAGTGTATATTTTACAGACAGGGTTGTGCCGATGCTTCCAAAGGAATTAAGCAACGGTATATGCAGTTTAAACCCGAATGAGGACCGATTAACCCTTTCGGTTACAATGGTAATATCTCCCGACGGTGAACTTTGGGAGCATAAGATTTACAAAAGTATAATAAACACAGTACACCGTATGAATTATGATGATGTTACAGCTATAATAGAGGGCGATAAAAAGCTTATTGAGCAATATGCAGATATATACGACGATATTATGCTTATGAATGAGCTTAAAGATATTTTAAAAACAAAAAGGCAATCAAGGGGCAGTATTGATTTTGATTTTCCCGAAACAAAAATCGAAGTTGACAGATACGGCACACCCACAGATGTATACAAATATGTAACAGGGATTTCCAACTCCATAATAGAGGAATTTATGCTTATGGCAAACAAAACCGTAGCAGAGGAATTTTTCTGGAAAGAAGCACCATTTATATTCCGTATACATGAAAAGCCAACCAATGAAAAAATACAAAATTTTAATGTATTTATAAAAAATATGGGTTATTTTGTTAAAGGTACAAAAGAGCCTCACTCAAAGGAGTTTGCAAGGCTTTTAAATGAGATTAAGGGTACTCAGAATGAAATGCTTATAAGCAAGGTAATGCTTCGCTCGCTTATGAAAGCAAAATACAGCCACGAATGCCTTGGGCATTTCGGGCTTGCATTTAAATACTACTGCCACTTTACCTCCCCCATACGCAGATACCCCGACCTTGCAATCCACAGAATTATAAAAGAGTATCTTGTATCACAGCCAAGTGATGAAAGAGTATATAAGCTATCAGAGTTTTGTGCGAAGGCGTCACAGCATTCAAGCGAATGTGAAATAAATGCCATGGAAGCAGAGCGAGAGGTTGAGGATATGAAAAAAGCCGAGTATATGGAGGAAAAAGTAGGCTTTGAATATGACGGTATTATATCGTCAATTACAAATTTCGGATTTTATGTTGAGCTTGAAAACGGTATAGAGGGACTTGTGCGTTTAGCTGACCTTGACGACGATTATTATATATTTAACGAGCAGAATTTATCGCTTACAGGCGAGCATACACATAAAGAATACCATATAGGTGACAAGGTTAGGATTGTTGTAGCAAAAGCAAGCAAAGCAAACAGGCAGATAGACTTTGAATTAGTATAAAGGCAAGGTGATAATATGGTAAAAAATGATGAAAACATAAAAGTGATTGCACAGAATAAAAAAGCAACGCACGATTATTTTATACTTGAAAAATACGAGTGCGGAATTGAACTTGTCGGCACAGAGGTAAAATCCATAAGGCTTGGTCAGGTTAATTTAAAGGACAGCTATGCCTCGGTAAAAAACGGCGAGATTTATATAAAGGGTATGCACATAAGCCCTTACGAAAAAGGAAATATTTTTAATAAAGATCCAATGCGCGACAGAAAACTTCTTATGCACAAGCGCGAAATATTAAAGCTTTACGGCACGGTAAAGGAAGAAGGGCTTTCGCTTATACCCCTTAAAATTTACTTAAACGGCTCAAAGGTTAAGGTAGAGCTTGGTCTTGCTAAAGGTAAAAAGCTATACGACAAGCGCCAGTCCATTGCCGAGCACGATGCTAAAAGAAATATTGACAGAAAGCTTAAAGAATACGCACGGTGATGAAAAAAATGCCCGGAGTGCAAAAAAAACCGTTCAGTTAAAAACTGAACGGTTTTTTTATATTGTTTATTAAATTAGTTTAATTCTGCAAAGTATTTGATTGTTCTTACCATCTGGCTTGTGTATGAGTTTTCGTTATCATACCATGAAACAACCTGTACTTCATAAAGGTCGCCATCGATGTGTGAAACCATTGTCTGTGTAGCATCGAAAAGTGAACCATAAGTGATACCAACGATATCTGAAGATACGATCTGCTCTTCATTGTATCCGAAAGATGCGCTTGAAGCTGCTTTCATAGCTGCATTGATGCCGTCAACAGTAACATCTTTACCCTCAACTACTGCTGTGAGGATTGTTGTTGAACCTGTTGGAACAGGAACTCTCTGTGCAGAACCGATGAGTTTGCCGTTAAGCTCAGGAATAACAAGGCCGATAGCTTTTGCAGCACCTGTTGAGTTTGGAACGATATTAACCGCACCTGCTCTTGCTCTTCTTAAATCACCTTTTCTGTGTGGGCCGTCAAGAATCATCTGGTCGCCTGTGTAAGCGTGGATTGTTGACATAATACCTGACTGAATGGGAGCGTACTTGTTAAGTGCGTCAGCCATAGGAGCCAAGCAGTTTGTTGTACAAGATGCAGCAGAAATAATCTGGTCATCCTTTGTAAGTGTCTTTTCGTTTACTGAGAAAACGATTGTCTTAAGGTCGTTGCCTGCAGGAGCAGAAATAACAACTTTCTTAGCACCTGCATCGATGTGAGCCTGTGCTTTAGCTTTTGAGC
>JAZSPJ010000120.1:0-3608 GCA_045537365.1 Clostridia bacterium
CCTGTTGCAGATGGTGTAAGCCCATCGGCAGGCTTCGATGTAAACGGTCCTACTGCATCGGCAAACTCGGTTTCAAAGCTTGACCACTTTATTGTGTCAAACGGAACTTTGTTTAATATGAAATTCCATCCGTCAGCATTGGAGGGTCAGTCGGGTACAGATAGCTTTATAAATCTTATAAGAGGCTTTTTCGACCAGAAGGGAAGTCACATGCAGTTTAATGTAGTCAGCCGTGAAACACTTCTCGATGCACAGAAAAACCCTGAAAAATATAAGAGTCTTGTTGTTCGTGTTGCAGGATACAGCGCACTCTTTACAACACTTTCAAAATCATTACAGGATGATATTATAAACAGAACAGAGCAATGCAAGTTCTGATTTTATGAAAGGAATCGAAATGGACTATTTAAATACTAAAGGCAGAATTTTTGATATTCAGCGTTTTTCGGTTCACGACGGCCCCGGTATAAGAACGATTGTATTTTTAAAAGGCTGTGCCCTTCGTTGCAGATGGTGCTGTAACCCGGAATCACAGGAGTTTGCAATTCAGAATATGATTGTAAACGGTAAAACAAAGGTTATGGGCAAAGATGTTACGGTTGCCGGGATTATGGAAAGTGTTATCCGGGACAGAATATATTACCGCCGTTCTGGCGGAGGCTTAACCCTTTCAGGCGGTGAGTGCTTTTGTCAGAGTGATTTTACTTATGCATTACTTCGCACAGCTAAAGAGGCAGGCATAAATACTGCAGTTGAAACAACATCCTTTGCAGAATTTGATAAAATAGAAAAATGCCTTCCTTATATAGATCATTATTTAATGGATATAAAGCATATCAATAGTGAAAAGCATAAGCAAAACACAAGGGTGGGCAACGAGCTTATATTGGAAAATGCAAAAAAAATTGCAGTGCTTACCAATAACCTTACAATCAGAGTTCCCGTAATACCGGGCTTTAACGATACACCCGAGGAAATAAGCCAAATTGCAGAGTTTACAAAATCCCTCGGCACAGTAAAAGAGCTTCATCTTTTGCCTTATCACAGGCTTGGCAAGGATAAATACACAGGACTTGACCGAGAGTACCTTATGGGTGATGCTCCGCTTCATACAAAAGAGCATATTGAGCTTTTAAAAGAGGCGGCGCAAAAAAGCGGTATATATGTAGTAACGGGTGGTTAATACTGAAAGGAGTTAACAAAATGGATAATATTCAGGATAGAATGCGCATAATACAGGAGCTTGTTCCCGGTAAGCAAATAACCATTGCTCATATAATTGCAAACCCAGATGAAGTGCTTTATCAAAAGCTTGGTCTTGACCCTGCAAAAAATCATAGCGGTGCAATTGGCATAATGACAATGTCGCCGAGTGAAACAGCTATTATAGCTGGTGATATTGCAATTAAAACATCGGGTGCGGAGCTTGGCTTTGTAGACCGATTCAGCGGTACACTTATTGTAACAGGTACAGTTTCCGAGGTTCAGGAATCCTTAACGGCAGTATGTGATTACTGTGAGCAAAAGCTTGGCTTCAGTGTATGCGGTATAACAAAAACATGAAAAAAATAATCTTTATGGGCAGAAGCGGAGCAGGCAAAACAACTTTAACGCAAAAAATCAAAAATAAACCTATTAAATATCATAAAACACAGTATATAAATTTTCACGATATGATAATTGATACTCCGGGTGAGTATGCAGAAAACTGTCATCTTGGTGCGGCACTTGCTCTCTATGCTTATGAGGCAGATGTTGTAGGGCTTATGATAAGTGCAACAGACCAGTATTCACTTTTTCCGCCAAATATAACCTGCCTTGTAAACCGTGATGTTGTGGGCATAGTAACACATATCGACAGTGAGGGTGCAAATCCCGAACGGGCAGAGCGGTGGCTCAGGCTTTCGGGATGCAAAAATATATTTCATGTTGCATCCAAAAGCGGAGAGGGAGTAGATAAGCTTATAGAGTATTTATCATAAGTGGATTAAATGTAACATTTTGTGTTTTTATGTGGAAAACAAAATAAAAAGCAAAAAAACAAAACGAAAACAAAAAAAACAAAGAAAAAATCATTGACAAACTAACTATTTTGTTGTATAATTAAAATATAAAACAACAATACCAAAAAATACATTAAAAGGAGTAATTATTATGGTATCAGAGTACGAAATTAAAAAACAAATATGCGATATCGGTAAAAGAATTTACGATAGACGCATGGTTGCTGCAAATGACGGTAACATTTCCGTTAAACTTAACGAAAATGAGTTTCTTTGCACACCAACAGGTGTAAGTAAAGGTTTTATGACACCTGAATACATTTGTAAAATTGACAGACAGGGAAATATCATCCAGGCTAATAAAGGTTTCAAACCTTCATCAGAAATCAAAATGCACCTTCGTGTATATGACAAGAGACCTGATGTTAACGCTGTAGTTCATGCGCATCCGTTTTTTGCAACAAGCTTTGCAATTGCAGGTATTCCGCTTACACAGCCAATTATGCCTGAAGCGGTTATTGCTCTTGGTTGTGTTCCGATTGCTGAGTACGGCACACCTTCAACAATGGAAATTCCGGATAATGTAGAAAAATACCTTCAGTATTACGATGCAGTGCTTCTTGAAAGTCACGGTGCACTTACATATTCAGATTCATTACTTGCTGCTTACCACAAAATGGAATCTGTTGAATTCTATGCGGAGCTTTTATATAAAGCAAGACAGCTCGGCGGTCCAAAGGAATTCTCAAAAGAGCAGGTTGAAAGACTTTACGAAATCAGAAGACAGTTCGGTATGACAGGTAAACACCCTGCAGACCTTTGTCAGAATAAATCAGGCGGTTGTCATAGCTGCGGCGGTAATTGCAAAAATCATGGTAAAGAGGATGGCAAATGTGCCGATAAAGACCTTATTTCAAAAATAACAGAGCAGGTTATGGCTCAGCTTGGCAAATAATAAGGTAAAAAGCTATGAGCGGTAATAATGTATGTGGCGGTGCAGAGGCATTTGTAAATAATATCAGCTTTAATATTACTCTTGATTTAGCTAAAAAGCTTGCTTTGGCAATTGAACAAAAAGCAAAGGAAATCGGAGTAAATGCTGTAGTTGCAATTTGTAACAGCGGTGCAAATCCCGTGCTTGTAGAATGTATGGATAATAGCTATATAGCAAGCTACGATGTTGCACTTAATAAAGCTTTTACAGTTGTAGCACTTAAAATGCCTACATCAAAACTTAAAACTATGACAAGTCCCGGAGATCCGCTTTACGGAATTCAGTTTACAAACAACGGGAAAATAGTGATTTTCGGCGGAGGAGATCCGCTTAAAATAGGCGACAAAATAATTGGCGGACTTGGTGTTAGCGGCGGTAGTGAGGAACAGGATACTTACCTTTCCAAATACGGCAGTGAATACTTCAGCGAGCTGTACAGTAAGGAGATGAAATAATTGAATTCAAGCGAAATAGAACAGATTGTAAAACAGGTTATACAAAATATGCAGGGCAATACAACATCATCAGCTCAGGCAGAAGATGTAAGTGTACCTCAGAAAAGCCGTGTTGCAATGCTTACAGCTTTAGAACATTATGACATTAAAGAATAT
>JAZSPJ010000046.1:0-5130 GCA_045537365.1 Clostridia bacterium
GCTGTCAAAGATAAGCCGATTCAAAGATTGTTTACTGTCAGTCTTCTCAGCAGCTCCAGATTTGTATCAGCAAAAAATATTATTGATAATTTTTCATTTACATATATGGGCGGTCTGAATTATGCCGCTGCGGGCGGGCAGGTGCATAATGTCTGGTTGAATTATTATGATGCCGGTGGTATTGTATCTTTTTCTTTGTTTGTTTTGTTTACTCTTTTTTGTATAATAAATTTTGTAAGATTTATTTCTAACAAAAAAATAAATGTTGATACTAAAGTGCTTTTCAGTATGATCATCGGTATGATAGCCGTTCAGTTTACAATAGAACCGCTTGTTTTACCTGTTCCGTCATACTACATTATCGCAATGTTTTATTTAGGCGCTATGCACAGTTTTAATCTTGAGTCAAAAAAGAACAAATTAAATAAATAAAACTATTTTTTACAGTCAAAAACTTTTTTGGTTTTTGGCTGTTATTTTTCAGTTTACAGGAAACAAAAAGTATAAATTACATAAAAATGCAGACATTATATGTATTATGTTTTTTGTGAAAAGAGGAACTGAAAAGTGAAGAGAATATTAATTGCGGGAGCCGGCTACGGAGGTTTGACGGCGGCAATCAATCTTGCAAAAAACGGAATAGGTGTAACAGTTTTAGAAGAAAAGCAGGAATGTGATTTAGGACATGACTGGCACGATTGTTTTGATATAGAGGCATTTGAAAAATCGGGAGTGCCGAATCCTGCGCCTGATATGTTCAGCTCAGCAAAACATCACGGTTATATCAACCCGTCTGCCGTAACTGCAAAAATAGAAATGCCGTCAAAATCAAGTACTATTGTGATGGACAGAAAGATTTTAACTGCTTATCTGTTGGAGTGTGCAAAAGAGGTAGGTGTTACTTTCAGCTTCGGAGAAAAAATATGTGCACCGGTTGTAGATCATAACAATACTGTAACGGGCATCGAAGTTGAGAAGGACGGAAAAAAATACTTTTATGACAGTGATTTGCTTGTTGATGCCGCAGGAATGTATTCTCCCGTACGCTCAAATCTTCCAGCTGCTTGCGGAATACAGAATAATTTTAATGAGGAGAATATTTTTCACATATTCAGAGCCTACTATAAGAATACAACGGGAGAGATAAGTAAACCCTCTTATCTTATAAATCTGTTTCATATGAACAGACCGGGAATTGACTGGACTTCAGGCGAAAAAGATTATATTGATGTTTTAATCGGAAAATTCGGAGCGGTAGGAAAATTGTCTGAACAAGATGTTCAGGATGCTTTGTGTGATTACAGGAAAAATTATCCGTATATCGGCGAGGAAACATTGCGTGGCGGTATTTTTGCAGATATACCGCTTGCGAAAATGTTACCTTTGATTGTTTGTGACGGTTATGCTGCCGTTGGTGACAGTGCAGGTATGACTCAACCTCTAAACGGATGCGGAATAAGCCTGAGCATGCAGGCAGGCAAAATTCTTGCAGATACAATTATTGATTCACACGGCGATTACAGCAAAGCCTCACTTTGGAAATATCAGTATGAATATTTTTATAAGTTCGGAAAAACGCTTGTTTTGTTAAATAAGGTAAAAGATTTTTGTTTGTTTATAGACAGTAAAAATATTGATGCTTTTCTTGAAAGTGATATTGTTGATGCAAATATAGAAAAAATAATGAATTCAGGAATAATAAACTTAAATTTCAGAACCTGTGTAAAAATTATTCGTTCATTACCTCAGTTTTCTGCTTTGTTTGTGCCGTTTATGAGAACATTAATCAGTATGCCGTTTGCAATGGTGATAACAAACACTATGCCTAAAAAATATGAGAGCAAAAAAGTTAATAATTGGATGAAATTTTACGATAAAATTTAATTTTCATTTTTTGAGTGAAATATGTAAAAAATCAAAAAAAGTTGTTTGAATTTGTTGTAAATATACTCAAAACTGCACAATAAAGTTGTTTTTGTATATTGTAAACTTGATATTTATATGATATATTTGTAATAGATAACAAAATATACCTAAATCATAAAAAGGGGTTATATTATGAAAAATTCCGGATTGAAAAAATTTTTGTCATTGTTGTTATCAATTATAATGATATTCACGATGTTGCCTGTCAGCGTTTTTGTTTCTGATGCAGCTTCGTATCCGACGATGAAGTCTTTCAACGCAGCATCCGGTGATGATTTTCACAAGTATTACAGACAGGTTTATACGGTTACATTTCTTGATGAAATAGATACTGTCGCTATGAACGATGCGATTGAAAAGTGGGATATATCTGCCCAAGAAGGCAGCGGAGAGGTAATGGCGTGGATGTATCTCAATCAGTATGCTACTGAGCTGGCAGGTCAGGAGCTCTATGATGTTTACATTGCCGGTGAAGGTGGTGTTTCTGCACACGAGGACACAACCCATATGTTTTATGTGTTCTCAAGCCTTAAAGAAGTCAGAGGTATGGAACACTTCCATACAGGTAAGGTAAATAGCTTTCTTTATTGGTTCGGTAACTGTAACGAGCTTGAAAGTATCGACCTCAGCAAGCTTGACACTTCATCTGCAACAACTTTGAGATACTGTTTTTACGGTTGTTATAAACTCAGAGAGGTTGATGCAAGCAGCTGGAATGTTTCCAATGTAACCTCTCTTGAGCGTATGTTCTACAGATGCTATGCTCTCCAAAGTGCAAACCTCAGTGGCTGGGATACAAGAAATGTTACTAATATGTACGGTGTTTTTGAAATGACACCCCCTACAGGTGTATCTCCCGACTACTCTCTTAAAAGTGTTGATTTAACCGGCTGGGATACAAGTAATGTTACCACGATGGAAAATATGTTTAAAAACTGCGAAGCCCTCGAAGAACTTGACTTGAGCAACTTCGATACCTCAAAGGTAACATCAATGAGATTCATGTTCTACTACTGTAAGCATCTTAAAAATATCTATGTCGGTGACGGATGGACAACACAGGCTATTAAAAATATTAATGACGGTGTATTTAACTGTTGCTATGCTCTTATCGGTGGTAAAGATAATCAGGCAGAAAACGAGCAGATATATAACGAAAAACACCCGAGCGCTTACTATCCTCCCAGTGTTGAATATGCAAAATTTAAGGAGGATGGCGGATATCTTACCAATGCAAGTCAGAAGCCCACAGAAAATGAATACACTGTTACATACAATTTTATCGGTGATATAATTCCTGAAAATGTTACTGCTCCCGAGTCAAAAATCTATAAAGAGGGTTCAACCGTTTCAATTGAAGATGATGCTTCGGCAGAGCATTATATATTCTCGGGCTGGTCAACCGACGATGCGGCCGTAGACTCTGACGGTAATTTTATAATCAACAACGATGTTGAGTTTGTCGGCTCATGGACTAAGCTTTATAAGGTTGAATATAAATATACAGAAGGCTTTGAAGTTCCCGAGGGTGCTCCGGAAATTCCCGATACTCAGCTTTGGTTTGCGCCCGGTGAAGATGTACCTGTATACGGTCTACCCTATGTTCCCGAGTATGTCTTTGTAGGTTGGGCTACCGAGGATGCAGAGGTTATCGGCGACGAGTTCACAATGCCTGAAAATGATGTTGTGCTTTACGGCTTTTTCAAAAAGCCCGTTGAAAGTGTTGAAATTATCAATAACGAAGATATTATCATAAACGAAGACGGCGAAGCAAAGATAAATGTTTATGTAAAGCCTGAGGATGCAACGATAAAGGATATCGTATATGAGTCAAGTGATGAAAGTGTTGTAACTGTTGATAAGTACGGCAACATTGAAGCTGTGGGTGAAGGTACGGCAACTGTTACCGTATACGCAAAAGACGACCCGACTAAGAGCGACACAATTACTGTAACGGTAAAAATCCCCGTAACGGAAATTACTGTTGATAAAACAGAAATCAACCTTAATAAAGGCGATAAGGATAAAATTAATGCTGATGTAAATGACGAGGCAACCAATAAGAAGGTTGTATATGAATCCTCAGATGAAACTGTTGTAAAGGTTGATGAAAACGGTAACATTGAAGCTGTGGGTGAAGGCAAAGCTACTGTTACAGTAAAATCAGAGGATGACCCGAGCGTTAAGGAAGAAATCAAAGTAACAGTTAAGATTCCCGTAACGGAAATTACAGTAACCGAAGATTTTAACCTTGAAATTAATGAAGCTAAGAATCTTGAAGCAGAAGTAAATGAAGACGCAACAAACAAAGACCTTATTTATGAATCAAGTGATCCCGGTGTTGTAAAAGTGGATAACGACGGTAATGTTATTGCCGTTGGCGAAGGTACCGCAATTATCACTGTCATTTCTAAGGATAATCCTGAAATTACCGAAACAGTTACAGTAACGGTAATCAGAAAATATAAGGTAACATATGCTTTTATCGGCAGTGTGATTCCCGAAAATGTAACGGTTCCCGAAGAAGCCGAATATATAAGCGGTACAGAGGTAGCAGTTGATGATAATGCAGTTGCTGATGGTTATGTATTCTCCGGGTGGTCAACAGAGGATAACGCCGATATCAAAGACGATAAATTCATTATCAGTAATGATGTTCACTTTGTTGGCTCATGGAGTAAGCTTTATAATGTAACATACGAATATGAGGGCGAAACTCCCGCAGATGCACCTGCTCTTCCGGACAAGGAAGCTTACTCAGCCGGTAAGGCAGTGAATGTCAAGGATACTCCCGATGTGAAAGGCTACACATTTACAGGCTGGACAACAGCTGATGTACAGGTTTCCGACGGTACATTTACAATGCCCGAAAAAGATGTTGTTCTCAAGGGTAAGTTTGAAAAGATTATAATTGATGTTGAAGATGTTGAAGCAGAAAAAACAGCATTTGAGCTTGAGCCCGGACAGACAGATGAGATAAAAGTTACCGTAACACCTGACGATGCAACAAACAAAGAGGTTACATATGAATCAAGTCGGAGGCCAAGCGGTCTTAGGAAGACAACAATGGGCACCAACACCTTGGCACACAGAACGACATGGCTACGATCCGACTTCATTTGAGCTTGAGCCCGGACAGACAGATGAGATAAAAGTTACCGTAACACCTGACGATGCAACAAACAAAGAGGTTACATATGAATC
>JAZSPJ010000024.1:0-3452 GCA_045537365.1 Clostridia bacterium
ATCCCTACAATGAAAGCTGGCGCTGTATATGAAGATTATCTTTTAGGTACAAGCCATGCCCGTCCTTGTATTGCTAAAGGTCTTGTAGAGATTGCTATAAAAGAAAATGCCGATGCTATTGTTCATGGTTGCACCGGTAAGGGTAACGACCAAGTGCGTTTCGAACTTGCTATTAAACACTTCGCACCTAATATGCCTATCATCGCACCTTGGCGTGAGTGGGATATAAAATCCCGTGATGAGGAAATCGACTATGCCGAGGCACACAATATACCTCTTAAGATTAACCGTGAAACAAGCTATTCAAAGGATAAAAACCTCTGGCATCTTTCACACGAGGGTCTTGACCTTGAGGATGCCGGCAACGAACCTCTTTACGAAAAAGAAGGCTTTTTGGAGATGGGTGTATCCCCTATGCAGGCGCCCGATAAGCCAACCTATATTACAATAGATTTTGAAAAAGGTATTCCTGTTGCATTAAACGACGAGAAAATGACTTGCAAAGAACTTATACTCAAATTAAACGAGCTTGGCGGTGCAAACGGTATAGGTCTTTTGGATATTATAGAAAACCGTCTTGTTGGTATGAAATGCCGTGGGGTATACGAAACACCGGGCGGTGCAATACTCTACTTTGCGCACAACTACCTTGAAACAATGTGTCTTGACAAAATGACAGCACACAAAAAGCAGGAGCTTGCAATAACATTTGCAGACCTTGTATACAACGGTCAGTGGTACACACCGCTTCGTGAGGCACTTTCTGCTTTTGTTGACAAAACACAGGAAACAGTTACAGGTAAGGTAAGAATTAAATTATACAAAGGCAATATGATTAAAGCAGGTGTATGGAGCGATTATTCACTCTACTCCGAGGAAATTGCGACCTTCGGCGAGGACGATTGCTACGACCAGAAGGATTCACAGGGCTTTATTAATCTTTTCGGATTGCCAATCAAGGTACAGGCTCAGGTTAAAGCAAAGCTTGAAAGCAAAAACAAATAATCAGAAAACTACGGCTCAGGTGGCGCATAAATATGCCCACCTGTGTTTGCATACAGAAAGGCAGATTTATAATATGGATAACACAAAAAACACCGGTAAAATGTGGGCGGGCCGTTCACAAAAAGAGCTTAATAAAGAAGCTGACGATTTTAATTCGTCCATTCACTTTGACTCTAAAATGTACCGTCAGGATATTAAAGGCTCAATAGCACACGCATCTATGCTTGCTGCACAGGGCATTATAAGCTGTGACGACAGTATTTTAATTATAGATACCCTTGGCGAAATTCTTGACGATATTGAAAGCGGTAAGCTTTTAATTGATATGGAGGCAGAGGATATACACATGTTTGTTGAAGCAGAGCTGACAAACAGAATCGGCGATACAGGCAAAAAGCTTCACACCGCACGAAGCCGTAACGACCAGGTTGCAGTTGATATAAGGATGTATCTGCGTGACGAAACAAATGAAATTATAGACCTTGTAAAAAAGCTTATTGAATGTATAAACAATCAGGCAAAAAACAACAAAGATGTAATTATGCCGGGCTATACCCATCTGCAAAGAGCGCAGCCCGTAACCTTTGCACATCATCTGCTAGCTTATGCTATGATGTTTACCCGTGATATAACAAGGCTTAAGGATGCGGTAAAAAGAATGAATATGTCCCCTCTCGGAAGCTGTGCGCTTGCCGGCACAACTTACGAAACCGACAGATTCATGACGGCATCGGCTCTTAACTTTGACGGCATTACCTTAAACAGCATTGACGGTGTTTCCGACAGGGATTTTTGTGTTGAATTACTATCGGCATATTCGGTTATTATGATGCACCTTTCCCGCTTTTCGGAAGAGATAATACTCTGGTCATCATGGGAGTTTAAGTTTATAGAGCTTGACGATAGCTTTACAACAGGCTCAAGCATTATGCCGCAAAAGAAAAACCCCGATATGGCAGAGCTTGTAAGGGGTAAAACAGGCAGAGTGTACGGCGACCTTATGACAATGCTTACCGTTTTAAAGGGCATACCCCTTGCATACAATAAGGATATGCAGGAGGATAAGGAATGTATATTTGACGCCATAGAAACAGTAAAAAAATGCCTTAAGGTATTTGCACCGATGATAGAAACTATGCAATCCATACCCGAAAATATGTATAATGCCGCAACAAAGGGCTTTATAAATGCAACCGACCTTGCGGATTATATGGTTAAAAAAGGCTTGCCTTTCAGAAGTGCTTATAAAATTGTAGGTCAGATTGTGGCATACTGCATACAAAACGGTCTTGTTCTTGAAAATATGCCCCTTGAAACCTACAAAAATTTCAGTGAGCTTTTTGAGGACGATTTGTATGACGAAATAAGCCTTAAAACCTGCGTTGAAAAAAGAATTTCGGCAGGCGGTACAGGCCCGCAGTCGGTAGATGTGCAGATTGATTACATTGATGGTTTTTTAAATAACCTTATATAGTAAAAAAACACTTGCAAGATACATGTTTTTGTTATATAATATACTAGTTATATAATGTATTAGTTAAAGAATATCAAGAGAGGTACATACAAATGAGATTATCCAAATATTTACTTCCAACATTAAGAGAGGTTCCTGCCGAAGCGGAAATACCAAGCCATCAGCTTATGCTCAGAGCAGGTTTAATAAGAAAGCTTGCATCGGGCGTATATTCGTTTTTACCGCTCGGTCTTAAAACTTTGAAAAATATAGAGGCGATTGTGCGTGAGGGTATGGATAACCACGATGCACAGGAGCTTTTAATGAGTGCCGTATTACCAAAAGAATATTTTGAGCCATCGGGCAGATGGCAGGTGTTCGGCCCTGAAATGTTCCGTTTAAAAGACAGAAACGACAGAGATTTCTGCCTTGGACCTACTCACGAGGAAATTTTCACAGATACAGTTAAAAATACAATCCGTTCATACAAACAGCTCCCTGTTACACTTTATCAGATACAAACCAAATACCGTGATGAAAGACGTCCAAGGTTTGGTGTAATAAGAAGCCGTGAGTTTATTATGAAGGATGCATACAGCTTTGATACAGATGAAGCTGGACTTGATGCATCATACAAAAATATGTACAATGCATACAGAGAGATTTTTGACAAAATGCAGCTTGAATATCTTGTAGTTGATGCTGACAGCGGTGCTATGGGCGGTTCGGGCTCACAGGAGTTTATGGTTAAATCGGATATTGGCGAGGATACCATTGCTTACTGTACCTGCGGATATTGTGCAAATATTGAAAAAGCGGCTTGCGTGCCGTCAGGTGAAGCTAAAGATAGTGAATTGAAAGAAATGAGCAAAATTTATACTCCCGATTCAAAAACAATTGAGGAGCTTACAGCATTTTTAAATACCACACCAAAGAAATTTGCAAAAACCATTATATATAAAGCTGACGATAAATTTGTTGCAGTAATGGTAAG
>JAZSPJ010000011.1:0-2961 GCA_045537365.1 Clostridia bacterium
TATACACTCCGGAGGTTAAAAATAATATGGATAACAAATACATTGGCGTGTTTGATTCCGGTCTTGGCGGACTTACAGCAGTTAAAAAGCTTATAAAGGTTCTGCCCGATGAAAACATAATTTACTTTGGCGATACTGCCCGTGTGCCCTACGGTACAAGGTCAGACGATACCATAGTAAAATATGTAAAATCAGACATTGCCTTTTTAAATACATTTGATATAAAAATGATTTTGGTTGCCTGCGGTACTGCAAGCACGGTTGCGCTGGAAAAACTTAAAGGTGAACTTAATGTACCGGCTTTCGGTGTTGTAGAGGCATCGGTTATAAAGGCAGCAAGTGCAACAAAAACCGGCAAAATTTGTGTACTTGGTACACCGGGTACAATTAAAAGCGGAAAGTATGAAAAATATTTAAAAGAGATTAATCCCGATTTTACCGTATACAGCAAGGCATGCCCTTTGTTTGTACCGCTTGTTGAAAACGGTTATACTGACTGTGAGGTTGCTCACCTTGTAGCTTATGATTATTTGGAGGAATTTCTGGATAAGGATATTGATACAGTTATTTTAGGCTGTACCCATTACCCGTTACTTAAAAAGGTTATAGGCAATATCGTTGGCGAATCGGTAAAATTGATTGACCCCGGTGCTGAGCTTGCAGAATATGCGAAGGACTATTTAACCGAAAATAATATGCTTTGCAAAAGACCTCTTAAAAACCAGTACAAGTATTTTATAAGCGACGAGGTTGAAGGTTTTTTAAGCCTTGCAAACAGATTTTTAGGTAAAAACATAAATACAAGCATAGAAAAAATTGATATAGAAAAATATTAATTGATTTACGAAAGGAAAATTTTATAAAAATGAAATTCAATGTAGTTATTACAGGTATTCAGGATTATGAGGGTCAGACATCAGGTGACGATAAATTAGAGCTTACAGCCGAAGCCGAATTCTACAAAAAGGACGGAAAGTATCTTATTGAATACGACGAGGAACTTATTTCCGACTGTGCTCTGTCCCACACAAAGGTTGAAGTCGGAGATAATTTTGTATCAATGCAACGCACCGGAGATGTACGCACCGAAATGCTTTTTATGATGGAAAGACAAACATCAAGCGTATACGATACTCCCTACGGCAACTTGCAGATAAATATATATACATCTAAAATAGAAAACAAGCTTACCGACGACGGCGGAACAGTTTATTTTGAATATATTATCAATGCCGACGGCAGAAAATTAAGCCGAAACAGCTTTGATATTAAAGTGATAAAAACAGAAAACTAACTTTAGAGAGGAACTTTTTTAAAATGGATATTATAGCACAGATTAAGGAACAAATAGTAAATATAACAAAGGATGCAGTAAATAAAATAGATGCATCTGTTTTAAGCGATAATTCATTTACCGTTGAGGTTGAAATACCAAAGGATAAAGAGCACGGCGATTTTTCAACCAATACAGCTATGAAGCTTACAAAGATTTTAAGAAAAAATCCCCGTGAGCTTGCGCAAAATATAGCGGACAGCTTTGATTTTGCCGGTACATACATTAAAAAGGCAGAAATTGCAGGACCGGGCTTTATAAACTTTTATCTTGACGATAGCTGGCTTTATGACGGTCTGCTCGGTGCATACAAATTAAAAGAAAACTACGGAAAAGTAAATGTTGGCAACGGCAAAAAAGTAATGGTTGAGTTTGTAAGCGCAAACCCGACAGGACCTATGCACATGGGTAACGCAAGAGGCGGTGCGCTTGGTGACGGACTTGCAGGTGTGCTTGAGTGGGCAGGCTATGATGTAACAAGAGAGTTCTATATAAACGATGCAGGCGCACAGATTGAAAAATTTGCAAAATCATTAGAGGCAAGATATATTCAGCTTATTAAGGGCGAGGACGCAATTGAGTTCCCTGAGGACGGTTATCAGGGTAACGATATAAAGGTACACGCAAAAAACTTTGCAGATATAAACGGCGATAAATACATTGACTGCGACAGCGATACAAGAAAGAATGCACTTGTTGAGTACGCACTTCCAATTAACATAGCAAAATTAAAAACCGACCTTGAAGCATACAGAATTTACTATGATGTATGGTTCAACGAAAGTAAAATCCACAAAAACGGCGAGGTGGATGAAACTATAAAATTGCTTAAAGAAAGTAATCTTACCTACGAAAAAGACGGTGCACTCTGGCTAAAAACCACCGAGTTCGGCAGTGAAAAGGACGAGGTGCTTATCCGTGCAAACGGCATACCCACCTACTTTGCAGTTGATATTGCATACCACAGAAATAAATTTGCGGTACGAGGCTTTGACAAGGTAATAAATATCTGGGGTGCAGACCATCACGGACATGTAGCCCGTATGAAGGGTGCTATGAATGCAATCGGTCTTGACGGCGACAAGCTTGAGGTTGTTATTATGCAGCTTGTAAGGCTTATAAAAGACGGCGATGTTGCAAGAATGTCAAAGAGAACAGGCGAAATGATTACCCTTTCTGACCTTATAGACGAAATCGGCACTGATGCGGCAAGATTTTTCTTTAATCTCAGACAGGCAGGAAGCCACCTTGAATTTGATATGGACCTTGCAGTTCAGCAAAACAGCGACAACCCTGTATTTTATGTACAGTACGCACACGCACGAATTTCAAGTATATTAAGGAATTTATCTGTAGAGGGTGTAACTATTACAGATGCCGACCTTGAAAATGTAAAGCTTTTATGTGAGCCTTGCGAGATTGACCTTATTACAAAAATTAATATGTTCCCGCAGGAAATTACACTTTGCGCTTTAGCAATGGAGCCAAGCAAGCTTACACGCTATGTAATGGACCTTGCAGGCTTGTTCCACTCTTTCTACAACAGCCAGAGAGTTCAGTGCGATGACGAAAAATTAATGAAAGCAAGAGTAATATTAATTGAGGCAACAAAAACAGTTATAAAGAAT
>JAZSPJ010000096.1:0-2473 GCA_045537365.1 Clostridia bacterium
CGAAAGAGGAGAATTTAGAAATACTATGAGAAAATTCGTGAAGGAGAAATAAGCATGGTTACAACCTACGATAAGCACGATATAAGTAATGTATGTAATGCCTTCGGTAATACATATGCTAAAATCGTTGACTATTTTAACATTTGAATGAGTTTTAAAGCGTGCTTTAAGCACTTCAATAGCATCAGGGTCGCGGTCAACAGCAATAAGCAATCCGTCTTCATTCAGATTGCTCAATATTTTTGCAGAATGTCCGCCGCCGCCGGCTGTTGCATCCATATATATTCCGTCGGGTTTAACTGCCAGTGCATTTACAGTTTCTTCAAGCAATACACTTTTATGTGAAAATTCCATTAATGCACCGCCTTATTGTGTTTAATTCATATGATTCTTTTTTTCTTTTTTCTTTGTCTTTGCTTTTTCCCAATCTTCCGGATTCCAGATTTCGATAAATCTGTTCATACCTACAATAACAATTTCATCCTGTATATTAGCATGCTGTAGCATCTGTGAAGTAAGTGTGATTCTGCCTTGCTTGTCCATTTTGCCTTCGTATACATTACCGAAAAAGCTATATGCTTCTGCAAGCATATCATCAGCATCCTCTGCACCGGGCAACCCCATTTCTGCGGCTTCAAGACGATTGCTCATATTTTCAGCATAAATATCCCAACGGTCATTTGTATAAAGTCTCAAACAACCTTCATCACGAAGGGAAATCTGAAACTCTGAACCAAGCTCTGCACGGAAACGGGGAATCATAACTATTCGTCTTGACCCAACAGCGCTATCATTACTGTCTGTAATTGTATACGGAAAAGCACCTGTGAACATTACCCCATCTCCTTTCACCAAAACTCACATTTTTGCACCAAATTGTGCATTTTTTCACCTTTGACCATATTATAATAGTTTTTCACACCAAAAGTCAATAGTTTTATTCAAATTATCTACGAAAAATCATATATTTTTAATGCCAATTTATGGGCTTAAAAATGTCGATTTTTCCACATTTACCCTCACCCACAATTTGGAGTATTGTCAGAGGCCCGAAACACATGATATAGTGTTTTCGCCGGAAGATACAGGGAGATTTCACTTTTCCCGTCTTCCGAAAGGAGGTGTAAATTTGAAAAAAATATTTGCAGCATTATTGTGTTTGTCAGTTTTATTTGTAAATTCTTACGGCATTACCGCTATGGCATCGTCCGTTTCAGGCAAAGCAGGTATAGTTTCAACAACCAGTACAGGTTTGAACGTCAGAAGTTCACCGTCTGCAAATGCAACTGTTGTAAGCTCTGCAAAAAAGAATTCATATCTGACAATTATCAGCAAATCCGGTGATTGGTGGTACGTTGAGTATGCAGACGGCAAAAAAGGATATTGCCACGGCAACTACATTACACAGGTCAACTCAACAACGGGATATGTAAAGATTTCATCCGGCTATCTCAATGTAAGAAGCGGCGCGGGAACATCATATTCCGCAAAAGACAAGCTTTACAACGGCGAAACGGTATACATTCTCACAAGTTCGGGAGATTGGTACAAAATTCTGTTTGACGGTAACGAAATCGGCTATGTAAGCAAAAGTTATATTACAACCAATCCGAAAAATGAGAGTGTATCAAACTCAAAAATGAGTGTACCCTATTTTTCACAGACGGATTCCCGTTGGAGAAATGTAATACTCGGTTCATCGGGTAAAACATTAGGTCAGATAGGCTGTACTACCACCTGTCTTGCTATGACCGAGAGCTACCGCAGAGGTACAACAATCAGACCTGACACAATGGCACGTTCACTCACCTATTCATCATCGGGTTCACTGTACTGGCCGTCAAACTATACAACAACCACATCGGTAAGCTTCAGCTCAATAAAAAACATACTCAATCAGGGTAAGCCTGTTATTCTCGGACTGCGAACGGCCTCTTACAGCACCCATTGGGTTGTTGTTACAGGCTACTCGGGCAATACTTACTATGTAAACGACCCCGGATCATCATCCAGAACAACACTTGCAAGCGTTTTTGAAAAATACCCGTATTTTTACAAAATGGCTTACTACAAATAACAAAAAAAGGACAGAGCCAATTAAAGCTCTGTCCTGAATTTTTATTCAATTTTAAATTTTCATAAGTGATGCAATCTTTAAGAATTCATCATAGTAATAATAATCAAACGCACCCGGATCTGCCGAAGCAAGCATTGAGAATCCGAAAACGGCAAGTACTGCAAAAGCAATAATTGCAATAACCACCGATACTGCCCATATTACAAGCATTGCTCTGAAAAAGTTTGCACGGTTTTTATTCTCTGACATACAGGCAAAAACGATGGTAATCACAACACTGATAGGTCCGAGAACCGTTCCTAAAAGCATCCAACCCAAATATGTACCCATAGATACGGGCTTATTCTCCTGAATCGGGTTATTATACATATTATTGTAATTATTATTTCCGTTGTA
>JAZSPJ010000218.1:0-6131 GCA_045537365.1 Clostridia bacterium
AGGCAAGCCATCAATCTGCTCAGGTATTTCCACTTCGGTTGCATACTCGTCGCATTTTACAATTCTGACGGAGTCATAGCTCACCTCATAAAAAAGCTCGCCGTACTGTTGCTCAGCGCTTACTGTTACAGATGGTAAAAGAGCCAATATGATAAATGCAGTTAAAATAATACACTTTTTTAACATTATCAGTTTCCTTTCGTTATAACAAGCTCCTTTGGCATACAAAGGGGTTTTAAATTATTATTTAATACATAAAGCTTTACGGTTGTAAATGAGATGTCAGGCTTATATGAAATAACTTCACCGTTATACACATTCTTTTTAAAGCCCGATATAGTACTGCCATTATAAATTGCTGAATATATACAACTGCCCCGGCTGATATTTTCGGGTTTAATTTTGATATAACCGTCATTATACTCTGCAGTTATATGCGCAGGGCTTACATTATCAATGCAGTAAAAACTGCGCTCTGAACGGTATGTTTTATTCACATACCAGATAATGCTGTTATTTATAAATACAGGCTGACAATCATAAGAAAGCAAGCCGTTTTTAAACTCTTTTATATTGCCGATTTTATTACCGTTTTCATCCACAAACACATATTTAAGCGACTTTTGTACCATATCCTTATTATTATACTCATATTCGTTCCATAAAACAGCAAAAATATTTGAACCCGTTTTTACTATGTAGGGTGTGCTTGCACACAAGCCCTTTCCCGCATAATCGGTTAAATACACACATTTAACACAAGATGTATCTTTATTATCCTTTGTGGTAACAAGTACAACTACATCTCTTTCATCCTTTTCCAAGCCTTCAAGGGTGAAATTGGTATATTCCACTACCTTAGAATGGTCAACTGTATTTATAACTGTTAAGTATGTAGTGTCGGATACTTCAAATCCGCCAACAGTAACACCTGTACAGTTTGCTCCATTGTAGCCCGGTATATTAAAAAGATTAAGAGTATTACATTCGCCCGAAAACCGTCCTCTTTCAGCTCCGTCTGTAAACCTGTTTAATACAACTGCCCTAGGACTGCAATCGCCCAGTTCAACAGTTACAAGCGATTTGCCGTCAATCTTTACAAACTGATTGAACGAATGACTTACATAGCTGTCATTTACACTGTATTTTCCCTCCATGGTTTCGGTGTTAACAGTAAAGCAGGCATTTGCCTGATGACCGTCATACATTTCATGGCAGGTCTTTATAAAAACGGTATTTCCATACTCAGCCATTGATGCCGAGCCTGCATTGAAAGGGATAACCGTATCATTGTTTGTAAGCTCTGCAACATCTAAAAGTTCCATATTCTGTTTATCGTATTTTGCAAGTGCAAATGTAGTTACATACTTGCTCATACCGGGGTTTTCCCTCCCAAACAGAATATAATTATATTCCTTACCGCTTAAAAATGCGCCAAAGGTTTCAAGTATATAATCCACATTATGACTTTTAACAAGTGTGAAATTACGGCTATTATATTCATCTATATTAATTTTATCGTCATACAAATCAACAAGTGCAAATGTATCAGGATTATCGCAGTAAATATAAGATTCCATAATATGCCCGAAGCGTGCTGTGCTTTGCGCACCTGTAAGAACTTTAACATATCCGCAATCTGCAGCAGACGGTATAATATTTGTTTGCGTGTTATTAAAATCATACGCGCCGGCAGGGAATGAAAAAAGGATTATAATTAAAAACAGCGCAAATGCAATACTTGCTTTTTTATACATAAACTACCTCTCAATTATATTTATTGTGCAAATTAAAATACAATACTGTCTATCTCATCAAGCTCTGCTTGTGTGAACGCTGTGTTATCCGCCATTTTTATATTTTCAAGTATCTGTTCCGGCTTTGATGCACCGATAAGCACGCTTGTTATGCCCTTTTTGCTGTATACCCATGCAAGCGACATCTGTGCAAGGGTTTGTCCTCTTTTTATAGCAATATCATTTAATTTTTTGATTTTATCCAGCTTTTCAGCGGTAAGTGATTTTTCATTTAAAAATCTGCCGTCTGTTTTAACACGGCTGTCGCTTGGTATACCGTTTAAATATCGGCCTGATAGCAAGCCCTGTTCTAAAGGACTGAATATAATCATACCCTTTTTTTCACTGTTTGCGGTTTCCAAAATACCGTTTTTTTCAACAGTTCTGTCAAAAATAGAATATCTGTTCTGATTTATTATAAAGGGACAATGCAATTCATTTAAAATATCGCAAGCCTGTTTCATGGTTTCTCCGTCATAATTTGAAAGACCGGCATAAAGCGCCTTTCCGCTTTTCACAATACGGTCAAGCGCCCAGATGGTTTCATAAAGCGGTGTATCCTTATCCATACGGTGATGATAAAAAATATCTACATAGTCAACATTCATTCTTTTAAGACTCTGGTCTATACTTGCCACAAGGTATTTACGGCTTCCAAAATCACCATAAGGCCCTTCCCACATATAATAGCCTGCCTTTGTGCTTATTACAAGCTCGTCACGGTATGGCTTTAAATATTTATTTAATATTTTGCCGAAATTTATCTCGGCACTTCCTGCTTTTGGTCCGTAATTATTTGCAAGATCAAAATGTGTTATACCGTTATCAAAAGCCGTAAAACACATATTTTTCATATTATCCATATTGGCATTATCACCGAAATTATGCCATAGTCCAAGAGATACGGCAGGTAATTTCAAGCCGCTTTCACCGCATTTTTTATACTGCATTTTATCGTATCTGTTTTGATTTGCAACATATTTCATATAAAAGACCTCCAAAATACATTATTTATTATCGTTAAGCTCGTCTATTAATGCAAGAGCGCATCTTATACCGTCAACCGCGGAGCTCATAATTCCCCCTGCATAGCCTGCGCCCTCACCGCAGGGATATATGCCGTATACAGAGCTCATACATTTATCATTTCGTTCAATTCGAACAGGTGATGACGACCTTGTTTCAGGACCTGTAAGTACAGCATCGGGCAAGTTAAAGCAAGACATTTTTTTGGTAAAATCGCCTACTGCTTCTTTCATACTGTCGCACACAAATTTTGGCAACAGATTATTTAAATCGCAGTTTTTAATACCGGGGAGATAGGTTGGTGTTATATCGCCAAAATATCCGTCAGACAGCTTGCCGTCAATAAAATCGCCTAGCTTCTGACATGGTGCGCTATAGTCCTCACCGCCCATTTCAAAAGCCCGTCTTTCAATTTCTCTTTGAAAACGGATTCCGTCTAAAGGATGTGTGCCAAAATCCTCGGGGCTTACGCTTACCAAAAATGCAGAGTTTGCATTATTTCCGTTTCTGAGGTGATAGCTCATACCGTTAGTTACAACACCCTCCGGCTCACTTGAAGCACCAACTACCATACCGCCGGGGCACATACAGAAGGTGTATACTCCCCTGCCTGTTTTTGTGTGATACGAAAGCTTATAATCTGCCGCCCCCAAAAACGGCATATTTGCATATTCGCCGTACATACACTCATTTACAAGCCTTTGGGGGTGCTCAATTCTTGCACCTACCGAAAAGGGCTTTGCACTCATTTTAATTCCCTTGTCAAAAAGCATTTTAAAGGTATCTCTTGCGCTGTGTCCCGTTGCAAGGATAGCATAATCAGCTAAAATTTCATCGTCGCATTTAACGGCGGTCAATTTCCCGTTTTCTATTTTAAAATCGTTTACACAAGTATTAAAGCGTACAGTTGCACCCATTTTAAATATGCTTGTACGGATATTTTTTATAATATCACACAAAAGGTCAGTGCCGATATGCGGTTTTGCATTATAAAGTATATCACACGGTGCTCCGTGTTCGCAAAAAATGTTCAGCACCTCACGGCAAAGCGGGTTATTAATCTGTGTGGTTAATTTTCCGTCTGAAAAAGTACCTGCACCGCCTTCACCAAACTGCACATTTGTATTTTTATCCAAAATTCTTGTAAGCTGAAAGCGCCGTACCGCATCCTGTCGGGTGTCAATATCAGCTCCGCGCTCTAAAACAATCGGCTCAAGACCTGCCTTTGCAAGTATATATGCCGCAAAAAGTCCCGCCGGGCCTGTACCTATAACAACGGGCTTTGCTTTGGCTTTTGCCTTCGGCACATCAAGCCTTTGGTCGATTGTAAAAGCTCCGTTTTCGGCAACCTCAGCCGAATACACATAGCCCTGCTTGCCTTTTCGCATATCTATTGATTTTTTAATAACTTTAAACTCACAGTCTGTTCGTCCGCTCATTTTATTTACCTTTGCTTTAAGCTCGTCGTAGCTATGGTCAAAGGGTAATTTAATATCATTAATTATCATATTATATCAACTCTTTACTTTCATTCTGAAAATATCGTACTCTTTTACCTTAATATCCATTGGAATTTTTACAGTCATTTGCGGGTGCGGACAAGCATCAATTTCCTCACCGTCGGTATTATACATTGTATCTACCGTAATTTTTACTGCATCCTTATCGGGTGAAAGCAATTCAAGCACAACGCCTTTTTCAAATTTATTCCGTTGCTCAATTACTGCAATTTTATTTTCCTCGTCATAGCCTGTTACCACACCTGCAATCAGATAGTCCTGAATATAAGTATTGCTTGTATAAAGCTGGTCACGGTGTGTGGGTTTGCCAAAATAAAAGCCGGTTGTATATTCCCTGTGGCTCACATTTTCAAGGTTTTCGTAAATTTCGTCGCACAGCTTATATTCTGTTCCGTTTTCAAGGCTATCAAAATACAGGTCAATTGCCTTTCGGTATGCCTTTGTAACTGATGCCACATAAAGCTCGTTTTTAACTCTGCCCTCAATTTTAAAGCTGTCGATACCTGCCTGAATGAGCTCAGGTATATACTCTATCATACAAAGGTCTTTTGAGTTATATATAAATGTACCTCTGTCATTTTCAAACACAGGCATGTATTCACCCGGACGTTTTTCCTCCATTAAATAATACTTCCATCTGCATGGGTGCGAGCATGCTCCTTTATTTGCATCCCTATGAGTTAAAAAGTTACTCATTAAGCATCTGCCTGAATATGATATACACATAGCGCCGTGAACAAAAGCCTCTATCTCACAGTCAAAATCAAGATTTCGCCTAATTTCGCCAATCTCATCAAAGGATAGGTCACGGGCTATTACAACCCTTTTTGCGCCAAGCTTGTGCCACATAGATGCACTCTTAAAGTTTGTATTGTTTGCCTGTGTGCTTATATGCACTTCAAGGTCGGGGGCAACCTCTTTTACTATTGAAAAAGCACCGAGGTCGGACACAATGATTGCATCTGCGCCCATATCGTAAACCTCTTTTACAAAAGCTGGAAATTCCTTTAAATCCTCATTATGAGGAATAATATTTGCGGTTATGTAAACCTTCTTGCCATAAGAATGTGCAAACTCTATTCCCTCTTTTATTTCGCTGTTTGTAAAGTTTTTTGCCGCAACACGAAGCGAAAAAGCTTCACCGCCGATGTAAACGGCATCAGCACCGTACATTACTGCATATTTTAGTTTTGTAAGGCTCCCTGCCGGAACCAGAAGTTCAGGTTTTTTCATAAGCTATTACCTCTTTATTTTAATTTAACAGATACGGAAACACCGTCGCTGATTGGAATAATTGATGTTGTTAAATTTTCGTGATGGGATATAAAATATAAAAATTCCCTTAATGCTCTCACAATTGCTCTGTGCTTTCTTGGAAGCAGGTCATCATTTGATACCATGCCCTTATATAAAATATTATCGCATATAAACATTCCGCCTGCATTCAGGTGCGGATATGTAACATCAAAATAATGACGGTATTTGGATTTATTTGCATCCAGAAACACCAAATCTATAGGTTCATTTATTGTTTTAACAGTCTCAACAGCATCACCGCAAATAACGGTTATTTTATTTTCAAGTCCTGCTTTTCTTATATTTTCCTGTGCTATGGCACACAGCTTTTCATCTTTTTCAAGGCTTATAACCTTACCGCCATCGCCTACATACTGCGCAAAAAATATGGCGGAGTAGCCGATTGCTGTGCCAACCTCGACTATAGTTTTAGGTTTTAAAAATTCAAGGTAGGTTTTAAGCATACACCTTACCTCTTTTTCAATTATAGATA
>JAZSPJ010000220.1:0-4017 GCA_045537365.1 Clostridia bacterium
CATAATCCGCTTAAATGCTGTGCTGAAATAATTGCCATCGTTAAACGACAGCCTTTGAGCAGTCTCGGTGACCGACATTCCGTCACGGAGCATAAGGGATGCTTCGTTCATAATTAAAATATTGTAGTATTTTTTTATGCCCATACCGCTGTATTTTGCAAAGGTCTTTTTTAAATTAATTTCACTCATATTACAAAGCCTTGCAATATCCGGTACATTTAAATTGTTGTATATGTTAGCTTCTAAAATCTTTATTATCTGCGTGTAATTCTGTGCCGATTTAAGCTTCTGGGATTCTGTTTTAATACGGGTATTGCCAAGTATGTTTAATACAAATTCCTCAGTCTTTTTTAATGTTATCTGGCTCATTAAAAAGTTGTTTTCTTTATGTGCAATAACAGAAATATTTGACATTTCAAAATTGCTTTGCACAGCTTTTATAATTTCAATCATTTTGTCACGCAAGGGCTTTTCGGTGTTAAATACAAAGGTGCTGTCAATTGGAATGTTATCGCAGGCAAAGGTGAGCACCGCAATTTCAGATTCGGTATTTTCACACCACATACGATGAAACTCCATTGGCTCATATAGTATTGCCTGACCTTTTTTTAAAAGTATAACATCACTGCCAACCGTTGCGCCGATTGAGCCGTCTAGCACCAGCATTATTTCCCAGAAATCGTGGGATTCTCCCTTGAAAATATAATTGTGCGGACGCTTTTCTATAAATGCAGTATAAAGCGCCGTTATATTAAAACTTTTTGTAAATTCAACCTTACCGTACATAGAAACACCTCGTTATCTAAAATTAAAGAAAATTTATACAATATCAAATGGAAATATTGTTTTATATATGTTATTATATAATTAAATTTCAATATTGTCAAATAAAAAATAAAGGAGTTTTTAAAATGGAAAAATTAACCGCAGTATTAATCGGCGCAGGTAACAGAGGTACAACATATACCGATAAAATGTACGATATGCCCGAAATGTTTAAAGTAGTCGGCGTTGCCGAGCCAGTTGAAAGCAGACGAAATTACATAAGAGATAAACACGGAATTGATGATGCAATGTGCTTTGACGATTTTAAACCGCTTTTTGCACAGGGCAAGGTTGCAGATTTTGCCATTATTTCCACAATGGATCAGCTTCATTTCGAGCCTGCAATGATGGCAATTAAGCTTGGCTATAATATTTTACTTGAAAAGCCTGTATCACCAAATCCTGCTGAATGTAAAATTATTGCTCAAGAGGCTGAAAAATACGGTGTTAAAATACTTGTATGCCATGTGTTAAGATACACCTCGTTTTTCAATACATTAAAGGATATTATAGACAGCGGTAAAATAGGTGATGTTGTATCTATCAATCATGAGGAATGCGTAGGCAATGTTCACATGAGCCACAGCTTTGTAAGAGGTAACTGGGGAAACAGTGACAGAAGCAGTTGTATGCTTCTTCAGAAATCCTGCCACGATATGGATATACTTCAGTGGCTTTTGGGAAAAAAATGTAAAAAAGTTCAGTCTTTCGGTAGTCTTACACACTTTACCGCAAAAAATGCCCCTGAGGGTGCACCGCAGTACTGTATTGAGGGCTGTCCGCACGCAGATACCTGCTATTACAATGCAGTAAAGCTTTACCTTGACGATAAAGAAAACGATTGGTTCAGAACAACATGTACAAAGCAGACAGAGCCGACAGATGAAATGGTAGAAAATGCTTTAAGAACAACACAGTATGGAAAATGCGTATATAAATGCGATAACAATGTTGTAGACCACCAGACAGTTAACCTTTTGTTTGAGGATGATATAACCGTAACATTTACAATGAATCCATTCAACCTCGGCGGAAGATACATACATATAATGGGTACAAGAGGTGAAGTAAGAGCAGCCCTTGATGACAAAGATACACCGATAGAGATTTTTGATTTCGACACAAGAAAAACAACTGAAATTCCAATGAGCGGATTAGATGGAATAGCAGGCGGTCACGGCGGTGGTGACGAAGGTATAGTTCGTACACTTTACGATTATTTCAGAGGCACTTATGAGGGTAAATCTGCTTGCGATATTTCTGTATCCTGTGCAAACCACCTTATAGTTTTTGCCGCAGAGGAGGCAAGAGCAAACAGCACAGTAGTAGACTTTGATACATTTGTAAAAGGTCTTAATTAAGTATTTTATAATAAAGAACGGTGTTTTAACCGCAAATTATTATACACTTTTACAAAAATACAAATTATTATTGACTTTACGCCAAAATTTTAGTATGCTATAATTACTAAATAACCCTTAAGAGGAGATACGCTATGACTAATAGAGAAGTTGTTGTAAACAATCAAGTTGGATTGCATGCGCGTCCTGCAACATTTTTTATACAAAAAGCTAACGAATTCACATCAAGCATCTGGGTAGAGAAGGACGATAGGCGTGTTAACGCAAAAAGTTTACTCGGTGTGCTCTCGCTAGGTATTACAAGAGATTCAACTGTTGTAATTGTTGCCGACGGAGCAGACGAGGAGCTTGCTCTTGATGAACTTGAAAAACTTGTTTCATACGAATATATCGACGGTCAATAATATATAAGCTGATACATAAAGGCTGGGCATTTTACATATTAAGATGCCCGCCTTTTTTAACTATACAAGGATTTTTTTGTGAGGTTGACTATGGAATACACTTATGATAAAAATAAAATAACGGTTAAAAATATTTTGCATTTTCACCCGAAGCATACCTTTGACTGCGGTCAGTGCTTTCGCTGGTATGAGGAAAACGACGGCTCTTATACAGGCGTTGTTAAGGGAAAGGTGCTGAATGTAAGCTTTTTGGATAATAACCTTGTTATAGATAATATAACCGAGGACGAATTCAATAAAATTTTTATAAATTATTTCGACTTGAACCGTGATTATGCATCAGTTAAAAAACTATTCGAGAAGGACGGATTTTTAAAAGATGCTATGGATTTCGGATGGGGGATACACATACTTAATCAGGAAATTTTTGAGTGTCTTATATCCTTTATAATATCCACGCAAAACCAGATACCGAGAATTAAGAAAATAGTTAACGGGTTATCGGAAATGTTTGGCGATAAAATAGAGTATAAGGGTAATTTGTATTATTCGTTTCCCACAGCGGAGCAATTAAAACGCGCTAAAGCTGAGGATTTTGATAATTTAAAAGCGGGGTACAGAGGCGCATATATTTTGGACGCAGTTAAAAAAATTTTATCGGGCGAAGTAAACCTTGATAATGTATTGAAAATGAGCTATACTGATGCAAAGGCGGAGCTAATGAAAATAAAGGGAGTAGGCCCGAAGGTTGCCGATTGCGTACTTTTATTCTCGGCAGGTAAGAGCGAGGCATTTCCTGTAGATGTATGGGTAAAACGTACAATGAATAAGCTTTATATGGAAAAAGAGTCCAACGAGAAACAAATACTTTCATTTGCTGAAAAATATTTCGGCGAATATGCCGGTTTTGCACAGCAATATATGTTTTATTATTCAAGAGAGAATAATTTATCGTAGAAATGTAAAAATCCGCTTAATATATAAAATAACAAAAAGCCATTGCTTTATATAGCAATGGCTTTTTCATTTTAAATTTTATGATACCCTTACAATATGCTGGCAATATACATATACATTCTGTATTTTTCTTGCCTCAACACCGTCATCAGCCTGAATAATTGGCTGTGTTTCCGATGGGGTTATGTATAGCTTAAATACTATTGCATTCTGACCGGGGCGCATATTGCGTATTCTTTTATATTCGTAGTCGCGCTTTGTAACACCCAAATAATCAAAAATAACTGTTTCAATATCAGGATTACTAAAACATTGCAACACATCCTCGGCTTCATATACTTCGAGTATATGCCTTGCTTCCTCAAATGTAAGGTTACAGCACTTAAACTCTCCTTCGTTTAATACTGTCATTGTACTGCTGTTATCGAGCAATAATAAAGGTAAGTGTTTGAAATCATCCATAATAATAA
>JAZSPJ010000125.1:0-2737 GCA_045537365.1 Clostridia bacterium
AGTTGGTGCCCATTGTTGTCTTCCTAAGACCGCTTGGCCTCCCGACTTCAATTATTAAATTTTACAGAAAATTTATTTCGCCTTTAAAAAAACCGTGTTGCAGATTTGTGCCTACCTGCTCGGAGTATGCCTTGCAGGCAGTGCAAAAATACGGTGCTGTTAAAGGCATATATCTTGCGGTTAAACGGCTTTTAAAATGCCATCCCTTTCATGAGGGCGGTTATGATCCGCTAAAGTGATTTATCCGCTTATTAGGAGGTTATTAAATGTTTGATAAATTTATATCCACTCCCCTTGGATATATTCTCGGTATTATTTATGATGTTGTAGGTAATTACGGTTGGGCACTTATTATATTTACTGTGGCAATTAAGCTGTTACTTTTGCCCCTTACCTTAAAACAGCAAAAATCTACAACAAAAATGCAGCAAATACAGCCTATGCTTAAAGAGGTTCAGGAAAAGTATCAGTACGACCAGCAGAAATTAAGCGAGGAAACAATGAAGCTGTATAAAGAGTACGGTGTTAATCCTGCAGGCGGGTGCTTGCCTCTTTTAATACAGATGCCGATACTGTTTGCGCTTTACAGAGTTATATATCAACCGCTTACATATATGCGTCACATGTCAAATAAGGAGATTTTGCAGGCGATTGGTGTAACTGCTTTTGATAAGATTGAAAATTTAACAGGCTCATGGAATAAGCTTGTTGGTAATAAGGACAACCTTTCGGTTATTTCAAAAGCTCTTGAAGGTTTAGATATTAATGTAGAGAATATTTCAAAAACCGCAAATCAGTTGCAGATTTTTCTTGCAGAGAATGTTGAAAAGCTTTATATTAACTTTGACCTTTTCGGCATTAACCTTGCAGAGTCGCCGTCGCTTTCAAAGCTTTCGGTATTATGGCTTGTGCCTATAATTGCAACCTTTACAACATATTTGTCGACAAAAATTACAACTATGATGACAAATAAGGATAAAAAGAAGGAAGAAAAGAATTCAAGTGAGCCTGTTAAAAAGGAAAGAGTTCTCTCTCCCGACCAGAAAAAAAATACAGGCAATGCATCAAGCGCTGAGAGTATGACAAAGTCTATGAGCCTTATGATGCCTCTTATGACCTTGTGGATTACCTTTACCTTGCCTGCAACACTTGGCTTGTACTGGATAATTTCAAATATACTTGCAATTGTGCAGACTGTTGCATTAAACGGATATTATAAAAAGAAATTGGCGCCCGAAATCGAAGCTCAAAGCGAACAGATTAGAATAAAAAAAGAGCTTAAGGACGCAAGATATAAAAACAAAAAGAAAAAAAAGAGAGGATAATTAGCTATGGTAAGTGTTGAAAAAACAGCAAAAACCAAGGATGAAGCAATCGCTTTGGCACTTGAAGAGCTTGGCGCTGAGATTGACGATGTTCAGGTTGAAGTTATAGAAGAAGGCTCAAAAGGCTTTTTGGGAATCGGAAACAAAGAAGCTGTTGTTAAAGTAACCGTTGTTCCGAATCCTGAAAAAAGAGCAAAAAGCTTTTTAGGCGGACTTTTTGATATAATGGGCGAGGAAGTTACTGTTGAAACATCTATTGATAACGACACTATGAATGTAGAGCTTTCGGGTCCTGATATGGGTATTGTAATAGGCAAAAGAGGCGAAACTCTTGATGCGCTTCAGCATCTTACAAGCCTTTGCGTAAACAGAGGCGATAACGAGTTTTTAAAGGTATCGCTTGATACAGAAAACTATCGTGCAAAGAGAGTAGCGGCACTTGAAAGCCTTGCAGGCAAGCTTGCAAATAAGGTTATGAAAACAAGAAGAAACACAACACTTGAGCCTATGAATGCTTATGAAAGAAGAATAATACACACAGCACTTCAGGATCATGAGTATGTAACAACATACAGTATAGGTCAGGGTGTAAACAGAAAAGTAGTTATTGCATTGAAAAACGATTAATTTAGTATAATGAGGGGCTGTCTTTATAAACAAATAAGATGTATAAAAAATCATTTTGTAGGGGCGATGTGGGCATCGCTCCCTACAATTTTTGATAATTATGCAAAAAAATTTGCTTATTGAGACAGCCCCTTAAAAATTCATATAAAAGAGGGTGATAAGTGTGAAACTTTTTGAAACCATTGCGGCTATAAGCACACCTCACGGCGAGGGCGGTATATCCATTATACGAATAAGCGGAAGCCGTGCAATTGAAATAGCGGATAAAATATTTGTCAGCTCAAAGGGTAAAAAGCTTGAATCCGTAAAAAGCCATACAATACATCACGGACACATAAAAAATAAAGATGGTAAAACAGTAGATGAGGTGCTGGTTTCTGTAATGAAAGCACCAAACACTTATACCTGTGAGGATATTATAGAAATTAACTGCCACGGCGGTATTGTAAGCACGAAACAGATTTTGCTTGCGGTGCTTGATGCCGGTGCAATCCCTGCTTCGGCAGGCGAGTTTACAAAACGCGCATTTCTAAACGGCAGGATAGACCTTTGCGAGGCAGAGTCGGTTATAGATATTATAAATTCAAAAACCAATTTAAGCCACGAGGTATCGGTAAATCAGTTAGAGGGACGCCTCTCGCAAAAAATTAATGCTATAAGGGAAAAAATACTTGCCTTAACAGGCCATGTTCAGGTGCTTATAGACTATCCTGAGGAGGATTTGGAGCCTTTAACCGATGAGGAGTTTAAAAATTCATTAAAAGACATTATAGATGAGATTAATC
>JAZSPJ010000052.1:0-1625 GCA_045537365.1 Clostridia bacterium
CTACCTATCTCTTTTTCAAAAGAGCGTAATACCGCGTCGTTTAAGAACGTTCCACCTTGAACGACAATGTTTTCCCCTAACTCTTCGGGGGATTTAGCCCTTATAACCTTATAAATGGCGTTTTTAACGATAGAAATGGAAAGTCCTGCAGAGATATCTTCCACAGTCGCTCCTTCTTTCTGGGCTTGTTTTACGGCGCTGTTCATAAACACCGTACATCTTGAGCCAAGGTCTACGGGGCTTTTTGCTTTAAGTGCAAGCTTTGCAAAATCCTTTGCACTGTAGCCTGCAAGGTCAGCAAAGGTTTCTATAAACGAGCCGCAGCCTGACGAACAAGCCTCGTTAAGCATAATACTGTCGATTGCATTATTGCGTATTTTAAAGCATTTAATATCCTGACCGCCAATATCAAGTATAAAGTCAACATCAGGATTAAAATACTTAGCGGCATAAAAATGCGCCATAGTTTCAACTATACCCATATCTATACCAAAGGCATGACAGGCAAGCTCCTCACCATATCCCGTTACTGCGCTCGCTTTGATTTTTGCACCGTCCGCCATAATGCTGTATATATGTTCAAGCTGTGTGCGTATTACATCAAGAGGATTGCCTTTATTTGAGTTATAATATGAATATAATATATTTAAATCCTCGTCTAAAAGCACCATTTTTGTTGTGGTACTTCCGCAGTCAATACCAAGATATGCATCGCCCTTATATGTTGATATATCTGAAATACCTACATCTGCCCTAAGGTGGCGTTTTGTAAATTCCTCATATTCGGCATCATTTGCAAAAAGCGGCTCAAGCCTATCGGATACGCTCTCGCATTTTGCATTTTCAATGCTTTCAATTAATTTATCAAAAGCTATTTCCATATATCCCGATGCCGAGTGTACTGCACAGCCAAGTGCAACAGAAATCAAGCCGTATTCAGGAAATACAGCATTTTCCTCGCCAAGCTTTAATGTTTTAACAAAACGCTCTCTTAAGCCCTTGCAATGATAAAGCGGACCGCCCAGAAACATTACCTTACCATTAATTTCATATCCCTGCACAAGCCCTGATATAGTCTGATTTACAACCGCCTGATAAATGCTGGCAGAAATATCCTCTTTCTTTGCACCCTGATTTATAAGCGGCTGAATATCGGTTTTTGCAAATACTCCGCATCTTGATGCAATCGGATATATTTTTGTATGATTTAAGGAAAGCTCGTCTAATGTATCATTATCAATATTTAAAAGTGACGACATCTGGTCAATAAACGCACCTGTACCGCCTGCGCAAGTTCCGTTCATACGTGAGTCTGTAACTCCTCTGAAAAATATAACCTTTGCATCCTCTCCGCCAAGCTCGATTGCCACATCCGTATCAGGTGCGACTCTTTTAATAATTTCGCTTGTTGCAAATACCTCCTGCACAAATTCAAGCTTTGCGCTGTTTGCTACACCAAGCCCTGCCGAACCTGATACTGTTACACGAACCTTATCAGCGCCGATTAAAGGCTTTATACGGTTTAAAATTTCTACCGTTTTAAGCCTCGCCTGTGCTAAGTGTCTTTCGTAGCATGAAAATATAATTTCACCGTTTTTAATAACAACAACCTTTACGGTGGTAGA
>JAZSPJ010000016.1:0-2674 GCA_045537365.1 Clostridia bacterium
GCTATATGTCTTTTCAAAATTTATGAATCTACAGAATCTAAAAAAGCGGTTAAATATATAATTTTAAGTATGATAGTTCCTTTTGCACATGGTATATGTATGTTAAAGGTAAAAAACAGCGGATATGATTATGAGCTTTACACCGAAACCGCAGAGTGCGCGGGCGATACTTTAGAGGCAACAGAGTGTGATTGCTTACCTTGCGAAACACAATGCGAGGATAGTGAACCTGCTTTGGAGGAAGTGCCCGAAGTTACAGATAGCGAAACCGTTGAGGAATAAATTTAATTAAACAAATACGAAATCAGGCAATATGCTTGGTTTCGTATTTTTTATTGTCTCCAAATGTTGACATTACTTTTCAATAAGAGTATAATATATATATTATAATAAGAATTGAGGAATGACAAAATGGCAGATAATATAAATTTTACAGTTTCTGAAAGAATGAGCAAAATAAAAGGCTCTGCAATAAGAGAAATATTTAAAGTTGCAGGCGACCCGTCTTTTATATCCCTTGCAGGCGGAAATCCTGCCCCTGAGCTTTTTCCGAATAACGAGCTTGCAGAGATTGCATCAGAGCTTTTAAGAGAAAATCCTGTTTTGTCACTCCAGTACGGAGTAACAGAGGGATATGTGCCTTTGAGAGAAGAAATTATAAAAATGCTTAAACGCAAGGAAAATATTTGCCCAACAACCGATGAGGTTATAGTTACCTCAGGCGGTCAGCAGGGTATAGAGCTTATTACAAAATGCTTAATTAATGAGGGCGACACTGTAATTGTGGAGGAACCCAGCTTTATAGGTGCATTAAATGCATTCAGAAGCTACAATGCAAATCTTGCAGGTGTTCCCGTTTGCGATGACGGTATAGATGTTGATAAGCTTGAGGAGGTTATTAAAACAAGCAATAACCCGAAAATACTTTACATAATACCAACATTTCAGAATCCATCGGGTAATACAATGAGCCTTGAAAAACGCAAGGCGGTTTACGAGATATGTAAGAAAAACAATATCCTTATTATAGAGGATAACCCGTACGGCGAGCTTACCTTTGACGGCAGCAGGGTTCCAACCTTAAAATCTATGGATGATTGCGGTATTGTTGCATACAGCGGTTCTTTTTCAAAAATTATTGCACCGGGACTCCGTGTAGGCTTTTTAGTTGCGCCTAAAGAGGTTATTGCAAAGGTTGTTGTGGCAAAGCAGGTTTCAGATGTACATACAAGTATGCTTCCGCAGCTCATGGTATACGAATTCTTGAAAAGATATAATCTTGATGAATATATCGATAAAAACAGAGCGCTTTATGCACACAGATGCAAGGTTATGACTGATGCTATAGACGAATATTTTCCAAAGCAGGTGAGCCATACAAATCCCAAGGGCGGACTTTTTGTGTGGTGCGATATGAACGGCGATTACGATACCAAAGAAGTAGCAAAGGAGTGCACAAAGCATAAGGTAGTGTTTGTGCCGGGCTCTACATTTATGGTTGATATGGATAAACCCTGCTCAGCTTTCAGGCTTAATTTTTCCACTATGACCGATGAGAGGATTGTTGAAGGCGTTAAAATACTTGGTAATGCCTTAAAAGATATAATGGGCTGACATATACAAGGAGCATAATATGGAATGGATAAAGTTATGCATATATACATCCACACAGGGTATAGATGCAGTATGCGATAAATTGTACGACTTATCATATACAGGCGTGCAGATAGAGGATGAAAACGAATTTAACGAGTTTTTGGAAAATAATCAGAAATACTGGGATTATGTCGACAAAGAGCTTGTAGAAAGTATGCGCGGTGAAACAAAGATAATATTTTATATAGAAAGTGATGAAAATTTAAACGACAGAGTTCAGGCTGTAAGACAGATGCTTGAAAGCCTTAAAACAAAGCATGAAGACGGCGAATTCGGCAGACTTGAGCTTGAAATAGACAAGGTTAATTCTGAGGACTGGGCAAATAACTGGAAAAAGTATTTTAAACCTATTGAGGTAGGCAAAAAAATACTTATACAGCCGGAGTGGGAGCCGTACATAGGCGAAACCGACAGAATAATATTTAAAGTCAACCCCGGTCTTACCTTCGGAACAGGTACACATAACAGTACAAAGCTTTGTATATGCGAGCTTGAAAAGTATATAACCGAAACAAAAAATGTGCTTGACATTGGTTGCGGAAGCGGTATACTTTCTATAATTGCTCTGATGCTTGGAGCAACCGATGCCGTTGCACTTGATATTGACCCGAATTCTGTACATACAGCTTATGACAATGCAAGAATGAACAATGTAGATATAAATAATTATAAGGTGTATTCGGGCGATATATTAACCGATAAGGAGCTTATAAAAACAGTTGGCAATACAAAGTATAAAGTAATAGTTGCAAATATTGTTGCAGATGTAATTATTGCTCTTTTGCCCGTTGTTAAACAGCTTATAGATGAAAACGGAGTTTTTATATGCTCCGGTATAATACACGAAAGACTTCCCGATGTAACAAGTGCAATGAAAGAGCAGGGCATTTCAATAAGTGATATAAATAAAGACGGCGAGTGGGCGTCTGTAACTTGCATATTTTAAAAAAATATTTTTGTGTGTTTTTACACAAATTTAAATATATTTAAAATAATACTTGACGACCATAGGGGTAGT
>JAZSPJ010000084.1:0-3426 GCA_045537365.1 Clostridia bacterium
TCCAAAAGGCTTTCAGGTTATGTTAATGCAGTGCTTCGCTCTGTAATCAGAAGCCTTGGAAACGGCGACAAAACCGATGAGGCACTTCACATAAAATATTCGTATCCCGAATGGATTGTAAACCGCTGGATTAAAAATTTCGGTTATGAATTTACAAAAGATTTACTTGATTCATTCAGCCAAAAAGCGCCTGTTACTTTGCGTGCAAACACCTTAAAAACGAACGCAGAAAAACTTGCTTTAAGCCTGAGTAAAAAAGGCTTTAATTCAAAAGTCTTAAAGCCCGAAATATCGCAAAAACTTAACTGTATGGTGGAGTGTGATAATTTAAGCGGTATAGAAAACCTTGATTTGTATAAAAACGGTATGTTTTATATACAGGATATGGCATCGGCACTTTCGGTATTGTGCGCAGATGTAAAGCCGGGTGATACTGTTATAGATATGTGTTCAGCCCCCGGCGGTAAGGCTACCTTTTGCGCCGAGCTTATGAAAAATCAGGGCAAAATTTATGCTTATGATATTTACCCTAATAAGGTTGATAAAATAAAAGAAAATGCAAAACGGCTTGGTATAGATATAATTAATGCAGATTTGGGCGATGCATCGGTATATAACGAAGCTTTAAAAGGTGTTGCAGATACAGTTATGTGCGATGTACCGTGTTCCGGACTTGGAATACTTCGCAAAAAGCCCGATATAAAATTCAACCGCACCGAAGGCGATATAAAAGAGCTTGCAGATTTAGGGCTTAAAATACTAAATAACGCATCCCGTTATGTAAAAAGCGGAGGTGTACTTATATTTTCCACCTGCACCATAGAAAAGACGGAAAATGAGGACAATGTTAAAAGGTTTCTTGATGAAAACAAAAACTTCAGCCTGATTGCAATTGATGCAATAAACCGTGAAAATAAGGGGTATTTCACATTATATCCTCATATTGACGGCTCTGACGGCTTTTTTGTGGCAAAATTTATTAAAACGGAGTAAATATGATTAATTTAAAGGATTTAACCTACGAGGAGCTTGAAAATTTTATTATTTCTCTTGGCGAAAAAAAGTTCAGGGCAAAGCAGATTTTTGTGTGGCTTTCACGAGCCGTAGAGAGCTTTGATGAAATGACTGATATTTCAAAGGATTTCCGCCAAAAACTTGCCGAGTACTCATATATAAGCACAGTAGAGATAGAACAAAAATGGGAGTCAAAGCTCGATAAAACAAAAAAATATCTTTTGCGCCTGGCAGACGGCAATGCTGTTGAAAGTGTTGTTATGTACTATAAGCACGGCATAACAATTTGTATATCATGTCAGGTGGGTTGCCGTATGGGCTGTAAATTCTGCGCATCAACAATAGGCGGTAAGGTAAGGGATTTGACTGCAGGAGAGATACTTGACGAGGTTTTATTTGTTCAGAAGGATATAGGCGAGAGAATATCAAATATCGTTATGATGGGTATTGGCGAGCCTTTTGACAATTATGAAAACACAGTTAAATTTTTAAAAAATGTAAACAATCCCGATGGCTTGAATATAGGGTTCAGACATATTTCTGTTTCAACCTGCGGTGTTGTGCCAAAAATAAGGGAATTTGCAGAGCTTGATTTTCCCGTAACACTTTCAATCTCCCTACACGCACCAAGCGATGATACCAGAAGTGCCATAATGCCTGTAAACAACGCATATAATGTAGATATGTTAATTGACGCCTGTAAGGAATACATAGATAAAACACACCGCCGTATAAGCTTTGAATATGCCATAATAAGCGGTGTAAACGATAATGCACAGTCGGCACACAAATTAGCAAAAAAGCTTAAGGGTATGTTGTGCCATATAAATTTAATACCCGTAAATAATGTAGAGGAAAATAATTTTAAAAAACCAAGCAAACAAAAAATAGCAGATTTTGTTAATATAATCGAAAAATACGGTATACCCGTTACTGTCAGACGAGAGCTTGGCAGTGATATTTCCGCATCCTGCGGTCAGCTAAGGCGAAACCGTGAAAAACAAATAGACAAAAACAATCAATTAAGGGGTGATAGCGTTGAAAATAACAGCACTAACTAATGTCGGCAAAGTACGAAAAATTAACGAGGATTGTTATGCTTTCGGCAAGGCTGACGAAAAAAACGGCGTTTTTGTTATTGCCGACGGTATGGGAGGTCATAAGGCAGGCAAAAAAGCAAGCACTATGGCATGCGAAACTATATGTAAATTTATAAGCGAAAAGTACGATTATAATGCCGAGTACGAGGATGAAAAGATTAAGGATTTGCTTACAAAAGCTATTATGAAAGCAAACACACAGATATACAATCTTGCATCCGAGGATGAGGAATTAAAAGGTATGGGTACAACAGCCGTTGTGTGCATTGTAAGGGGCGATACCCTTTATGTAGCCAATGTAGGCGACTCAAGGCTTTATATAATCGATAACTTAAGCGAAAACATCGAACAAATCACCGTAGACCACTCTTATGTTCAGGCACTTGTAGAAAAGAATGTAATCACTAAAGAGGAAGCTTATACACATCCTCAGAAAAATATAATCACCAGAGCAATCGGCACAGAATTTTCAGTCCAGGCAGATATTTTCAAGGTATCTGATGTTCAGGGCAAGCGAGTGCTTATGTGCACCGATGGGCTTACAAATATGCTTACCGACGAACAGCTTTTAAATCTTTCAAAAGACCAGACCGATATTGAGGTACTAAAACACGAATATACCGATCTCGCCAATAATAACGGCGGTATGGATAACATTACGGTATTGATAGCAGAGATATAAGAGGGGTGAATTTACTATGACAGGAAGAGTATTTAATAATAGATATGAAATTTTAGAGGAAATAGGCAAAGGCGGTATGGCTTATGTATATAAGGCACGCTGTAAGCTTTTAAACAGAATAGTTGCAATCAAGGTACTTCGCGACGATTTGGAGGGTGACTCGGAGTTTTTAAAACGCTTTAATACTGAAGCAACCGCTGCAGCAAATCTTACACACCCTAACATTGTTTCGATTTATGACGTAGGTGTACATGAGGAGCGTCACTACATAGTTATGGAATATGTAGACGGCATATCACTTAAAAAATATATTTCCAACAACGCACCTTTAGATACAAAAGATGCCTTAAGCATTGCATATCAGATTTGTGATGCACTTCAGTCTGCACATGAAAAAGGCATAGTTCACCGTGATATTAAGCCTCACAATATACTTATTGACAACGAGCGCAGAGTTAAGGTTGCCGATTTTGGTATTGCAAGAGCAACAAGCGGTTCTACAATGACTGCAACCGATAATATATTAGGTTCTGTTCATTATATTTCACCCGAACAGGCAAGGGGCGGTTATGTAGACTGTAAGACCGACCTTTACTCACTTGGTGTTGTAATGTATGAAATGCTTACAGG
>JAZSPJ010000032.1:0-6900 GCA_045537365.1 Clostridia bacterium
TGGTGCCCATTGTTGTCTTCCTAAGACCGCTTGGCCTCCGACTTGTTTTCATTTGAAAAATCCTCAGGTGCGGTTTTTTCATAATCATCATCAAAGGATTTTTTAGGAATATCGGGAAGTTCTGCTATAATTTCATCAATATTAGTATGGTCTATAATATTTGCAACGCTGTTTCGCCTTTTCTTGATTTCACTTTTTATAAGATACCTTATTATAAACAATGTAATTACACCAAATACCAGTAAAAGCAAAATTATAAACAGGATTTTTTCAATTATTTCAAGCAGGGAATTTGATTTTCCTGAGCCTTGTGTACCGTCAGGAATTTCTTGCTCTGCGCTCAAATCCGAAATTGTATAGTGCTGAAAATACCAGCCTGCAATTCTGTCGTATAGCTCCACAGCACCTTTATTTAAGTTGCCCTCGGCAAAATACGGTTCAAAGCTTTCTGTAAGGTAATCGCCCAAAAGCTCCTCGTTAATACTCTGGCTTACAGCAACAGCCGATTTTGCCCAATAATCCTTACCCTGCGGCGATATAACAACAAGCACGCTGTTTTTATCTCCAAAGCTATTTATACCCTCACCGTCAAACATACGGTTTGCATAATCCGCAAGGGTATCCTCCCCCGTAATATCAGTAATTAAAAATATTATTTTTGCGCCCGTCTTAATATAAAGGGAATTGTTTTTATTTGTTATATAAAGCCGTGTTTCCTCACTTAAATAATTCTGAGGGTCGTATATTCCGCTTTCTGTAATACCGGCATCAGCATATACAACTGTGGATGCGAATACCAATACGCACAAAAACACAGCAATTATTGCTCTTTTGTTTATATTCATTATTTTAACTCCAAATTCAGTATATTTTAATTATATACTATTTTGAATTTAAGTCAATAGAAAATAATGTTTTTTTTAAAATAAGGTTGAAATATTTAAGCCGATATTGTATAATTATGTAAAACATTAATAAGAGGTAAAAATGGAACATATTATAAAACCTATTGCGTATATTAAAACTGATTTTAAAGAAAAATTCGGTATTCCCCGTCAAAGCGGACGGTGTATGGAATTGACCGCAAAAATTATATTTGAGCCAAAATACCGCAATCCTGATATGATTAGAGGTATTGAAAATTTTTCGCACCTATGGCTTATATTCGGCTTTAACAAAGCTTCTTATGATAACACTCACGCAACAGTGCGTCCTCCCCGTCTTGGTGGTAACACACGTGTCGGCGTATTTGCAACACGCTCCCCTTTCAGACCTAACGAACTTGGGCTTTCGTCTGTTAAAATAGATTGTGTAAAGGATGGCTCTATATATGTGCGTGGTGCTGATTTGCTTGACGGCACACCTATATATGACATAAAACCATACCTTGCAAACTGCGACAGCCATGCCGATGCTACAGGCAGTTTTTCAGATGAAAACTGGGACTATAAGCTAAAGGTTAGTATAAGCGATGAGCTAAAAAGCATTATTCCGCCCGATAAAATAAATGGGCTTATAGAGTGCCTTGCCGATGACCCAAGACCTGCATATCATAATGATGACAGAACATACAATATGATTTTTGATAAATTCGATGTACATTTTAAGGTTTTAAACGATACTGTTCATGTAATTGCGATTGACAAAATTTGATTATGGTATTATACTAAAAATACAAAAATATAACGGAGGTAATTTAAATGTTAAAAGGAGTACCAAGTATTATATCACCAGAGCTTTTAAAGGTTATGATGGAAATGGGACACGGCGATGAAATCGTTATAGGTGACGGTAATTTTCCCGGTCAGAGTGTTAATGCAAACTGCATAAGATGCGACGGACACAATGTACCCGACCTTTTGAATGCAATGCTCAAATTGTTTCCGCTTGATACATATCAAAAACCGGTATATATAATGGATAAAACACCCGGCGATACAGTAGAAACACCTATTTGGGACGAATACGCAAAAATAATAAAGCCTTATACAGATGAGGATATTGAAAAAATCGAAAGATTTGAATTTTATGAGCGTGCAAAAAAAGCTTATGCAGTTATAATGACAGGCGAAAGTGCTTTGTATGCTAACATAATACTCAAAAAAGGCGTTGTGGTAGAGTAATACATTAAAAGTAAAAGCGTTGCAAATTAAATTGCAACGCTTTTTAATTTAATTATTAAATTCCTCGCCGCCAATAATAGTTTTTACCACATTCAAGCTATTATCAACAACTACAAAATCGGCATCGTAGCCAATTTCAATTTTACCCTTATTTATACCCATAAGTTCGCAGGGTGTCTCGGATGCCATTTTAAATGCATCATATTCGGGTATCCCAAACTCAATTGCTTTTCGCACACAACCCATTAAAGTTGTAGTGCTTCCGCAAAGTGCACCCGATTTAATCCTTGCAACGCCGTTTACAACATAAGCTGTCTGACCACCGAGCTCGTACTCACCGTCCGGCATACCGTTCGGTGCTAAGCTATCGCTTATAAGCACTACCCTGTCAGCTCCGAAAATTCTATAAAGTGCCGTTACAACAGACTTATGTATATGAAGTCCATCGCATATAAGCTGAACATAAATATTCTTTTCAATTGCCGCACCTATAACCGCCGGCTCTCTGTGATGGAGTGGAGGCATAGCGTTAAATGTATGGGTTAAACAGTTTGCGCCGTTTTCTATTGCCTCAATTGCAGTATCATAATTTGCATCTGTATGACCAAGGCATACAACCGCATTGCAGTTTTTAATAAATTCCATAGCCCCCTCTGCTTCAGGAGCAATGGTAATAAGCTTTACATTATTATATTTATTAAACTCGTCAATATCGGGCTTTGCAATATAATCCTCATTTTGTGCGCCCTTATACTTGCTTGCTATATACGGACCCTCTAAATGGAAGCCCAGTACATTTGCACCCTTTACCTTTGATATATCAAAGTCGGTTACCCTTTTTAAATCCTCAAAGGGCATTGTCATAGTCGTGGGATACCAGGAGGTTATACCGTCCTTTGCAAGAAAGGCTGACATTTCGTTAAGGTAAACACCGTCCATTGTATCGTGGCCAACACAGCCGTGAATATGAATATCCACAAGACCGGGATACACCTTTAAACCGCCTAAATCAACACCGTCAGCATCCAAAGTGCCAAGTGCGGTAATTTTACCGTCAGTTACCTCAATATCGGTATTTTTGCCGTATACATTACAGTTTTTATATATAACTTTCATTTAAATCACTACCTTTACATAAGTGCCGCGCCATATATACCTGCATCGCTCTTAAGTGATGAAATCTCTATCGGTATATCAATAGTTATAACATTTTTAAGCTTTTCAAGCAATACATCTCCTCTTGAGGTTATACCGCCTGAAAGTACAAATATATCAGGGCTGAAAATAAATCTTAAGCTCTTAATGCCTACTGCAAGGCGATTTACATATTCATCCAAAACGGCATCTGCTACATCACAGCCTTCGTCATAAGCTTTAAATATAAGCATACCGTCAAGCTTTGAGTTTTCTTTATAAAGTGCGTTAAGCTTTGAATCTGGATTTTGCTCTGCATATTTTTTTGCAAGCTTTACAAGTGCTGTTACAGATGCATACTGCTCAAAACAACCTGTAAGACCGCAACCGCATTTTGCATCGTCATCATCATAATTAATGGCAAAATGACCAATCTCACCTGCATCGCCTCTGCCGTGATAAATTTTATTCTTTATAATTATGCCGCCGCCAACGCCTGTACCCAGTGTAATCATAATCATATTTTTATACTCTTTACCTGCGCCTGCAAGCGCCTCTCCAAGAGCCGCACAGTTTGCATCGTTTTCAACCTTTACAGGCATACCTGTTTTTTCGGAAAGCTTTTCTTTTAAATTATAATTATTAAAAGGCAGGTTAGTTGCACTTATGCAATTATTAATAATGCATCCCGGTACTCCTACACCGATTTTGGATATAGGATAATCCTTTGATATTTTTTCGTACTCACGGGTAATCTGCTCAACAAGTGCATCGGCACTTTCAGTATTTGTATCTACTTTATACTTATGTACCACCTCATTGCCGTCTATAACACCGAATTTAATTGCTGTACCGCCAATATCCACACCCAAATCGTAATATGAGCAAGCTGATTTATCGCAAATTAAAATCACATCGGGGTGTACCTTTAAAAGTGTTGCAGGATTTTTTGTTGTGATATTATCGCCCATAAGCTCCTCAACAGCCTTTTTCTTGTTTGAGCCGCTTGCAAGAAGTATAATCCTTTTAGCCTTAAGTATTGACGAAATACCCATTGTTATAGCTTTTGTGGGTACATCCTCTTTTTTATCAAAAAAGCGTGAATTTGCCTCAATTGTATCGTCGGTAAGGTCAGTCAAGTGAGTTTTAGCACATAAATTAACACCGGGCTCATTAAAGCCGATATGTCCGTTCTGACCTATGCCGAGAATCTGCAAATCTATACCGCCGGCATTATCTATTAATGTTTCATATTCCTCACACTCTTTATCGGCATCAAGACATTCGCCGTTTGGTATGTGTGTATTTTCAGGCTTGATATTGATTTTAGAGAAGAAGTGCTCGTTCATAAACCAGTAATAGCTTTGGTTATTAGAGCGATTAATCGGATAGTATTCGTCAAGGTTAAAGCTTTTAACATTTGAAAAATCAACCTTGCCCGATTTATTCATTTTAGCAAGATTCTGGTACATACCGATTGGTGTAGAGCCTGTTGCAAGACCAAGCACACTGAAGGGTTTTACATTAATTTGCTCTGCAACTATCTCAGCCGCTTTTTTTGAAATTTCATGATAGTTTTCGCATACTATAACTCTCATTTGTACACCTCCGGATTATTGTGCATACTTATTAACGATTTTTTCCATTTTTTCTGCCTTTTTCTCCATATCGGCAACTAATTTAAACTGTGTTCTTGCACGGTCAAGATTATGATGCTCTCTGTGGATTTTAAAGTATGTATCGCCGTTTAAATAATCTGTTAAAAATCTTATACCGCACTCATAAGTAAGTAATTTTGCCGAAAATGCCAGAAGCTCAGTTTCTCTTTTGGTAAGACAATCCTTCATTTCCTCGAAAAAGCCTTTTGTAAAGCTTTCAAACATATTAAGGTCGAACTCTACTTTTGAAAGGTCAGTTTCGTCCTCATCGGCAGTAGCCGCGCCTATTCTGAGTGCATCACCAAAATCGTATAAAAGCGAGCCGGGCATAACTGTATCAAGGTCAATTACACAAATAGCCTCGCCTGACACAGCATCAAAAAGTACATTGTTGATTTTTGTATCATTATGTGTAACCCTAAGCGGTATTGAGCCATCGGCAAGACCGTCGGTTACCTTTGAAATCCAGCTTTCGCATGAAAGTGCAAAATCTATTTCATCCTTAACACTGTCCCGTCTGCCTGCAAGATTATTTTCGATAGCCTCTTTAAGCTTTTTAAATCTGTCAGGGGTGTTATGGAAATCAACAATTGTTTCGTGCAATTTAGATGCCGGATAATCGTTGAGCATTTTCTGGAATTTACCGAAAGCCTTTGCCGCATTGCAAAGCTCATCAGGTGTTGGATTACAGTCAACAGTTTTTGAGCCGTCTATATACTTATACATACGGTAGCAATCACCGTTTTCGTTTCTGTAATAGCTCTGTCCGTCAAGGGTTTTTACAACCGAAAGAGTTTCTCTTTCAGGATTACCGCCTGCTTTTACTATTTTTTCTCTTAAAAACTCGGTAACACCTAATATATTTTCCATAAGCTCATCGGGATTTTTAAATACATCTGTATTAATTCTCTGCAAAATGTTTTGCATAGGCAATGTTAAATATGTATCGTTTATATGACCGTTACCGTATCTGTCGCACTCACCGCCAGATACGAACTTGCTTATAATATCATTTAAATCTTTAATCGTCATTTTTATATCTCCCTAAAATTAAAATTTATAAAAACCTTTTAATGTAAGCTCGCTTATTGCCTTCTTAACAATAGGCATATCCTCTTTATATGTCATACCGTACCATTTTTCGTTTGTAGGTAATACCTTTACCTTCTCATCTGTTGTATGGATAAGCTTATCTATAACAGACGGAATAAAGAACTCACTTTTCGGAGTATTTATATCCTTATCAAGAAATACTTTAAAATCACGCTCAAGAACATCAAAAATGCGTGGTTTAAGCCCCCACATATTCATAGATACAATTGAGTCTTTATCAAGCTCGGTGTCCTTAGATATAGCTGTGTGCTCAACTACACCCATAAGATAACCGTTTTCTGTCTGGCAAACGCCGCGGGATACTGTACCGTTTTCCGAAAGTGTGTTTTTTAGGCTGTAGCCTGCCATACACATATCGTCGCTTGAAACAAGATGATCGTGCATAGTTTTATATACTGACTGACCGTAATAGTCATCAGCATTTATGATGATAAACGGAAAATCTATTTCGTCCTTTGCGCATAAAACTGCGTGACCTGTGCCCCATGGTTTCGTCCTGTCTGCAGGAAGTACATACCCCTCAGGAAGCTTATCCATCTCCTGAAATACATATTTTACATCCATCATTTTTTCAATTCTTTTACCTGCAACCTCACGGAACTCTTTTTCAATGTCCTTCCTGATAACAAACACCGCTGTATCAAATCCTGCAAGGCGGGCATCGTGAATAGAATAATCAAGAATTATCTGACCGTTTTCGCCCACCGGCTCAAGCTGCTTTATACCGCCGAAGCGTGAGCCCATACCTGCTGCCATTACGAGAAGTGTCATGTTGTTTGCCATTTTGAATATCTCCTTTTTTGTTTATTTACAACTTAAAATTATTTTTTAGATTTCTGCACTCGGCCGGAGTGCTTGGGTGATACTTTTCA
>JAZSPJ010000168.1:0-12515 GCA_045537365.1 Clostridia bacterium
CAAGCGCCATTCCCTACAATATTTTGGTATGAATCGTTTTGATAAATACCTTTCGTAGGGTTCGGCGGTTTCCGACGAACCGTAAATTTTACTTTTTAAACAGCCCATTTATTTTTTTATTCTCCGAGATATGCCTTTTTAATTTCCTCGTTATTCAAAAGCTCCTCGGCTGAACCCGAAAGCACTATTTTGCCTGTTTCAAGCACATATCCTCTGTCGGCTATCGACAGAGCTTTTTTTGCATTCTGCTCAACTAAAAGTACGGTTGTGCCGTCCTTTGAAACTTCCTGAATAATTTTAAAAATCTCGTTTACAAGCAATGGCGAAAGGCCCATAGAAGGCTCATCCATAAGCAATATTTTGGGATTTGACATAAGCGCCCTGCCCATTGCAAGCATTTGCTGTTCACCGCCCGAAAGTGTGCCGGCTATCTGGTTTTTACGCTCCTCAAGCCTTGGAAAATGTGCGTACACATATTCAAGGTTTTTCTTGATTTGCTGTTTGTCCTTTAAAATATATGCACCAAGCTCAAGGTTTTCGTATACAGTAAGCTGTTGGAACACCCTCCTGCCCTCGGGTACATGTGCCATACCAAGTGATATTATTTGGTGCGCAGGGATTTTTGCAAGGTTTGTACCCTCAAACTCTATTGTACCCTCTTTTGGTGAAATAAGCCCTGTAACTGTGTGCAATATTGTGGTTTTGCCTGCACCGTTTGCACCTATAAGTGCTATAACCTCACCCTGATTAACCTCAAAGGAGATGCCCTTTATGGCATTAATCATACCGTAATATACCTGAAGATTTTCAACTTTAAGCATTTTTATCCCCCTTTAATTAATCGTCCTCGCCAATATAGGCGGTTATTACCTTTGGGTTGTTAAGCACTTCCTGTGTATCGCCCTGTGCAAGCACTGTACCGAAGTTAAGTACAGTAAGCTTTTCGCATATACCTGCAACAAGCTTCATATCGTGCTCAATCAAAAGTATTGTCATATCAAAATTATCTCTTACAAATTTAATTGTATCCATAAGCTCTGCGGTTTCTTTTGGGTTCATACCCGCCGCAGGCTCATCAAGAAGCAACAATTTCGGATTGGTAGCAAGAGCTCTTGCAATTTCAAGCTTACGCTGTTTACCATAAGGTAAGTTTTTTGCAAGGGTTTTGTACTCACCATCAAGCCCGAACACCTTTAAAAGCTCCATAGCTTTTTGCTTTGCTTCAGCCTCTGCCTTTTTAAAACGACCTATGCGAAATATTCCTTCAAACAGGCTGTATTTTATGCTCTCATTCAAGCCAACCTTTACATTGTCAATAACAGTCATTTCGCTGAAAAGCCTAATATTCTGGAATGTTCTTGCAATACCCTTTTTGTTAATTTGAACAGGATCAAGGCCCTTAAGCTCCTCGCCGTCAAGGTAGAAAGTACCGCCCGTTGGCTGATACACACCGGTTAGCATATTAAATACTGTGGTTTTACCTGCACCGTTTGGCCCTATAAGACCATATAACTGTCCTTTTTCTATTTTTAAATCAAGACCGTCTACTGCTTTGAGCCCGCCAAACTGTATGCCTAAATTTTTTGTTTCAAGTATAGCCATTATTTTGCGCTCCTTTCTTTAGACTTTATAGCCTTAATTATGTTTTTAGGAGCAATTTTTTCCTTAAATGCAATAAACTTTGCGTTGTTGTTAAGTATCATCATAGCAATAAGCACTACTGCATATAAAATCATTCGATAATCGGCAAGTGCTCTCAAAAGCTCCGGCAATGCATATAATATTGCCGCCGCAATTATTGAACCTCTCATAGTTTTCATGCCGCCAAGCACTACGAATACCAAAAACATTATAGACTGATTATAGTCAAACTTTGATGCGGTAAGAGTGTGCAGGTTGTGTGAATACAACACGCCTGCAACACCTGCAAAAAATGCAGAAATAACAAACGCTGTCATTTTGGAGCGGGTTACATTTATACCCATTGCCTCTGCGGCAATACGGTTATCCCTCGATGCCTGAATTGCTCTGCCTGTTTTGGAGTCTACAAGGTTCAAAAGCACAAAAAGCGCTATCATAATCACCACAAAGCCAATCCAGAACTGCGAATCGCCGGGAGTTCCTGTTATACCCTGTGCACCTTTTATAAGGTCAACCTTTGTGGCAAAGTCAAACTCGTGCGATGCAACCTTTTCCGAGCTTAAAGAGAAAAACAAACCGTTTTTATCGTAAGCCAAATACATATTATTGAATATATTTTTTATAATTTCGCCAAATGCAAGTGTTACAATTGCAAGATAGTCGCCACGAAGCCTTAATACAGGTATGCCGATTAAAAAGCCTGCTATTGCGGCAATTATACCGCCAATAATAAGTGCAAGCGGAAATCTTAACCAGGTCTGTGTTAAAACGCCTTGTGTTGTTATACTAAAAAGGCTTCCCACAAAAGCACCTATACACATAAAGCCTGCATGGCCAAGGCTTAACTCGCCCGATATACCAACTACAAGGTTAAGTGCCATAGCAACCAGCACATTTACACATATCGGCACCAAAAGACCGGAAAATTTGTTGGATGCAATACCGGTTGATACCATAAGCTGTGCAATAACAAAAGCGGCTATTACAAGTGAATATGTAATTAACTTATCCTTTGCCGAACTTTTTAAATTAATCTTTTTCACGGTATCACCCCTTACACTTTTTCACTTATCTTTTTGCCCATAAGGCCCGTAGGCTTAACAAGCAATACAACAATTAACACGCCAAAAACAATTGCATCCGCAAGCTGTGACGAAATATAGGCTTTGCTTAAGCTCTCGATTATACCAAGAGCAACACCGCCAATCATAGCGCCGGGTATAGAGCCTATACCGCCAAATACCGCCGCAGTAAATGCTTTAATACCGGGCATTGCGCCTGTATATGGGCTTATTTGCGGGTATGTTGAGCATAAAAGCATACTTGCAATTGCTGCAAGCGCCGAGCCTATGGCAAATGTAATTGAAATTGTACGGTTTACATTAATACCCATAAGCTGTGCAGCTCCCTTATCCTCGGATACTGCTTTCATTGCCTTACCTGTTTTTGTTTTATTAACAAATGTGGTAAGCACAATCATTATAATAACTGTAACCACTATGGTTACAACTGTTTCACCCGTTATTCTAACCTGTGTGCCTATTGAAAACTCGGGCACAATTGAGTTAAAGTTTTTAGCAGCCGAGCCAAAAATAAGCAATGCAAGGTTTTGTAAAAAATAGCTTACGCCGATAGCAGTTATAAGTACTGTAAGCGGTGATGTGCCTCTTAAAGGCTTATAGGCTATTTTTTCAATGGTTACGCCAAGCACAACGCATACAATAATAGCCGATATAATTGCAAGCCATACGGGCAATCTTAAAATAGTCATAACCGTATAAACCGCAAAACCGCCTATCATTATAACATCGCCGTGAGCAAAGTTAAGCATTTTGGCTATACCGTAAACCATTGTATAACCCAAAGCTATAAGAGCATAAATACTGCCCAGGCTTATGCCGGTTATTAAATAAGACAAAAAATTCATACCAATTGCTCCTTTAGTAAATACAAATATATATTTTTCGGGGGTTTAAAATCCAAAAAACACAAATATGTCATAATAGCACAATTAGGCTATTAAATTAATTAATAGCCTAATATGTTAAATATTAATTTAAATTAAAGTTATAATACAAATTCGGCAACTATTATTACATTGCTTTATATGAGCCATCTTTAATAACCATAGCTTTAGGTTCTTTCATAGGCTCACCTGATGCAGACCATTTCATAGCGCCTGTTACGCCATCAACTTCAATTTCAACCATTGCTGCTTTAAGAGCATCGCAAAGGTCTGATGCGCTGATTGATGCATCGTCAATACCTGCTTTTTCCATAGCAGCTTTGATTGTGTAAATAGCATCATAGCCATCTGCTGCGAACTGTGTAGGAACTTCGTTGTAAGCAGCCTGATATGCAGCTGTGAATGTTTTTGTTTTTTCATCCTGTGCATCAGCAGCAAAAGGTGTAAGAAGCATTACGCCCTCTGCAATTGCAGCATTGTCGCCAAGCTGGTCGATAACACCGTCAAGGCCATCGCAGCCAAATACTTTAACATCTAAACCTGCTTTGTCTGCCTGTGTAAGGATTAAAGCAGCTTCCTGATAGTATATAGGAAGGAATAAAAGCTCTGCGCCGCTTTCTTTAACTTTCTGAATCTGTACTGTGAAGTCTGTTGCAGAATCCTTTGTGAAAGCCTGTGCTGTTGTGATTTCAAGGCCCTGCTCTTTTGCTTCTGCAGCAAATTTCTGGTAGATACCATCTGAATATACATCAGAGCTGTTGTATATAACAGCAACTTTTTTAGCTACATCGTTCTGTGCAATATACTGTGCAGATGCGATACCCTGGTCAGGATCGCTGAAGCAAATTCTGAATGCGTTATCAGATGCGATACAATCAACAGCTGAACCTGATGGTGTAAGAAGGAACATATTGTCCTCTGCTGCTTTTGCAGCAACAGCTACGCAAGGTGTGCTTGTAACAGTACCCATAAGCACCTGCATATTGTTGTCAAGCAATGTGTTGTAAGCATTTACTGCTTTTTCAGCATCGTGCTCGTCATCCTGGAAATCAAATTTAATTTTGATACCGTTAATACCGCCTGCAGCGTTGATTTCTTCAACTGCAAGTTTAGCGCCGTTCATAACAGCGTTACCATAAGCAGCAGCAGGTCCTGTAATAGGTCCGATACCACCGATAACAAATTCGTCGCTTGCAGTTTCGGTTTTACCGCAGCCTGCAAAGCATGTAACTGCAAGAACTGCAGCCATTACAATTGCTAAATACTTTTTCATAATAAAAAGCCCCCTGTTTCATTTTTTTGAACTTACTTTAAATTTTACGATATTGAAAGCATTTTGTCAATAGTTTTTAACCATTTTTTGATTTTTATTACATATTATACAATATTTTTTAAATCAATATTTTTTCGCAAGGCGTAAATTAATCTCTTTCAAAAAGTCCTCTGTGTTTACCTTTCTCTTATTTTCAAGGGTAGAAAGAAGGTAAAGGTCGCCCGTCATAACGCCCTCCTCAATGGTTTCAATTGTGGCATTTTCAAGGTTATCGGCAAATTTAACAAGCTCGGGTAAGCTGTCAAGCTCGCCCCTTTTGCGAAGCGCCCCTGTCCATGCAAAAAGTGTTGCAACGGAGTTTGTAGAGGTTTCCTCGCCCTTTAGGTGCTTGTAATAATGCCTTTGAACTGTGCCGTGTGCCGCCTCATACTCGTACACACCGTCGGGCGATACAAGCACACTTGTCATCATTGCAAGGCTTCCGTAAGCGGTTGCAACCATGTCGCTCATAACATCGCCGTCGTAGTTTTTGCATGCCCATATATAACCGCCGTTTGAACGGACAACTCTTGCTACGGCATCGTCTATAAGTGTATAGAAATACTCTATGCCCGCTTTTTCAAATTTATCCTTATATTCTGCGTCAAATATCTCTCTGAAAATATCTTTAAATCTATGGTCGTATTTTTTGCTTATTGTATCCTTTGTGGCAAACCATATATCCTGCTTTGTATCAAGCGCGTAGTTGAAACAGCATCTTGCAAAGCTCTTTATGGATTTATCGGTATTATGAAGTCCCTGAATAATACCGTCTGTGCCATCAAAGTTATGAATAAGCTGTCTTGTTTCGTTGCCGTTTTTATCGGTACATACAAGCTCACATTTTGAGCCTTCCAAAACCTGCATCTCGGTATTTTTATACACATCGCCATAAGCGTGACGGGCAATGGTAATTGGCTTTGTCCAGCTTGGTATATACGGGGTAATACCTTTAACAAGTATAGGTGCACGAAAAACTGTTCCATCCAAAATGGCTCTTATTGTGCCGTTTGGCGATTTCCACATCTCTTTTAAATTATACTCTGTCATTCTGTCGGCATTCGGTGTAATGGTTGCACATTTAACTGCAACGCCGTATTTTTTTGTTGCCTCGGCAGAGTCAATTGTAACCTGATCGTTTGTTTCGTTACGGTATTCAAGGCCAAGGTCATAATACTCGGTTTTTAAATCTACATAGGGATTGATTAAAATATCTTTAATCTGTTTCCATATTATTCGTGTCATTTCGTCTCCGTCCATCTCAACGAGGGGAGTTTTCATCTCTATTTTAGCCATTTTATATTCTCCTTTACTTTAACTGTGATTTTGTATAGCTTAAAAGTCCGCCTGCAAGAACTATATCCTTTGCTCTGTCGGAAAGCTCACATATTACCTCAAAGCTTTCGCCTGTTGTAACATTTTTAACAGTAAGGTTTTTGCCCTCTTTAATTGCCGAAATAACATTTTCTATTTTAAGCTCATCGTTTTGCGATACTTTTTCGTAATCATTCTCACACTTAAATGTAAGCGGGAGTATACCTGCATTAATAAGGTTTGAACGGTGTATTCTTGCAAAAGATTTTGTTATAACAGCCTTTACACCCAAGTGAAGCGGAGCAAGTGCCGCATGCTCTCTTGATGAGCCCTGACCGTAGTTTGAGCCGCCCACAATTATGCTTGAGCCAAGCTTTTCGGCTCTTTCGGGGAACTCGCTGTCGCATACAGTAAAGCAGAATTTGCTTATTGCAGGAATGTTCGAGCGAAGCGGAAGTATTTTTGCACCCGCCGGCATAATATGGTCGGTTGTGATATTATCCTCAACCTTAAGCGAGCATTTACACTCAATTTTATCGTCAAGCTCGTGTGTTTCGGGGAATGGCTTAATGTTAGGACCTCTTAGAATCTCAACATCCTTTGCATCCTCCACACTTGCAGGCTCAACTATCATATTGTCGTTTATAATAAATTCATCAGGTATTTTAAATTCAGGCATATCTCCGATTTCTCTTGGGTCGGTAAGGTAGCCTGTAAGTGCCGATATTGCCGCCATTTCAGGTGATACAAGGTAAATCTGACCGTCTTTAGTACCGCTTCTGCCCTCAAAGTTACGGTTGAAGGTACGAAGCGATATACCCTTTGAGTTAGGCGACTGTCCCATACCGATACAAGGACCGCAAGCACTTTCAAGTATTCTTGCGCCTGCATCTATAAGGTCGGAAAGTGCGCCGTTTTGTGCAAGCATATTAAGTACCTGCTTTGAGCCCGGTGCGATAGAAAGTGATACATCGGGGTGTACTGTTTTCCCCTTTAATATGTGTGCAACCTTGAGCATATCTACAAGTGAGCTGTTTGTGCACGAGCCTATACACACCTGATCTATTTTAAGGTTTCCTATCTCTTTAACCGATTTTACATTATCGGGTGAATGTGGGCAAGCTGCAAGCGGAACAAGGCTTGAAAGGTCGATATTTATTTCCTCGTCATACACAGCATCGCTATCTGCCGAAAGCTCCTTATATACATTTTCTCTTTTCTGTGCCTTTAAGAATTCTCTTGTGATTTCATCCGACGGGAATATTGATGTGGTTGCGCCAAGCTCTGCACCCATATTTGTAATTGTAGCACGCTCGGGCACCGAAAGGGTTTTAACGCCCTCGCCGCAATATTCTATAACCTTACCTACGCCGCCTTTTACGCTCATTATACGAAGCACCTGTAAAATAACATCCTTTGCAGAAACCCAGGGTGACAGCTTTCCGGTTAAGTTAACCTTTACAATTTTAGGGTATGTTATATAATAAGCTCCGCCGCCCATAGCAACAGCAACATCAAGTCCGCCTGCGCCAATGGCAATCATACCTATACCGCCGCCTGTGGGGGTATGGCTGTCCGAGCCGATAAGGGTTTTACCCGGTGCTCCAAATCTTTCAAGATGCACCTGATGGCAAATTCCGTTACCGGGGCGTGAAAAATATATGCCGTGTTTTTTTGCTATTGAGCCTATAAATCTGTGGTCATCGGCGTTTTCAAAGCCCGACTGCAGAGTGTTATGGTCGATATATGCAACCGAGCGTTCGGTTCTTACCCTCGGTATACCCATTGCCTCAAACTCAAGATACGCCATTGTTCCTGTTGCATCCTGTGTTAAGGTCTGGTCGATTCTAATGCCGATTTCGCAGCCTTTTTTAAACTCGCCGTCAACAGTATGTGCTTTTAAAATTTTCTCTGTAAGTGTTAAACCCATTATATTCATACCTTTCCGCTATATATTTTTGCATAGTATATCAATACTAAAATAATACTACTATTTTATAATGTTTGTCAATGATAAATAGTACTAAAAAACGCAGTGTTTTACAAGTTTTTTTGTTGCCCTGCCGTCATTTTGGACAGTACATTAAGTGCAATACACATAACAGCAGGAAAAACAATAGAGCACAACAGCCCCGCCTTTATAGGTGAGCCGTTAATTGCAAAGGCCGATGCACCCAAAGATACCATTTGAGGGCCAAGGCTACAGCCTATATCGCCGCCGATTGCAAGGGTTGCAAACATTGCCGCAGTTGCCTTTGGCATTATATTTGATGCAATACTCAATACCCCCGGCCACATAAGTGCAACCGTTATACCGCAAAGGCCACAGCCTGCAAGTGCAATTACAGGGTTTGGAACAAGGGCAGCCAAAATATAGCTTATTACGCACAAAAGAGAGCAGTATTTTAAAACACGCACAAGGTTAAGCTTTTCGCTGTATTTTGCATAGTACACGCGCATAGCTCCCATTAATACTGCAAACAGGCATGCACCGAGCAAATCGCCCAATGTTTTTGAAACACCAAGTCCGTCCTCCGCAAAATATGATACCCATTGTGCCATTGCAATTTCCGAAGCACCCGAGCATATCATAAGAATCATAAATACAAAAAACAGCTTGTTTTTGAACAAGTCCTTTACCTTTACCGGCTCGTCATCCTCGCCGTCAAGTGTATAAATGGGCACTTGCGTAAACATAAGAGCCGTAACAACAGGCAACACCGCCCACAATACCGAAAGGTATTTCCAGTTTTCTATACCAATTACATTAAAATACAAGGTGGAAATCAGCACAACAAACACTACGCCCCAGCAATAAAAAGAGTGCATAAGGCTCATAATAGCTTCCTTGTTTTTAGTGGGCAGCGCCTCTGTCATAGGGCTTACCATAACCTCAATAAGCCCGCTGCCAACAGCGTATAAAACTACCGATATTAAAAGTGCCGCATAGCTGTTTGGCATAATATCGGGCAGCACTCCCATAGAAGTAAGACCTATTGCCGAAAAAGTCATCGCCGTTATTATAGTTGTGCGGTAGCCTATTTTATAAGCGTATTTAGCTCCGATATAATCAACAATCATCTGCGTAACAAAATTTGCGGTAACAAGTGTTGCAAGCTGTGGTACAGTAAGCCCGTAGTTTTTTTGAAATGTTAAAAACAAAAGCGGTGCAAAATTATTTACAATTGCGCCCGTTATATATGCCATAAAGCAGCACACCATTGTGTGTTTATATGTAAGTCTGTTTTTCATAAGTCTAAAACCTCATCAGTATATCATTTCCAACAAAGGGGCTGTTTAAAAAGTCAAATTTACGGTTCGTCGGAAACCGCCGAACCCTACGAAAGGTATCTATCAAAACGATTTATACCAATATGTTGTAGAAAATGGCGCTTGTCGACATTCCGAAACATTCTTTTAAAACAGTCCCTTTAATCTGTAATGTTAAATTATTTTTTTGCTATTGCTTTTTTTGCACTTTCGCAAATATTTTCTGCAGTAAGTCCATAAGCTTTTAAAAGCTCGGCAGGTGTACCGCTTGCACCAAATTCATCATTTGTGCCTATTCTCACCATTGGGCAAGGAGCGTTTTCGCAAAGTACCTCGGCAACTGCACTGCCAAGACCGCCAATTATATTATGCTCCTCACAGGTTACAATTGCGCCTGTTTCTTTAGATGCTTTAACAATAATATCTGCATCTATCGGCTTTATGGTATGAATATTTATAACTCTTGCGCTTATACCCTCTGCTTTAAGCATTTCGCAAGCCTCAAGTGCCATACCCGTCATAAGACCTGTTGCTATAATTGTAACATCGTTGCCGTCCTTTAAGGTTATACCTTTGCCCATTTCAAAATTATATGTAGCTTCATCAAATATAGGTGCAACACCAAGTCTGCCAAGTCTTAAATATACAGGGCCTTTATGGTCGATTGCCCATTTAACAGCCGCTCTTGTTTCGGTTGCGTCTGCAGGGTTTAATATAACCATATTTGGCAGGGTTCTCATAAGCCCCAAAGGGATAAACTTCCTTTTTTTTCATATCCTTGATAGGGGTGTTGTATGGCGGCTCGAATACGCTCATACCCTCCTGCATAATTTCCGATAAGATTTTTTTAAGACCCGCGGATAATATAAAGGGCTTATGAGAAAAATTTTTAAGCTCGTCTAAATTACATTCAAAGCCGATTATTATAACATTCGGCGCAATGCCGGTGTTGCATGCAAGCGAATGTACCTCGTTTGGCTGATGTATTATAAGCTGGTTATCGGATAGTATACCCTTGTAATTATCAGCATCAACGGTTATTTCGCCGTTATCAACATACAAAAGCTCGTAAAAATTATGGCGTTCTTTTATAGTCTGGTATTGCGATGTAAACTCAAAATAATGTATGTTGGCAATTCTTGTAACGCTGAATTCGGTTTTAAACTTTTTAAGCTGGTATTTCATTTTTACATTCCTTATAAACTAAAATTATCCTGAAACTTGTTTGGCTCGGACTGCTTTTTTAACTCGTCAATACATTCGGTACATATATTTCTGCCTTTAAATTGTGTTACCGATGCATCGCTTCCGCAAAAATGGCATAGCTTTGATTGTTTTTTTAGTATTACCGCATTGCCCTCTGTAAAAAACTCTATTAAGTCGCCTGAGGTGATTTCAAGTGTTCTCCTTAATTCTACGGGCAGTACAATCCTTCCAAGTTTATCAATCTCTCTTACTATTCCTGTAGATTTCATAACATCATTCCTTTGTGTTTTTGTCTATGAAACGATTATACCATAAAAAGTAGTATAAAATCAAGCCAAGTTTGTGTATGTATACCACAATAGAGCAAAAAAATAATAGGCAAAATTAACAAAGTTATTAAAATATTATTGACTATTATTACAAAAAAGAGTATAATGTTAAAAACATATATTTATACGGAGGGAATTTTATTATGAACGACAAATTTGCATACGAAGGTCTTACATTCGATGATGTTTTGCTTGTTCCTCAAAAATCAGATGTAACACCTAATATGGTAGAACTTTCAACACAACTAACTAAAAATATTAGAATAAATATTCCCATAATCAGCTCTGCTATGGATACTGTTACAGAGTCAGCATTGGCAATAGCTATGGCTCGTGAGGGCGGAGTTGGTATAATTCACAAAAATATGACTATTGAACAACAGGCTACTGAAGTTGATAAGGTTAAAAGAAGCGAGCATGGTGTTATTACTGACCCGTTTTTCTTATCACCCGAGCACACTCTTGCCGATGCAGATGCTTTAATGGGCAAGTTCAGAATTTCCGGTGTGCCGATTACTGTTGACGGTAAGCTTGTTGGTATACTTACAAACAGAGATTTAAGATTTGAGGTTGATTTCTCCAAAAAAATCAAGGATGCTATGACAACCGAAAACCTTGTTACTGCAAAAGAGGGTATTACTTTAGATGAGGCACAGGAAATTTTAAGACGTCATAAAATTGAAAAGCTTCCGCTTGTTGACGATGACGGTAATTTAAAGGGTCTCATAACAATTAAAGATATTGAAAAAAGTGTTAAATATCCAAATGCCGCTAAGGACGCTCATGGCAGACTTCTTGCAGGTGCGGCTATCGGTATTACCGATGATGTTTTAGACCGTGTAAAAGCCCTTCACGATGCAAGGGTTGATGTATTGGTGCTCGATTCGGCACACGGTCATTCACAAAACATTTTAAATTGCTTAAAGCTTGTTAAAAAACATTTCCCTGATATAGATGTTATTGCAGGTAATATTGCTACTGCAGAGGCGGCAGAGGAGCTTATTAAAGCAGGTGCTGATGCAGTTAAAGTAGGCATAGGTCCCGGTTCAATCTGTACAACACGAATTGTAGCAGGTGTTGGTGTACCGCAGATTACAGCAATATATGAGGTAGCCAAAGTAGCTAAAAAATACAATGTTCCTGTTATTGCAGATGGCGGTATAAAATATTCAGGAGATATACCGAAAGCAATTGCCGCTGGTGCTGACCTTATTATGATAGGCAGCCTTTTGGCAGGCTGTGAGGAAAGTCCGGGAGAAAGCGAAATTTATCAGGGCAGAAAGTTTAAGGTATATCGTGGTATGGGTTCAATTGCCGCAATGGAAAAGGGCAGTAAAGACCGTTACTTCCAGACAGGCTCTAAAAAACTTGTACCCGAAGGCGTTGAAGGCCGTGTACCTTATAAAGGCCCATTGGCAGATACAGTATTCCAGTTAATAGGCGGTTTGCGCTCAAGTATGGGATATTGCGGTGCTCC
>JAZSPJ010000217.1:0-29383 GCA_045537365.1 Clostridia bacterium
CACCAAGTCTTGCATCGGGAAGACCGATAACTGCAACATCGTATATTTTGTCGTTCTTTCTTAAAAAGTCCTCTATCTGTACGGGGTAAAGGTTTTCTCCGCCCGATATAATAACATCTTTTTTTCTGTCAACAAGGAAAATAAATCCGTCCTCATCCTCCGATGCCATATCGCCTGTATATAACCATTCGCCTTTTAACACATCATTTGTGGCTTTTTCGTCTTTGTAATATGCTGTCATAACGCCGGGGCCTTTGACTGCAAGCTCGCCAACCTCACCCTGTGCTACGGTGTTTCCGTTTTCGTCTACAATTTTTGTTTCCCAGCCAAAGCCTGCTTTACCTATTGCGCCAACCTTATGTTCATTTTCAACACCAAGATGCACGCATCCCGGTCCGATTGACTCAGATAAGCCATAGTTGGTATCGTATTTATGATTGGGGAATATTGATTTCCATCTTTTTATAAGGCTTGGCGGTACGGGCTGTGCACCTATATGCATTAATCGCCATTGCTCAAGCTCGTAATTTTCAAGTTTTAAATCGCCTCTGTCAATAGCATCAAGTATATCCTGTGCCCAAGGCACCAAAAGCCATACTATTGTGCACTTTTCCTCGGATACTGCTTTTAATATCCATTCAGGCTGAGTACCCTTAAGTATTACAGCCTTACCGCCAACTAAAAAGCTTCCGAACCAATGCATTTTAGCACCTGTATGGTAAAGCGGAGGTATGCAGAGAAAAACATCGTCCTTTGTCTGGCTATGGTGTGCCTGTTCAACTCTTGCGGCATGGCTTAAGCTACGGTGCTTATGTATAATAGCTTTTGGAAAGCCTGTTGTACCCGATGAAAAGTATATTGCAGCATCATCATCGTCTGTAAGCTGTATTTTTGGGCTTTTTGTAGAGCAATAGGATACAAGGCTGTCATAGCTTTCAGCAAAGGTAGGGCAGTCCTCACCGTGATAAAGCCACATTTTAATTCGTTTTACCCTGTGGCATATTTGCTCAACACGGCCTGTAAATTCAGGTCCGAAAATTATAACATCTGCATCAGCAAGCTCAAGGCAGTATTTAATTTCGTCAGATGAATATCTGTAATTAAGCGGAACTGCCATTGCACCTGTTTTTAATATACCAAAGTATACAGGAAGCCACTCTATACAGTTCATAAGCAGTATTGCAACCTTATCGCCTTTTTTAATCCCCCTTGTTAAAAGAAAGTTTGCAAAGCGGTTTGCACGCTTGTTAAACTCGCTCCATGTAATTTCGTTTCTGTATGCCTGATTGGGGTTTGATTCTATAAGCGAATACTCTCTCCAGGTTAAACGGGAGCGGTTTTCGTTTGTAGGATTTATTTCAACCAAGCTTACATCATTTGGATAAAAATCCGCATTTTTCTGTAAAATTTCTGTAATTGGCATAAATTTATCTCCTTTGTTTTAAAGCCGTAAAGGGCTGCGGCTTTTTGCCGCATACCCTTTATAAGTATATTTTAATTATTTCCAAGTGATTCTTTTGCAGATACCACAACTTCATTGCTGTAGCATGAAAACATTTCTGAAACATTTTCAGGATTCTGCTTTTGAGTAAACAGGCTTACAACAGGTACTATTACTAGTCCGCCAAGCATTGCTATAACACCGCAGTTAATAGGTGACTGAATAATCTGCGGGAACATCGGGCGGATAAGCATATTTAAAATCATTATTCCTGCGCCGAATATAAAGCTTGCCCATACAGAGGCTTTTGTAGCTTTTTTCCAGTAAAGTCCGTACATAAACGGAGCAAGGAATGCACCTGCCAAAGCACCCCAGGAAATACCCATCATATCTGCTATGTAGCCTAATTTGTCTTTATTAATAGCAATAAATGCAGATATTACAATAAATATTACAACAAAAAACCTCATTATGAAAACCTGCTTTTTCTCTGAAAGGTTTTTAACAATATTGTCTTTAATAAGGTCGAGTGTAAGGGTAGAGCTTGATGCAAGCACAAGCGATGAAAGGGTAGACATTGATGCTGAAAGCACAAGCACTATTACAACGCCTATAAGTAAATCAGGTAAGCCTTCAAGCATAGAAGGTATAATTGCATCGTAACCAAGGCTTGCAACATCAATATTCATAAGTCTGCCAAAACCGCCGAGGAAATAGCAGCCGCCTGCAACAACAAGCGCAAATATTGTCGATATTATTGTGCCTTTGTTAATATCCTTTTCACTTTTAATAGCATAGAATTTTTGTACCATCTGAGGTAATCCCCATGTACCGAGTGATGTTAAAATTACAACAAAAAGCAAGTTAAGCGGGTCGGGGCCAAAGAACGAGTTGAATGCTCCCGGTGCAGTACCCTCTGACTCTACCTGTGCAAGTGTGTTAAGTGCTTCGGTAAAGCCGCCGTTTAAATTAAGAACAGCTCCTATTACGGCAACAATGCCTACAAGCATTATAATGCCCTGAATAAAATCGTTAATTGCTGTTGCCATATATCCGCCTGCAATAACATAAATACCTGTAAGTATTGCCATAACTATAACGCAAACGGTGTAGCTGATTTGCGGAAACGCCATAGAAAATAATCTTGAAAGTCCGTTATAAAGAGAAGCAGTATACGGGATTAAGAATATAAATACAACTAGTGATGCGGCAATTTTAAGACCGTTACTTTCATAACGCTTTCCAAAAAATTCAGGCATAGTTGCACTTTTTAAATGCTGTGACATAAGCCTTGTTCGTCTGCCGAGTATAACCCATGCCATAAGTGAGCCTATAAGGGCGTTGCCTATGCCAATCCAGGTGGATGCAATACCGAACTTCCAACCAAACTGACCTGCATAGCCAACGAAAATAACTGCTGAAAAATAAGATGTACCATAAGCAAATGCTGTAAGCCAGGGGCCTACATTTCTGCCGCCTAATACAAAGCCGTTAACATCGGTTGAGTTTTTTCGGCAATAAAGTCCCACAGCAATCATAATTGCAAAAAATACTACCAACATACCAATTTTTAATACCATTTTAAATCATCCTTTCTTTATTGTTTTGGACGGAAAATAGGTATAAAAAATCCCGTCCTCCTATTAATATAACAGAGGACGGGCAATTAGTCCGTGGTACCACCTCAATTCACCAATGCCTCACGGTATTGGCCTTTATAGGTATCAATCAAATACCTCAGTCCTGTTACGGGAACACCCGTTGCAGCCTACTTAAGCTAAAAGCCTGTTCGGTGCACTGCTCGCAGAAGGTATTCGGTTATGCTTCCGCCATTGCCTCGCACCAACCGGCAACTCTCTCAAGGTTTTCACACACTTACTTATTTCTGCTCAAACGCATTTGCTTATTAATAATTTACCACATTAAATCGATAAAGTCAATACTTTTTTTAATTTTTTTCAACATTTTTCGCGGAAGATAAATCCTTATTATAATCTATAAAATTTCGTTACTGTCAAGCACAATGGTAAAAGGCCCGTCGTTTACAAGCGATACTTTCATATCCGCTCCGAAAACACCACACCGGGTATTTTTGAAAAGCTCGTTGCATCTTGCTTTTATATGCTCGTAAATTGCCTCTGCAAGGCTTGGAGCACCTGCATTTGTAAAGCTTGGGCGGTTGCCCTTTTTGCAGTCGGCATACAGGGTAAACTGCGAAACTACAAGTACCTCGCCGTCAACCTGACCTATACTAAGATTTGTTTTGCCGCCGCTATCCTCAAAAATTCTGAGTTTTGAAATTTTTTCTATCATTTTGTCGGCAATTTCGGTTGTGTCGCTGTTGGAAACTCCAAGCAAAAGCAAATATCCTTTGCCGATTTGTCCTGTAATATTACCGTCTGCTTCAACCTTTGCCTCAAGAACCCGCTGTATTACTATTTTCATTAAATATTACCCCGAATTAAAATACTGAAACTACAAATACTACTATTAAAACCAAAGGCAATACATACGATAAGTATGGTCTGAGCCATTTTTGAAGTTTCAGACCTTTTCCGGTATTAACCTCTTCAAAATATTTGTTCCATCCCCAGCCGTAACGGGTAGTACAGAACAGTACATAGAACAAGCTGCCTAGCGGAAGCATAATGTTAGATACTGTAAAGTCCTCTAAATCCATAATACCTTTGCCTGCAATCTGTACATTTGACCATACAGCAAATCCAAGTATACAAGGCAGTGAAAGCAAGAATATTAATATAATATTTATAATTGCAACTTTGCGTCTGTTAAGCTTTGTAAGCTCAAGCCAGAAGGACATAATATTTTCAAAAACTGCGATTACAGTTGAAAATGCCGCAAATATCATAAATACAAAGAATAATGTACCTAAAACCCTTCCGCCCGGCATTGCATTGAAAATGCTTGAAAGTGTAGTGAATAAAAAGCTTGCACCAACGGTAGACGCATCTGCTGTCACACCGTTGTTATAGGTAAAGCATGCAGGGAATATTATAAGTCCTGATATAAGTGCAACAAATGTATCAAGTGAAAGTATTGTAAGTGCCTCACCGGTAAGGCTCCTGTCCTTGCTGATGTAGCTTCCGAATATTGCAATGGAGCCTATACCTATACTAAGTGTAAAGAACGATTGTCCCATTGCAGCAGATATAACAGTCCACAAGCCATGCTCTTTCACTCCGTCAAGGTTTGGTATAAGGTAGAATTTAAGACCTTCGCCTGCATTTGAAAGTGTGCATGAATAAATTGCAAGGCCAATCATTAATACAAAAAGTGCAAGCATCATATATTTGGTGATTTTTTCAACACCTTTTTGTAAGCCTAACGAGCAAACTCCAAAGCAAATAAGTATAACTGCAAATGTAGCTATAATCATAAGATTTGTATTTGTTACAATGCCACCAAAAACATTCCCAAGCTCCTCACTGGTTGAAAATTGCATTATAGAGCCGTTTGCATATTTCAAGAAATAAATTACCATCCATGCCGAAATGGTAGTATAAAACATCATTAAAAGATAGTTGCCTGCAATGCCCATATATTTTAATAAATGCCATTTTTGACCGGGCTTTTCAAGTACATCAAAGGATGATGCTATACTTCTTTGGCTTGCTCTGCCTACAGAAAGCTCCATTGTCATTATAGGAAGCCCCATAAGAAGTAAAAATCCAATATAAATAAGCACAAAAAGTGCACCGCCATAAGAACCTGTTAAAATCGGAAAACGGTATACATTACCAAGACCGATTGCACAGCCGGCAGAAATGAGAATAAATCCAAGTCTTGATGAAAATTTTTCTCTTTTCATTTGTTTAATCTCCTTTGTAATTTGTAATATAAATTTATTTTATCATAAAAACAAAAAAAATACAATCATATTTAATAAAAAAATGCAGATTTTCCAATTTTAAGGAGAATCTGCATAAAATCATTAAGCATTTGCTTTTTTGCGTGTTAAAATCTGTAAAATAACAATTATTGCAACAAGGCTTAAGCCGATTATATCAGTAACTAACCCCGGATATATTAAAAGCAATCCGCCAATTGCACTTAAAACTCGTTCGAACCACGACATACGGTGCATAAGGTAGCCTTCCAGTGATGATGATACCGCAAATATACCGATTAAAGATGTTGCACAAATAAGTATAACCTCAACTGCAGTTGTATCTATAAACAGCATAGCAGGGTTAAGAGCAAATACATAAGGTACGATAAATGCGCCTATTGCAAGCTTGGTTGCTGTAAATGCTGTTTTCATAGGATTAGCCTGTGCAATTGCCGCACCTGCATAAGCCGCAAGTGCAACAGGAGGTGTTAAATCGGCAACTATACCGAAATAGAATACAAAGAAATGAGCTGCAATAGCAGGTACACCCATTCTGACTAATATAGGTGCGCAGGTTGCTGCCATTATGCAGTAGTTTGCGGTAGTTGGTACACCCATACCAAGTACAATACAGCAAAGCATAGTTAAAAAGAGTGCTATAATAACCTTACTGCCTGCAAGGGCAACAATACCGTTTATCATTATATTTGCAAGGCCTGTCATTGTGATTGTGCCTGCAATTATGCCTGCAACGCCGCACGCCGCCGCAACGGTTATCATACCCTGACCGCCTGCGGCAAGGGCTTCCCATATCTTTTTAAGGTTTATGCGGTTTTCCTTGTTAAAAAAGCTAACCACAATTGCCACAACTATTGCAATTGCTGCCGCATACTGTATAGATTTCTGACTTGTGCCTACAAGGTAAATTAATATTATAAGCGGTAATAATAAATATGTTTGCTTTAAAAGAGGCAAAAGCTTTGGAAGCTCCTCTTTTGTAAGACCTCTTAAGCCCTCTTTTTTCGCTTCAAGATGAACGGCTATGAAAATACCTGCAAAATAAAGTATAGCAGGTAATATTGCACGAACTACAATGTTACTGTATGGCACGCCAACATAGTCTGCCATTAAAAATGCCGCTGCACCCATAATAGGGGGCATTATCTGTCCGCCTGTTGAGGCAGAAGCCTCTGCTGCAGCTGCAAATTCAGGTTTATATCCTGTTTTTTTCATAAGCGGAATGGTAACCGAGCCTGAACCAACTGTGTTTGCAACTGATGAGCCTGAAACCATACCCTCCATAGCACTTGCTACAACGGCAACCTTTGCAGGACCGCCTGAAAATCCACCAACAACAGAGTTGGATATTTTAATAAAGAAATCGGCAATGCCTGTGCGCTCTAAAAATGCGCCGAATATTATAAATACAACTATGAATTTTGAACAAACATTAATAGGTGTTGAAAGTATGCCTTCTTTTCCGTAGAAAAGATAGTGTACAATATAATTAAGCTTACCCCAGAGTGTAGGGTTTGAAAGCCCTGCTGTAAGTGCGTACACAATAAAACAACCTGCTACAATTATAATAGGTAAGCCAACGCTGCGGCGGCATACCTCCATAAGCGAAATTATACCCAAAATACCTATAACAATCTGATACCACGCAAAGTTACTGCCTTGCTGTATTATGGTTAAAGCATTTACTGCAAAATATGTAAATGCACCTGTACCGCAAATCATAAGTATAATATCGTACCAGGGCATATAATTGGTTTTTTGCTGACCTTTTCTTGCGGGGTATACAATATAGCCCAAAAGTATTATAAAAGCAACAAATGTTGTAAGCCTTAATTCCTCAAGCCAGCTCGCAAAAAGTGTTACATAAAGGCAGAATAGCGAAAATACTGCAAGTATACAGGTTACAACAACCTTTGGTACGCCTTCCCATACACGGGTGTTTGACTCTCTGTCAAACTTTTTCATTACTGCATCTAAATCCATAGGAGCTTGTTCTGCTGATTTGTTTTTTTTGAAAAAAGCCATAATTCCTCCTGACATTAAAATTGGCTGCGGCAAAGCATCGTCGCAGCCAAACCTTAACTATTTTAAAATTTATTCAACAGCTACATCTACGCCTTTTTCAGCAAAGTATTTTGCTGCGCCTGCGTGGAATGGTACTGTCATACCACTTGTTGCATTTTCTATGCTAAGCTCTGCGCCTTTTGCGTTTTCAGATGTAATTGCATCAATATTATCAAATATAGCTGCTGTAAGTTTATATACATCATCCTCTGTTGCTGATGCACTTACAATTAAAGTAGCTTTAACTGTAACAGTTTTAACATCCTCTGTCTGACCATTGTATGTGTTTGCAGGAATAACATATTCTGTGTAGAATGGGCCATCTGCCATAATCTTTTCTGCAATTTCGCCGTCAATTGGAACAAGGTAAGCATTGTTTGTTGTGCAAAGCTCTGTAATTGCAGGGGTAGGAGCACCTGCTACTATAAATGCAGCATCGATTTTGCCGTCCTTAAGAGCATCTGCACTGTCTGCGAATGACTGATACTGTGCTTTAATATCGTTCTCTGTAAGACCTGCAGCTTTGAGTACATCAATTGCATTGAAATAAACGCCTGAACCGGGAGCACCTATTGATACAGCTTTGCCTTTAAGGTCGGCAACGCTTTTAATATCCTCTTTCATTGTAACAAGCTGAACAGCCTCTGCATAAAGTCCTGCAACTGTACGGAAAGAATCTACCTTACCTTCTGCTTCGAAAGAACGGGTACCTTCCCAACCGTAAGCCATAACATCGGACTGTACTGTACCGAGCTGGTAGTTGCCTGCATCAATACCCTGAATGTTAGCCTTTGAACCGTCTGTTGAAACAACTGTTACATTAACACCTGCGTTATTTGTTATATACTGGCCGAGCACACCGCCGTAACCGTAATAAGTACCTGAAGTACCGCCTGTACCCATAGTCATTTTAGTGCCTTCGCCGCCGCAAGCAGCAAGTGAGAATACAAGCACTAAAGCCATTAAAATAGAAATAATTTTTTTCATTTTAAAATCCTCCTGTATTGAAAAAATATATTACTGATTATAATTATATCCTATATTTTGCTATTTTTCAATAGCCATATTACATTTTAGTAACAAATGTATAAATAATGTACCTTTATTTTTATACATTAAATCTTGGCAATTCCAAGCACGTCAAGAATTGATGATAATAAAATAAGTATTATGCATACAGGTGCTATATATTTTATAACAACTGTAAAAAGCTTTTTCCTTTTAAATTTGCCTGTAAGCTCAACCTCGTCAATAATGCTTTGCGGTTTAATTACAAAGCCTACAAATATACAGGTTAAAAATGCAACAATCGGCATAAGAATACTGTTGCTTGTAAAATCAAAGAAATCAAGGAACTGCATACCGATTATTTTAACATCTGCCCATGCAGAGTAACCAAGTGATGATAAAATACCGAGTGCTACCGATAATAAAAACACAATAAGGCACGATATACTGCGTTTGATTTTAAACTTGTCGCATACTATTGAAACAACGGTTTCCATAAGTGAAATGGATGATGTAAGTGCCGCAAAAAGTACAAGCACAAAGAACAGAGCACCTATTATTGTTCCGCCTGCCATTGTATCAAATACCTTTGGAAGTGTAACAAACATAAGGCTTGGGCCTTTGCCGAGTGCTTCGGGTGTACCGCCTGAGAATACAAATACTGCCGGTATAATCATAAGACCTGCAAAAAAAGCAATGCCTGTATCAAAAAGCTCTATTTGTGTAACCGATGATTCTAAATTAACATCCTTTTTCATATAAGAGCCGTAGGTTATCATAATACCCATTGCAAGTGACATTGAGTAAAATAGCTGCCCAATAGCTGCAACTACTGTTGTAATTGAAAATTTTTCAAAATCGGGCATAATATAATACTTTACGCCTTCCATAGCGCCGGGCAGGAACATAGCGTATATTGCAATGAATATTGAAAGCACTACAAGTATGGGCATCATAATTTTGCTTACTTTTTCTATACCTTTTTCAACACCCATAAGAACTATAAGTGCTGTAACACCCAAAAATATAAAAAACCATAATACAGGCTCGCCTGTTTGCACTATAAAATTTCCAAAATATGCGTCGCTTGCACTTGCCGATGCACCGCCGGATAAAAACGCCCACAAATATTTTGTAACCCATCCGCCTATAACGGAATAATAGGGGAGTATTATTGCAGGAATAATTGCACCGAGGTAGCCTATAATGGAATATTTTTTGTTAAGTGAGCTAAATGCACTTACTGCACTCAAGCCCGTTTTTCTGCCTATGGCAATTTCGGCTATCATAAGTGTAAAGCCAAAGGTTACAGCAAGAATTATGTATGATAATAAAAATATACCACCGCCGTATTTTGCCGCAAGGTAAGGAAACCTCCATATATTACCAAGACCTACCGCCGAGCCGGCTGCTGCAAGCACAAAGCCGAGCTTTCCTGTAAAACTGCTTCTATTTTCGTTAGTCATAATTAAGCCCTCTCTTTTGTATAATTTTTAAAGTAATTGGTTAATACATATTTTACGGCGTGTTCATCGTTTGAACAAATAATCTCATCTGCCGCTTGTTTTAAATTATCACACGCATTTGATACCGCAAGTCCCAAGCCTGCAAGCTTAATGGCTGAAATATCGTTTTCGCTGTCACCCATACTGATTGTATTGCTGTGTTCTATGCCAAGCATATCCGAAAGCTTTAAAATTGCATTGCCTTTGCCTGCATCCTTTGAAAATATTTCAAGATTGTTTACAAAGCCGTGTACAAGATTTATTTCGTCGAGTTTGGAAAGCCTTTTTTTGCATTCGTGCAGTTTTTCCAAATTGTCAAAGAAAATGGAAACCTCCTCCACATTATCGGCTGATTTCATGGCTGTATCAAAATCATCAAGAAATGTTGCATAATTTGTTACAACATGCCTATGGTCCTTACATATATTGTATAAATCAAATGAGGCGTTGTCACATTGAGCAGGGTTTGCATATAGCACGCCGTTACTTCTGAATATAATATGTATATCGTAATCATAAATAATATCAATTATTTTTTTTAGCGTTTGGTTTGAAATGCAGGTTAAAATTTTATCCTTTGTAATTTTATCGTATATCATTGCACCGTTTGTAAGTATGTAATAACGGATGTTTGGGTTATTTTTTAATTCCTCGGACAGCTCGCTGTACGACCTGCCTGTGCACGGCACAAAATTAACCCCCATATTATACAATGTTTCAATTGCTTTATTGTTTTCATCACTAATAGCTGATTTACTGTTAAGCAATGTGCCGTCAAGGTCGCTTGCGATGATTTTGTAATTATTCATTATTGTTCTCCTTTTTGTGGTTGATAATATAATTTAAAGGTTTCATTTAAATATGAATGTACCATATCGTCATAATTGCAAAGTCAGCAAACATGTGAATAATCCACGAGTTATAAATGTTTTTGCTTTTATCATCCACATAATTAAATATCGCTCCGCCAATTGCCAGTCCTACTAATGCCAGTATAAGCAGAGGGAATGGGAAGGAAGTGCCAATCATCGCCACATGGTACAGGGCAAACAGGCATGAGCTGAATATGTATGCTATATTTTTTGTTGTATATTCCGAGAGCTTTATAAAGGCAACAAATCGGAATAAAAATTCCTCCAAAAGCGAATTGCAAAATGAAATATACAACGCAACCCATATAAAGCTGTTTTGAGCAACATTTTGGTCTGCTGAAAGCGAATTCACCAATGCAGGATAACTGAAAATCCCTTTGGTTAAAAGATACGCCAACATAATTATAGCATAAATAATTATGCCAAGTGCCGATAATCTGACCACGCTTTTTTTGTTTAACCCAAATGAGTCTGCAAAAACTTTTTCTTTCTGAAATTTCAAAAAAACAATAGGTATGAATAAAAAGAACAAAATCTTTAATGCAGATTTAACAAAATAGGCAGGCTCAATTAAAACCTCAATTACAGCCATTGCAATACAGCATATTATAACCATAATAATAAGCCATAATGATTTTTTGCAGTTTTTATTCATATAATTACCTCACAAAATTCTATTTGATGTTTGTAAATATGTTTAAAACTATTCTACCACAAAAAACAAAAAATGACAACTCTTTTAAGGTAAAAGTTGTCATTTAAAGAGATATTTTTTGTAATTATATTTTTTATTCGTCTGTCATCATTTTTACAAGTATATCTACATTTTTTTCGATTGCATATTTGCCAAGCTCTATTGACATATCTTTTGCAGTTTCAGCAAACCAGTCGCCGCTTTCTCCAAGACGGTCGAGCTTAATTGCGCCCGGGTACAAATACTCAAGGTCAGAGCACTCGTACATACCTGCGTGGTCGCCGGGATGGTAAAAAAGCGTTTCTGTTCCATCTGTAATTACACCGGCTCTTATAACACGAACCCAGTTCCAAGGGTTATCGGTATCGGAAAGGTTTTCGTAAAAATCTTTATTATCATTATTGCCCCACCAGCCAAGACCTTGAGTTTCGTCAAGATATTCAAAGGTAAGTTTTTTAGCGGCTTTCATACAAGCCAATGTCATTGGCAGATAATCCTCTGTCTGGTGAGCGATTAATATGTACACTTTTCTGTTAAAACCGCTTTTAAACAGTGATTTTAAAATACTGTACATATATATTTCAAATGTATCGCAGTCAACCTGAATAGTGTTTTTTTCAGGTCCGCCAACTGCATAGCTTGCTACTCCGTACCAAATCGGCGGAAAAACAACAGCATTAATTTTTTGTGCTACTTTTTCAGCTATGCCCATAGCAACCAATGTATCGCATCCGTAAGGGCAGTGGTCGCTGTGGTATTCCATAGTGCCTACGGGTATAATTATAGGCCATCTTTCTTTTTTTGCCTGCTCGGCTTCTCTTGGGTAACCCCATTCCATATTAAAGCTCATAAAAAAGCCTCCTTAATTTTTTATTTGACAAGTACATTATATACTTGTTATAATGTTTTTGGAATAGAATTAATCACTTAAAACTTGTAAAAAACTAGCATATTATTTTACGATAGAGGTGGGTTTTTTGGAATATATTTATGATGTATGGCTTTCAAATTTAAATGCAGTTGTAAATAACGGCGGTTTCATATCAATTGAACCTCAGAGCAACTGGTGCGTAGACAAGCATCGCTTTAAGCAGAATAAGTTTTATTTTATTGCCAAAGGCAGTTGTTATATAAATATTGATGGTGCTGATTATACAGCCAAAGCAGGCGATTGGTTTTTTATACCTGCAAATACACCACATAGTTACAGAAACAATAATTTGACGGGGTTTGAAAAATACTGGATACATTTTGATTTGTATCCGCAGGAAACAGATTTATTCAAGCTATTGGATTTGCCATATCTGGTAAGTGCCAGAGGTGATAAAAAAACACTTGCATTATTTAAAAAATATGCAAATATAAAGGGTTCATTGGTAACCGGAAGCTTGGATATAAAGGCTTGTCTTTTACAACTGATTTCACGCTTTATAACCTTAGCCGGACCGCAGCAAATAGAAATTAAAAATAAGAGTGATGAGCGTATAGACGGCATTTTAAATTATATAAACGAAAACTTAAATAAAGACCTTTCAAACGATGTACTTTCAAAAATGTGTTATTTGCACCCAAATCATTTTATAAGGTTTTTTAAAAATAAAACAAATCAGACTCCGGCAAGTTACATAAGACAGCGCCGTATGGAAAAAGCCAAAAGATTACTTGAAAATACCGATTACAGTATAAGCGAAATAGCTCAAAGTGTTGGGGTAGACGATGATGGATATTTTTCAAAGCAATTTAAAATGATGTACTCTATGTCGCCCCGTGAATGGCGGAAGTATTATAAATTCCACCTTAAACCTGCAGAGGAACAGATAGAGAATAAAAGGTTTTGATAACTTGTATAAAAAAGCACCCGTGTGGGTGCTTTTTTGTTGTGGGTGCAGGGGCCGGATTTGAACCAACGGTCCGGTTTGTAACATCAATTCAATATCGCAACACTAAAGGTTGCTCATTTCATTGTGTTACTGCACCACCTGCGCCTCGCTTCATCTGCCACCGGCAGCGCTCGGCTCGGTGCCTCCGATTATTCGCCCTTCGGGCTCATAACCCGGAAAAGCAGAGAATTCAAATTCAGCCACATACAAGCACAACAAAAAAAGCACTCTGATGAGTGCTTTTTTGTTGTGGGTGCAGGGGCCGGATTTGAACCAACGACCTCCGGGTTATGAGTTGTTGTTTTTGAGTTTAACGGATATTAAAGATGTTTAATAAAGCCTTATTTTATGCGGTTTCTTTTTAATTGCACTAAATTGAATTTAACCATAAAAAAAGTACATTGCGGTATATTTTGCGGTATAAATTATTGCTTTTTTCCTTTTGGTAATGTTATAATAAAAAAGGACCAGGTGGCTATATGCTACCCATCCTTGTTTCATTAAAGGGACTGACGATGCCCGTGGCAGAGCCGGTCCCTTTCCTGATTATGCTTCTTTGTATAAAAAATTCAGTTTTTCCATTGCCGCTCGTTTGTGGTCGGGTAATGCATGACCATATCGGTTTAGTGTTGTGCTTGCATCAGCGTGTCCGAGTATATCTGAAAGTGCTTTTATATCAAATCCAGCCTCCAAGGCTCGGGTAGCGAAGGTGTGTCGCAAACAATGAAAATGTAAATACCGCACCTCTGCTTCTTGCAAAATCTTTGTATAAGTATCTCGGTAGGTTCGGTTCTCGACATAGCCACCGAACTCGTTTGCAAGAACATAGCCGTCATCGTTATATAGTTCTCCAGCTCGTTTCTGCTCCCATATTTGCCGTATTTTCCATTGTTTTAACATAGCAAGTATAAAACCCTGTAGAGGAATTGTTCGCTTGCTACGCTCGCTCTTGGGTTCTCCTATAACGATTTTTGTTTTACTGACTCCATCGTGTGAGCCGACTCTGTTTAAGGTTCTTCGTATCTTCATTTCGGATTTTTCGAAGTCTATATCTTCCCATTTTAAACCTGAAAGTTCTCCAGCTCGGATTCCTGTAAACAAGGCGAGGGTTATCCCGAATGCCAGTCGTTCATGGCTTCCTTTCACAGTTCTGATAATCTTTTCTTGTTCTTCCAAGGTAAAAACATCAATCTCCTTGCGTTTCTGTTTTGGAGGTTTTACCATGTCCGCTATATTTCGTTGTGTAATGCCGTTGATATACGCTTGTTTTAGTGCTGCGTGAACCATATTATAAATATTTTTTATTGTCTTTTCGGACAGCCCGCCCGGTCTTGTTTCGAGTTTTCCTGTTTCAGGATTTTTTATTTTATCGAGCCTGCCTGATTTCAGTTTATCATTTAAGAAACGCTGGAGAGTGTCTGCCCTCAAATCCTTTATCGCTACCTTGGGAAACCAAGGGATGATATGCTTGTAAACATAGCCGTGGTAACTGTCAAAGGTTGATGGTTTTACATTCGGCTTTGCGTAAACTTCGAGCCATTCCTTCAGCCAGTCCGTAAATAGCATTTTTCCCTGTTCGGAATAGGTGTTATTTTCAATTTCTGTCAGTATGTTTCGCAGTTTGGTTTTAACCTCAGCCTGTGTCTTGCCGTATACGCTTTTTCTTTTGCCATCCAAGGAATATTGACCTTCCCATGTGCCGTTCTTTCTTTGTTTTATTGAACCCTCTCCATTTGCTCTTTTTCTTGCCATTTATGAATACCTCCAGTTTTTACAAAATAAGTGTTGTGCAATGCAAAAAACTGTGATATAATATCATTATAACATTGCACAACACTTTCGTCTGTGTGTTATGTTTATATACTCCGATTGGCGGTGGTGCGCTGGTCGGAGTTTTTCTTTCGTTCGGAAATCTTGCCCTGCATTGTTCCGAGTAGAAATGCTATGCCGATAATCGTATCATCGTCTATAAACTCTCCAATAAGTTCACTGATGATGCGGTCATAAACAAGGGCTTTGTCCTGTTTGATTTTTGCAATTGGTTGTGGTTCGGAAAGTGCTCTTTTTATAACGCTTAATTCTTCAGAGTGTATTTCAAGCAGATGGCACAATCGTTGTCGCTCTTTATCTGTGCATATGTTCATGCTACTACACCTCGTTCAAATAAATTTTCAAGCGTGTAGTTTGGGAAGAACTTTTCTTTAATACGAATTACTTCACTCCATCTGAATTCTGACCGCCCGGCAATTTTGCTTACTAATGTTGCTTTAGAAACTCCTATCCCGAAAGCCACAGTTGCTATATCAATATTGTTTTCTACTATAGCCTTGTATAAGTTAAAGTGTGCTTTTTTACTTTCCTCTGCATGGAAGAAAAACAACAGACAACATTCTTCTTTTGAGGATACATTTAATGTATTGAGAATATCGTTTATTTCATCCAAATCTAAGTACTCATAGTCTTCAAGTTTTCCTTGTAAGGTTTCTGTGGTCATATTAAGCATATTGGCAAGGTTGGCAATCGATATTACGTCGTGATCAATACGCATCATCAAGAAATCATTACAAAAAATTCTATCTTTCATTAATAATCGCTCCTTTTATTTTCTCTTTTCTTTTTCCATGCTTCGTAGCGTTCCATCATTCCGGGTCTTGCCATGACCGAGTCCGCAAGGTCGAGGATTGCTTTTGCGATTCCCTCGATTTCCCTGTCGGGTATGCTCTTTGCGTTGAGGTCTGCGCCGTTTGTCATTGTTTGCATAGTGTCCTCCTTTCATTCTTACATAATTCATGCGACAACTTGTGCAAAAAAAATTGAAGTTATTTCATCGGGGGAGGAAATCTCCAAGGCTCTAATCATGCTGTCAACTTCTTTAATTGTGAAATTGTCGCCATTACCGTTGATTTTTCTGTAAACGGTAGCCTTGTTTTTGTCAATCTTGTTTGCGAACTCCTCGATGCTCATGTTCCTTTCAATAATTTTTGCTTTGAGTTTGCTTACATTTACCATCTCTGCACCTCACTTTCTATATTAACTATAATAATTCTATCATAAATGTAGATTTAAGTCAATAGTTTTGATAGAAATATTTCTAAAAGTGTATATTATCTCTTGAATTAGTTGATTTTATATGCTATAATAAAATAAAAAGGTGCAGAGGAGGTTTGTTATGCCTTTTAGTTATAATAAATTGTGGTTTAAACTTATTGAACACAAAATGACAAAAGAGCAGTTGCGTTTGATGATTAAAGCTTCACCCTCTACCATTTCCAAGATGGGAAAGGACGAAACGGTCCACTTGGATGTCATCGACCGCATCTGTACCGAGTTGCAATGTGAGCCACAGGATATAATTGAATATTTACCTTGTCAGGAGCGGAAGTGAACCGCTCCTGATTTGTTTATAAGATGTTTACTAAACTTTTTTGAATTTTAGCAGATACTCTGCTTATCGCCTGATTATTTTTTATTATATTTGTCAGCCTTTTCATTCGGAGTTCTGCGATTTTTTCCGTTGGTACAACTTTGTGCGGTTCAGTCGTGCAATATATTCTTGCCCTTTCTCCGATACACTGTGGCACATCGATTATAAAATGCCCAGTTCTTTTAATCATCCAGCGACACCGCCTTATCGTTTCCGTCAGAGAATATTTCATTTACTCTTGGCATAACCATTCACTTTTTTCTTTTCGCATATTTCTTCGAGTCTTTGTTGCATTTCTTCCCCAAGGGATTTTTTAATAAGTTCTGCTTTAACAGCAAACTTTACTGCTCCAAAAATCATCGACTTGTATATAATGGCTGCAGACGGATCTACTTCAGGTTCGGCTCCAAAGTCATCTATCATATCATTCAAAAGTTTTTCAATATCAATACTTTTTCCTTTCAAAGTATAACACCTCCAATACGCTGTGGTGCTCCTTTCCCTTTGCCTTTTGGTGTTCCTTGTTTTAGAAGGTCTATCCCCCTCAAAACTTTTGCGAAAATTCACACGAAGGGGGGCTGCGGTCTTTAGCGTAATCACCACAGAGATTTATATACCCCCTGCCTATATGTTTTCTACTCATATTCTTTGGTAAGTTCATCAAGCATCTTTTCAGCTTCGTTAAAAAAAGAATGTTCTATTTTTTTCAGAGAGTCTTTGAGCATATCTCTTCCTCTTACTTTACCTCCTGATTTTACACCGAAAGCCTTCCTTCCGCCTGCGGTGAGCTTACTGGTTTTTCCAAGCTTTACCGTTTCTTTTGCAAATCGACCATTGTTTCGTTTTCTTTCTCTTGTAACGATTTCGTGTCCATCTTCGACAAGGTGGGCGTGCGGTGCTGTTGATTGCACTCTGACAACTAATGTCCCGCCGTTTTTGGTGGTGTACTCCTTAGGCGATAACATCCTCCAGCTACTTTTTAATTGTCCCGGCTTCCTGTCGCTTCTTTTTGATTTTAACACTGGACTCCGGTTAGAAACTTCTTTTTTCAAAAAGTTCCCCTGCACTCTTAAGAGAGCGATTGACTTATCTGGGAATTTCTTGATTGTTTTTTCGAACTGCTTTTCCAGTTCTTCGAGTCCGAATAATTCTAATTCACCATCTGAACCGCTCATCACAAATTCACCTCAAAACATATAATCTCCAATTCTTTACACTTAGTATCTTTTTCCAGTACCGACTGAATAAATAACTTTTTATCTTCGTAAAGAATTAGCATATCATGCTGAATGCCGGACAGAAATCTTACCCTGACTCTATATGTAGTTTCGGCTCGTAGCTTTTGTGAGTTGGTGTATTCACGACTTGTCAATGGAGAAACATCCGCCCAGATGCAATACTCATTATCTTTTGTATTAACAATATTTCCTGACGAGTCTTGCCAGCTTTCCTCTCTGTATTCAATGCTCTTAAGGGGAAGGCTCGGGTGATAAAGAGAGAAGGCAGGGACCGTTTCGCCCATGCCGTTTGTTGCGGTCCCTGCTGGTTTAGCAAACAAGATTCTGTGTCTTAAATTACCAAATCTCATTAAGCCACCCCTTTACTCTGTTTCGGTGTTTTCTGCAACCCTTGCTTCCAGTGTAACAAATGGAGACATTGCCTGTGAGCCTTTATAAGGAGTTACGGCTTTTCCCATCGGCTTGCCGTCAAGTCTATACACAAATCTGAAGGCGGTTTCATCATATACAAAGCGTACATGGATGGATTCTGTTGCTTTGATGCCGCCTTTCTCTGCGATTACATACTGCGACATATCAGCAAGAAGGATATCTCCCTTTGTGCCTGCTGCATTTGCCTGTTCTATGTAATGCACAGGCTTTCCGAACAATGTATCATATGGAGTGCCTGCGATTGAACCCTGAGGAATAAACACAGGAGTGTTGCCTATTCTTAACGCCATCAACGCAAACATCAATTCTCTGTTGATATACCATTCCGCCTTGCCCTGCTTATCGTAGCAAGCTGCGAGCATTTTAGTGAGGTTTTCCACTGTGATTAAATCTGTCTGTCCGGCTTCCTTCGGAACTGTAACTAAAGCATCTGAATTGAATATGCCGAGGGGTTGCTTCTCGCCTGTTCCGTATAACACCGCATCTGCAACCTTGAACTCGAACTCATCCGCAAATGCTGTTTTTATAACATCACCAAGTGCGGCAGCATCTTCGAGCAATTCATCTGTTGCATAGCAAATACCAGCAAGTTTATTGAGTTTAAATTCGCACTGCTTGAATGCAGGCTTGCTACCTGCAATCTCTGCAGCTTCGCTTTCCCAGTAAGCCTGAATGCCACCCCATCTGCTACTATCCGCCCGGCTATTTTCGTTGATGCCGTTGATCTTTAATGTGTTTGCACCTGTACTTATCTGGACTCTTGTAATATTTGTAAGTAGCGGGTTTTCATCATAAATCATATCTTTTAAGTCCGTGACAACATCTGCCTGAACAAGATATCCGCCATCTGTCGGCACACCTTCGTTATTGCCCGATACAAGATTTGCAAGTCGTTCATCAACATAACCGCCCGGCTTTGCTGCATTGTGAACGGCTTGAAGTTGTTCTCCGAAACTGGAGAAGATTTTTGTTTTATTTCTGCTATTCATTTTAAATCACTGTCCTTTTTAATAATAATTTTTTAAAGCCTGAATTGTTTTATCTTTTCTTAGTTCTTTTATTCCTTTATCGATATTTACACTCACTTGATATGTTGTTAAACCGAGTTTTGCAGAAATTTCCTTGATTGTGTACTCGCTGTAAAACCTCAACCTTATGCACCGTCTTAAAGTAGGAGAGAGCTTGTTGACGGCACAATTTAATATTTCCAGCAGGTCATATTCTTCGATTTTAGAATATTCCTCGAAAGAATTTTCATCAAAAATCGCATCTTGCAAGAGCAGGTCCTCGTCATCAGAAAGTACGCTCTGTTGTAAACTTTTGATTTCTTGGTTTGCAATTAGTGATTCTTGTAAAACTTCGGCAGAAACTTCGAGGTGTTCTGCAATCTCTTTGGTTGTCGGTTTTCGTCCGAACCTTTCAGCAAGTTCCGATTCCGCTTTTCTCGCTTTAAAATATAATTGCCGCGCCTTCGTGGAGATTTTTATAGAAACGCTGTGTTTATATCGATAATCCGCAATCACCTCCTTTAAGTACCCAGCAAGGAAAGTTGAAAATTTATACCCTGCATTGATGTCAAAATTCCGTGCTGCTCGCTCCATACAAAGATACGCATCTTGCATCGCATCTTCTTGGTAGGCTTCGTCAACGAACGATTTTCTTAACATTAACCTTATGAATTTTTTATTTCGTTCATAAAGCCGCAACAGGTTATATTCTTCATCAATTCCTTGCTGAATTTTTTTGACGATTTCCTCGTTTGTTTCAGGTAAACCCATTGACTTTCCTCCTGTTATGTAGTATAATATTTTCAAGAGTAAAAGTGCTTTTTCGTCAGGTTTACTATCAAAGAGCGGACTGTTTTTATGAACGGTCCCTCTTTTTTGTTAGTGGGAGAAGTTTGTCCAGCGGTTCTTTGAGTAAGGCTTCGGGTGCAGGAGATTCAATCGCTTTCATAAAGTGCAACAGAAGAATGCTCAAAAGCCTTGCGTATATATTTCCGTAGCACCACTGAACCGCAGCGTATGTCTTGCCGGCCCCATCGTATGTAAATCGATTATTGCTACGATCTAACAGTTTTTTTGGTGCAAGCATATATTTGTAAGCTGTATAAAACTCTTTGAGTCGTTCTGATAACAGGGGAGCGAGCCTTTTGCCTTCTTCCGAACTGTCCAAGAACCACGATATATCGCTTCTTACAAATGACACCGGGGTCTTAAATCCCTTTGCTGGGTCGTTGTTTATCGCTCCTGTTGCCGGGATGCCGTTGCTTATAGTGATATAAGGGATTTTTGCTCCAAGACACAATTTCATGTGTTTTTGTGCTGTGTCTGCATCTATTCCCGAACCTTCATCGAACATTCCAATAGGTATCGGTATAATTTTTGCATCGAATTCGCTCTCTATCTTCATTAATTCCTGAAGGCGAGGCGGGAGTTTCTTCATCATAGTGTTTCACCTCCTTCCCCTGTGTATTTTATGTAACACTGTGAAATGGCTTTATATCTGGTGTTTCTTTGAATTTGTTACAGAAACATTCAGAAAGAAATATAATATATAATTGTTTCTTCCTCTTGTTGTCCTTGCAACTTTCTAATAATATATATTATTTTTATGTAATCTGTAACAAACACTTGGAAACCCTTATTTTATGCGGTATTACGGCTGTTACATAAACGTTACATAAATTACATCAGAACGGCAGGTCATCGTCCTCATCTATCTCGATAAAACCTGTTTGCTCTGAAGGAAAAATCGAATTAAGCACTGCTGTTGCCGTTGGAATGTCATACTGATATAATCTGACCGATGCACCGTCAAGTCGTTTTACAACAGTTCCTGAGTCCTTTTTCGGAAGTATTTCTTTCTCTCTTAAGAACTTCAAGGTCTTCTTTGGTTCAAAACCATTGTTTTTCAGTGCATCTTGTAGGATTGAGGTATATATGAAGAATTTATCTCTTTCCTTTATTCCGAATCTCGGAGTTACATATTCATCGGTGAAGCGCTTTAAGTTTGAGATTAACCATTCATGTATAAATTGCAGTGCTTTCATGTTTACATTGCGTTCATCTGCTGAAGGCTGCATTAATAAAATATCAATTCCCATTTCAATCGACCTGTTAAACGCTTCTGATTCACTTTCTTTGAATATCCAAATCGAGCCGAGATAATTTGCCACACAGGCGGCAGCGACGACATCGCTGTGAGAGTGACTTTGCCCCTCATTTTTGTTGTCAAGTTCTTCCGTGAATTTGTGGTGTAAATCAACAATACTGTTACGGTCCGTATTGATAATATTTTCGATATAAGGCTTCCATGCGTTCCCATAACAAGAGGTCAATGCTCTATGCATCTCTTTCGCTTTCTTTTCATCCTCAAAAGGTCGACCGTATAATTCAATTGTGCGGCTACTTACACCATCCTTTGTATTTGTTTTTACAAGCGGTTCTTCGCCTGTGGCTATTGCCCATGCTCTGATTCTCTCAACTTCTCCCACCGAACCGTCCTTTCGTCCTCTCAGTTTGCTTTTTTCCCCAGCTAACATATAAACTATTCCTTCCAATGTATCTTGGTTGTTGTTTCCTGCGAGTTGTCTTTCGTCAATACATAAAGGCAAATGATGTATCGGTGCAATTGAACGCTCGATGCCTACCTGAGTGCTGTAAAAAGATACAAGCATATCGTCTGGATTTCCGTATATTGAAGCTGCAACTTTTAAAGCTGCTGTTTTACCTCCGCCTGAACTCCACCAATTGTAAACCATTATATTTTTGACTTTGAGAATATCTACAAGCGGAGGAGTGAGTGCTGAAGCAATATAAAACTCAAATATGTGATTCTTTCTGTATGGGGAAACCATATCTATCCACTCTTGAAGGGTTCCTTGGGGTTCTTCCATGCATAGTGCCATTTTTTTTGTTCTTCCTTCCACATTGAGGACGATGTCGCCACCGTGTCCGGGGAGGAAGTTCTTCTCGGTCGCCCATCCGAGCTGCGACACCGACTTTGCTTCTTTGATTCGGTCGATGTTCTCCGATTCGAGTGCTTCCAAGAATGACACGACTTGCTTTGCGTTTTCGCTGGTTATTAATGCTCCGAGGTCTGCAAGGCTGACAATGTTTCGGCTTTGGTATATCGTGGTTGAGTTAAATATGCCGTATCGCCAGTTGTTTCTTATCTTGAATGCAATCTGTATCTTTTCCTCATCGGTTTCGATGTTTCGCAGTCGCTTCACGATTATGATTGGTGTTCTGCAGACTCTCTTGTATTGCTCGGTTCGGCTGTCATATTTGAATATGCCGTCATCCGAGAGTTTCCAGCCTTCAGGCTCTCGAAGTTTCACGGGCATCCCTGCGACAAGGTCGGGGAGGTTCTCTGCTTCCGTTTTGAGGTCTACCGTTTCGGCTTTGCTCATTGCGGTTTTCACTTGCTCGAGTGCATCCATTCCGTTTTTGCCGTAGAGTTCGCTCGGGTCTTTGACCTCGTAATCTTCAAGAGTAAAGGTCAAAACCTCGCCTTCGTATCCGCCCTCATATAACTTACTTATCATTTGCTGGCGGAATGTCTGACCGCCCTTGTCAGGCTCGATGTGTAGGTATAATCTCGGTATGCTTGCGAGTTGTTCCGCCCATTTTGCCTGAAAGTTTGTAGCACCGGGAACTCCAAGAGTGGGAAGTCCGAGCATCCACAGACTTTGCGAGTCGCTTTCGCCCTCTACAAGAATTGCGTACTCTGCGAACTCTTTGATTTTCCACAATCCGTAAAGGCAGAGGGTTGAGCCTTTTTGCCATTTGAACTTGCCGTTCGGGTTCGCTGGGTTGTATCGCTTTCGGGTTGCCTGAACCTTTCCGTCTTGGTCTTTGTACGGTATCTTGATGTGCTTACCGCTTTGGTCGGTCCCTGTGGTTACACCGCATTCGTCTTTGAGCCATTCTGCCATGAAGTGCTTTTCGGTTGCGTATTGCTCCACTCCGTAATCGGGGAGCGAGGGAGGCTTTGTGCTTTGTTTTTTCTGCTCGACCGAGGTGTCTATGCCTGCGAGTTCGAGAAGCTCCTTGTAGGCTTCGGCATTGTCGATGCCTTTTATCTTGGAAAGAAAAACCGTGGCATTTCCGCTCTCTCCACATCCTTCGCACTTGAAGCATCCGTTCTTTGTGTTAAACCAAAAGCTGGGATGTCGTTCCTGATGAAAAGGGCAGCAAGCGTGCATTTTGTCTTTTCCGCAACTCCGAGGGTTCTTGACATACTGTGAGTAAAAGTCGACCCAGTTTATTCGGCTGTCGATATTTATTTGTTCCATTCGTTCTCACCACCTTTCCTCTGAACCTTCCTATACCAGCTCGGCATCTGTAACCTTTTTGTGTTCAAGCGATGCTTTGCATGATGGCTGCTGTTTTGAAAAATATGCAAACTTTCCTTTTCTCCGGTTCGGATTATAAGGATGCTTGTCGTTTTTCTTTGTTTTGTTTCGGCTGAAGGTGGTGCTTTCATACCGACTGTATTTCTTGCTCATAGCAAGACCTCCTTTGTCTGTGTGATTTTAATTTTATTCAGATGTTTGTCCGCACTGTTCGTTCAGCCATTTTTGGAGAAGCTGTGCGTTAACCATCACTCTGCGTCCGATGCGGAAGGCAGGATAGAAGTCCTTGGAGTTTAATATTTCCTGTGCCTTGGGTTCACTGATTCGCATAAGAGATACGAACTCTTTTCGTGTGAGAACCATTTTTTCTTCTAATGTCGCTTTCATTGCTTTGCCCCCTTTCAAAACATAATTGTAATAAATTAAATATAATTGAATTTAATCTTTACAAATTAAGTATATCATGCTATAATGTTACATAAAAGGTCTATAATAGGGTAACATTATAAAGGAGGTATATATAGTGAGAACTTATGTAAAATATTACATGCCCGATATAAATGTCGTTGCAAAAAATGGATTTATTACACTCTCTGATAATCACGAGATAAAAGATGGCATCACAGTTAAAAATCTAAAGAAAAAATGGGCTACCTGCTCATCTCGAAAAGACTTTTATAATACACTTGGTGGTATAAATTTTTCAAAAAGTAATTACAAAGAAAAGCCGGGAGAACTTTTTTCAATTTTTTCAAACCTGAAAAGTGTTGATGAAATTATAAATTTTATAGCAAAATATGGATTTTTAGGTCTTAATCTTCCCAGTATGCACAATATCATTACCCGGACACTGGGGTTTGAAGGTCTTTTAAATCCGATAGAAGAGTTTATTTTAACTGATTACAAGGAGTCAATTGAAGATATAGAAAAGGAAATTGATAAAATAAAAAACATTGTTGTTGCATTTCAAAAGTACAGGGATATGCGAGTTCAACTGGAAAAAGATGAAAATGTTTCAATTAAACTTGAGGAAATATGTAGTATAGAAGATGAATGTGATGCTGTGGTAAAAAATATAAATGCCGCAATGCAAAACATTACACTTGATGTTTCGTGGATTGGTGATGGCAGGCTCGACACCAGATGGAATACCGAAACATTGTTACAGTCTATGTATATTGAACTTGTTGAAAAGTTTTCGGGTCATTTAATGCCTCGGATATGTCTTGAATGTGGACGAACCTTTATACCAACAAGAGAAGATAATGTGTATTGTCAGCTTGGGAATTATGGTGGTAAGTCATGCAAAGAAATAGCAAAACAAAAAAGATTTATAAAAAATAGGAGAGAAAAAATGAAACAAGGCAGCCCTGAATAAGAGCTGCCTTTGCAGTATGATTTGTGATATGTTTTTCTATCCCCCTGTTTGATTTTGCGAAAATTCACACGAAGGGGGGCTGCGGTCTTGGAGCGATTATCTCGTAGAGATTTTTATGCCCCCTATGTGGTTTGATGCGGTATAAAATCTTGGTTGCGGTATTAGTTGCGGTACACACCAAGATTTTATATTTTATGAAAATAGAAAAATCCCAGTAAACGGCTTGTTTACTGGGAAATAATTTGGGTGCAGGGGCCGGATTTGAACCAACGACCTCCGGGTTATGAGCCCGACGAGCTACCAGACTGCTCTACCCTGCGATATGAAATTTTAATGCAAAGTGGTGCCGGAGACCGGAATCGAACCGGTACGAAGGGTTAGCTTCGCAGGATTTTAAGTCCTGTGCGTCTGCCAGTTCCGCCACTCCGGCGTACCTACCGTGCCTATATATAATAGCACCATTACCATAAAAAGTCAAGTGTTTTTTTGAAAAAATTAAAAAAATTTTTACTCACTTGAATTGTACACCGTTTAGCGTGACTTGTGATAATATTGTGCCATATATTACTACATTATATGCATACAATTAAAAAATATTAATAATTGTTTGCTCCGCCTTTTTTACCTGTTCCTCTTTTAGACTCAAGGTTTCGTTTTATATCGTGCATTTTTTCCTCGCTTGATTGCTTGAATTTATTGAGCATATCGTCAAAGCTCATTGCATTGTTATTTTTTTCAACACTGAACTCAACCGGCTGTTTGTGAAAATCCGGCTGATAGGGGGCTTTTTTCTCTCTCGGTTTCTTAGGCTTTTGTTCGCTGTTACCCTGAACAGCCTGTTTAATCGAAAGACCAAGCTTATCCTTTTTATCATTTGGAAGCACTTTTACATCAACAACCTGTCCTACCTTAATATGGTCGTTAATATCTTTTACATAATCGTTAGATATTTCTGATATATGTACAAGACCGCTTACTCCGTTTTCGAGCTCAACGAAAGCGCCAAAATTAGTTATTCCCGTAACCTTGCCTTTAAGTATTTTACCTATTTCCAAATGTTGCATAATGTAAAAAATCCTCCCGATTGTGTATATTAATTGTCATTATAATTTTTAAATACTTTTTCATCCGATTTTACAAGACCAAGAGTTTCTCTTGCAACCTGTTCAATATAATCGTCAGATGCATAAAGCTTTTCTTTTTCATCGAGTTCTTTTGAAAGTTCTTTTTGGTTTGATATTTCCTCTTTAAGGTTGTCTATTTCCTTGTTGTAAAACGATAAGTCCTTGTAGCTTTCGGCAAAAGCGCCTGCAACTATCCAAAGCAATAGGGCACATACCGCAAGTATTATAAATGGGTTACGCCTTTTTTTGTGTTTCAAGCTTTGTCACCTCAATGTTTAAAATAATAAACCTCAAAATAATTATATACCAAATATCAAAAAAAGTAAAGTCAAGATTTATAAAATCTTTTACAAAAATTAAGAGAGTTTTTTTTGAATTTATGGGTTGTTTTAGTTAATTTTGTATATAATGCGCCAAAAAACCGCCCAAGTGGGCGTATAACAGCCTTTTTCAGCGCCTTATGGCATAGTTTAAACGGTGATGATATTGCGGTGCATAAAAATATAAATATCTTGGCTAAGGCGGGTATGGAAATGCACATAAATGCGGTTAAATAACGGCTTACGGTTTTTGCATAGATATATACACCGGAAAGCATAAATAAAAACTGGTAAAGCCTGAGCTGTGCAAAGTTTAAATAATACATAGCTGAGTATATTACCAAAAATGCTATTATCCAGTAAGTTAAATCCTGTACGGCAACGGCTTTGTCGCTGAACGAAAAGCTTTTTCGCACAGAGCGGAATATATCAAATATAAATCCCAATAATGCTCCGCACAAAGTACATCCCAAAACCACATACAGTTCATTAAGCTTTGAAATTTGCAAACAAACAGCCTCCTATTTAAACAGCTTGGCAAAAAAGCCTTCACTTTTTTCCAAATTATTATCTATGTATTTTAAGCTTACAAGGTTTCCTGTAATCACGGTTTCACCGCTGTCTACACTCAATTTGTTTATATTAAGCTCTTTGCCTGTTATTTCAAGCACACCCATCTGTGTTGCAAGAACAATTTCCTCATCGTTAAAGCTGATTATTTCCTCAACTGCCGAAATACTTATCTTTTTTCTGCTTTCAAGTATAATATTGTGCGATAAATCTGGCTTTACCTTTACAATGGGTTTTCTTTCCTCCATAATTAACAAGACCTCCATATATGTAGTTTTATACAATATATGAAGGTCTTGTTTTATTTATTACATAAGCTGTTTATACATATTCGATGCATCGTTTTTTAATGCGTGCTCGGTTACAAGTGTTACCTGAACTTTTATTGTTTTTTCGCCAAAGGTAATTTCTATTATATCGTTTTCTTTAACATCAGATCCGGGCTTTGCAATCTTGCCGTTTATTTTTACCTTTCCTGTGTCGCATGCCTCACACGCAACAGTACGGCGCTTAATAAGCCTTGAAACCTTTAAATATTTATCAATTCTCATAGGTTAAAAATCTCCTTTTATTTTACAAATTTAAGTTTTTCAAGAGCAGGCAACAGCTTTTCGGCTTTAGGTAACATTGATATATCCTGCTTTGTTATACCGCCTGTTGCAAAAAGAGTAAAGAAATAGCTTACAGCACCAAGTATAATTGATGCAACCACGGTTACAAAAGCGCCCATATTTCCCAAATATATTTTTGCAAGTATTACAACCGCGCCCATTGCAATTACTGAAATCAGGGGTTTTACTACAAGCTGTGTTACCGAAAGCTTTATTTTTAATATTTTTTTGATGCTTATAAGGTTTAAAATAAGTATTACTATATAACAAAGGTTTGTTCCAATCGGCGCACCTACAATATTTATATTAGGCATACCTACAAGTATATAGTTTACAATAATTTTTATTATACCGCCTATTATCATGTGTTTAACAGGTATACCTGCATTGCCTGTGCCCTGAAGTATTGCATTGGTTACGGTTACAAGCGAAACAAAAATAATTGCGTAGGCAAGTATCCATAAGGTAGACTGGGCACTTGTTGACCTGAAAACAAGCATAAGTATAGGTCCTGCCAGAAGCGACATTCCTATTGCACAGGGGGCTGTTAAAAGCACCGTTATTTTTAAACTGCTCAATACCGAACTTTGTGTAAGCTCTTTATTGTTGGTTGCAAATGCACCCGAAATTGTTGGCACAATGCTTACACTTATGGCAGTAATTAATGTTGGCACAAGGTTAAACATTGTTATGGATTTACCTGTATATGCACCCCATAAATTGTTTGCATCCTGATATGAAAAGCCTGCACTTTCCTGAAGCCTTCTCATAATCATTGCGGCATCAATAAGTGTTGTAAGGCTGAATACCGAAGCACCTATTGTAATAGGTACGGCAATTTTAACAAGCTCTTTTAAAAGCTCTTTGTCGCCACGCTTTTTTCCCGAATTGTTTTTTGGATTTTTATCTTTTAATTTAAAGAATATTATTGCAAGTGCCAGAAAACCCAGAAATCCGCCTGCCGATACACCTGCAACAGCGCCCGATGCGGCTTGCTCTAACCCGTTTTTGAGTAATAAATAAGCACCTAAATATCCTATAATAAGCTTACCGAGTGCTTCGCTCACCTCGCTTATTGCAGTAGGCATCATATTTTGTCTGCCCTGAAAATATCCTCTGTAAACGCTCATAAGCGATACAAACAAAATTGCAGGAGCAAGTGCCTTTATACCCGGTGCGGCACCTGGATTTGTCATAATCTGTGCGCATTTTTCTGCACCGAAAAACAGGGCAAGACTTCCTAAAATACCTATACATGCAAGAAGCTTGTATGCAACATTAAAAATTCTGTCAGCCTCGCTGAAATTGCCTTTTGCACGGCTTTCCGATACCATTTTGCTTATGGCGACAGGAAAACCTGCGGTTGCAACAATAAACAGCCAGTTATATACAGTATAAGCCGAGCCGAAATAACCCATTCCGTCGTCGCCTATTAGATAGTTAAGGGGGATTTTAAATAATGCGCCTATTATTTTTACCGTAATATTTGCTATCATTAAAATGAGAGCGCCCTTTACAAAAGCCTGATTTTCTTTATTGCTCATTTATGTATACTCCTTTAATAATGATTGTCCTATAACTTAAGTTTATTTATA
>JAZSPJ010000141.1:0-4437 GCA_045537365.1 Clostridia bacterium
CTTAAGTAAAAAATAGATAAATATTCCCTTAAAAGTATTATTACCTGATCCATATACAACTCAATTTGGGGCAGTTCGTCCCATTCAGGCATTTTGCAATTTGACAGATTTTCGTTTATCTGTTCAATAACCTTATTTAAATCATCAATATTATATTTCATTTTAATCACCAATACCATTATACCAAATATTTCAGAAAAATTCAATACAAAAAGCTTAAAAAAGATTGACAAAAGCAAAAATGTGGTATATAATACTTATGTATCTAGTATTAAAAACTAGATAAAATGGTAATAAAATCAAAGAGGGGATTTTTTGTATGAAATACTTTGATAAAAAAGAGTTTGTTTATATGCCTACAGTTACAGAGTATATAGACTATGCTTGTCAAAAATTTGCAAATAATACAGCATTTGTGATTAAGGAAAAGGATGAAAGAGGAAAGAATATTTTTACTGATATAACATATAAAAAAATGCTTGAGGATATACACGCTTTAAGCGAAAGTATGATAAAAAAAGACCTTTGTGGTAAAAATATAGCAATTCTCGGTGTAAATTGCTACGAATGGATAATAACCTATTTAAGCATAATGAGTATCGGTTCGGTTGTAGTGCCGCTCGATGCACTTCTTGGCGGAGACGATATTAAATCGTACATTGAATTTGCTGATGTATCTGCAATATTCTTTACAAAGAAAATGCTTGATAAAATTGAAGGCGGAAAGGTGGATGTTAAGCATTTTTATCTTGACGGCAAGGATGACAATTCTGTATCGTCGCTTATAGATGCAGGTAATGCGCTTATTGCAGACGGCTCGCATAAATACAGTGAAATCGTTCTGGATAAAGACGCATTGGCGGCACTTTTGTTTACATCAGGTACAACAGCAGTTGCAAAAACTGTAATGCTTACTCAGAATAACCTTGCATCAAATATATACGACCTTGTAAAAATGCTCGATTTGTATCCTACCGATGTTAATACCATAGTATTACCGCTTCATCATACACTTTCGTCAACAGGTGTTCTCTTATTTTTGGTAAACGGGGTTAAAAATGCATTTGTAAGCGGTCTTAAAATAAAGCAGGCATTTGCCGATTATAAGCCTACTGTTCTTGTGTGTGTACCGCTTATAGCAGAAAAGCTTCAGAAAACCATATTAAAGACTGCAGAATCGAGCGGTAAAATTAAAGCAATGAAATTTGCTTTAAAGCTTGGTGTATTTTTCAAGAAATTCGGCATAGATATCCGCAAAAAGCTTTTTGACAGTATTTATAAGGAGCTTGGAGGTAATTTAAGAATAGTAATTTGCGGAGGAGCAGCTCTTGAACCGTCAATACATAAGTGGTTTGCCGGCATAGGCCTTACTATTCTGCAGGGCTATGGTCTTACAGAAACAGCTCCGGTGCTTTCGGCAGAAAGAGAGGGCAAAAGCCGTTGGGGCTCTGTTGGTTTTCCTATGAGTCATGTTGAAATAGAAATAGAAAATCCAAACGAGTTTGGCATAGGCGAAATAAAGGCAAAAGGTCCTAATGTAATGAAAGGCTATTATAAAAACACCGAGGCTACAGACGAGGTTTTAAAAGACGGCTGGTTTTATACCGGTGACCTTGGATATATAGACAGCGACGGCTATTTGTTTATAACAGGCAGACATAAAAATGTAATTGTTCTAAAAAACGGCAAAAATGTATATCCGGAGGAAATAGAGATGCATCTTACAGGGCTTATTTATGTAACAGAATGTCTTGTATATGAAAGTGATGATGGACTTTCGGTAAGTGCGAATATTGTATATGATAAAGAGTATTTCGGCGGTAAACCAAAAAGTGAGATTGAGGCTGTAATAAAGGCTGATGTTGAAGGGATAAACGAAAAGCTTTCCGGTTATAAACGCATAAAGGATTTAAGCATCAGTACAGATCCAATGCTTAAAACCTCAACAAGTAAGATAAAAAGAAAAGAAAATGTAGAATTAATAAAAAGCAAATAAAAATGTGTTTAAAAATTAATTCAAAATTTTAAAGTCCCAAAAGTAGTATTTTACCAAAAAATTCCAAAATTTTGTAAAATATAACGAAATATAGAATGTAAATTATTAACTCTGTTGACAAAAAATCTATTTTTGTATAAAATAAAGTCAAATGGTTTTTAAACACAGTTTATGTTTTTTATATTTATATACTAAGTAAAAGTTGTATGGATGGCAACAATGATATTTAATACCTAGCAGTGCTAAGCTACTGATTTTTATATTTTACAAAAGATGGAGGAAGAAAAATGAAAAATGGTATTTTATTAATTTTGTCAGTAATGATAATAGTGTCTATGCTTTCGTTTACAGCAATTACAAGCTATGCGGATGCTAATGCAACAAATAATGGTTATGAAAGAACAAACACTATTCCTGCCGGAACTCATCCCTACGGCTTAACAATTAAAGCAACCGGAGGGCAGATTAAACCGGGCGATGTAACTTTAGTTAACAATTTTGCCTCTGATGGCAATATTAGTCTTATGATTCCTGAGTTTGATGCAGACGGTCAGGATTTTTATCTTACACCAAATATAAAACTATCACTTCCTGATTATGGTAGTTATGTATTCTCGTTTAAAACAAATGCTGCTTTGAATAATTTAAGTTGGAAGAGCGATAATTTTCAGGATGTTACCCAAGAAAGCCGGGATTCAAAGGGCTGGTATACATATCAGAAAGTACTTCCATCTAAACCAAATCCCAATGAATTTAACATTCATATCGGAAAAATAATTAATGACAGTAAGCCGATATTTTTTGATGATTTCAGACTAACCGTTTTGGGTGACAACACTAACTATATAGCAAATGGCAGCTTTGAAAATTATTCTGCTGTACAAAATACAATTGAAGCGGGCAGAAAACCAAGATTTTATTCTTTCAGAATAGCACAAAATGCAACCCAGGAACAGCTTAATAGCTTTTTTGCAGTAAAAAATCATATTGCAGCAGAAGGCAGCAAATGTGCCGAGTGTATAAATATTAGTACTGAGGGTGTTACAGGTCAGTATATTTATGCTGATTTTAATATCAGGTCGGGTGCAACAACAGGCACATACACACTTTCATTTAAATCCACAAAGTGGCTTAACAATAAAAATAATACATTTTCAGGCACTCTTAAGCTAATGGATGAAAATGGAAGCAGCTTATATTCGTCAACTTCTATTAATAACTGGACACCGACTGACTGTGACGAAAACGGTTGGTATACATATACTGTGTCTGATATAGATGCCTCATCCGGTAAACCTGCAAAGCTGACCCTTAGTATCTGGAAGGCGGATGGTCCTATATATTTTGACGATTTCAGGCTTGTAAGGGATGGAGACACTACAAATTATATTATAAATGGCGGTTTTGAGGAGCTTGAGTTAATGCCGTTGCCTAAAAATACATTGCCGTCAGGCAGCTCTGCTGTATATACCAACAGTCCTTGTGAAGTACCGGAATATGGAGTTAATAACTATTTTACAGTAACTAATGATGATAAATATATAGGTGACAATTCACTTAAATTGTATAACAGTGTTAAATGGGAAAACCAGTGGGTAATGCTTAATATGCCAATGGTTGACGGTATGCATGCACAGCCTGATGATAGGCCTTATACTTTAAGCTTCAAAGCTAAAAATAAAAGCGGTAATATGAATGTTGAATTAGGAGCAATGGGCGGCGATACCGATATAGACCTTAAAAACAGTTATTCGCATGCAGACATTTCAAATCTGAACGACGGCTGGAAAAGCTATAGCTTTGACTTAAGTACATCAAGCGGTATAAGCTATGTATGGCTAAAGATTTATGATTCTATAGATATGTATGTAGACGATATTTCTCTAAAGGGAAAAAGCGGAAAAGAATATATTGAAAATGGCAGCTTTGAACAAGTAACGGAGCAGGATTATGTAATCCAACCTGCAACATTTGACTCATCTACAAATACGGCAAAAGTATATGCCGCAAATAATAAGCTTATTAATCCGCTTAAGCTTACACTTATTACGGTAATTAATCCGTTAGGGGATGTTGAGAGGGTATCTGCTGCCGCTATAGGTACTTTAGATATTACAAAAGGTGATTTTGGTTTTGCAGCAGCAACACTTAAAGCATCTTACGATGCTGAGGATAGTATTCGTTCATTTGTATGGGATAGTGAAAATTTAACACCATATTATGAGGCAATAAAACACCAATAATAGGAAAATGATGTTAAAAATAGTAATGTAAAATATTCGGGAGTTGTAAAAATAATGCTTTTGCAACTCCTGAAAAAACCAAAATTTTTTTAAAAAACACTTGAAATTATACTCGCTTTGTGATACAATATTTTTGTTGCATAAAAAGAATATATAATTTCGGGGTGTGGCGCAGTTGGTAGCGCGCGACGTTTGGGA
>JAZSPJ010000098.1:0-7202 GCA_045537365.1 Clostridia bacterium
GGTGCTAAAAAGAATCCTTTTTACAGAGTAGTTGTAGCAGATTCAAGATATCCAAGAGATGGCAGATTTATCGATCAGATCGGTACTTATGATCCACAGACAGAGCCTTCAACAATTCAGATTGACGCTGAAAAGGCTGCAAAATGGTTATCACAGGGCGCACAGCCAACAGATACTGTAAAAGAATTACTCAAAATCAGCGGTATTGTTAAATAATTTTACGGAGGTTATTGCAAATGAAAGAGTTATTGGAATACATTGCAAAATCTCTTGTTGACTTTCCCGATGATGTTTTGGTATCGGAGGTTGAGGGTGAGCAATCAGTAATTTTAGAACTTCGCGTAAACGAATCCGATATGGGTAAAGTTATCGGTAAGCAGGGCAGAATTGCCAAATCAATTCGTTTGGTTATGAAAGCTGCTGCCGCTAAAGAAAATAAGCGTGTAGTTGTTGAAATTATTCAATAAGACTATTAGTGAAAAAGCCCTCAAAAGGGCTTTTTCTGCTATTTTCCAAAAGAAAGGAATGTGTGTAGTATGAATAATTTAATAGAAATCGGTAAAATAGTAAACATTCACGGCTTAAGGGGCGATGTTAAGGTTGTACCCTGGACAGATTTTCCTGAAATATTTGAGGGCATAAACAAGGTGTATACCGACGGCGGTAAAAGCTATAAGGTTAAAGGCGTAAAATATCATAAAAGCTCTGTTCTTTTAAAGCTTGAAGGTGTAGATACCCCCGAACTCGCAGAAAGAATGAGAAATCTGGTTTTATATGCCGATAAAGAGCTTTTTGAGGATTTACCTGACGATACCTACTTGATTGCCGATTTAATAGGCGTCGAGGTTTACGATAATGAAAAATCTTACGGTACAATAACTGATGTAATAACAACAGGCGGAAACGATGTTTATTGTATAGGAACAGGAAAAAACCAGATTCTAATACCTGCAATAAAGGATGTTGTTTTGGATGTTGATATAAGCCAAAAGAAGATGCTTGTAAAAATACCCAACGGATTACTTGATAATTAAAAAAGGATAATTTATTATGAATTTTCATATTTTAACGCTTTTTCCCGATATGTTCAAGGGTGTGCTGGGCGACAGTATGCTTGGCAGGGCAGAGGAAAAAGGCATTTTAAAATTTAATATATATAATATAAGAGATTTTGCTGGCAATAAGCATAACAGGGTGGATGATACCCCTTATGGCGGTGGCAGAGGTATGGTAATGCAGGCACCGCCTGTATTTGATGCTTATGAGTTTGCCTGTAATAAAGCCGAAAATAAGCCTTATGTAATACACATGTCACCAAAAGGCGGTGTATTAACACAAAAAAAGGCGATAGATTTAAGCAAAAAAAGCGATATACTTGTAATATGCGGTCATTACGAAGGCATTGACCAAAGGGTTATAGACGAAATCGTTGACGAGGAAATATCTATAGGCGATTATATACTAACAGGCGGTGAAATACCCGCTATGGCTTTAATAGACTGCGTAAGCCGTATGGTTGAAGGTGTACTTTCAAATGAGGAAAGCTTTACCGACGAGTCTCATTTTGACGGGCTTTTGGAATATCCTCATTATACAAGACCTTATGAGTTTCACGGCGTAGCCGTACCCGATGTGCTAACCTCAGGCAATCACGCAGAAATCGCAAAATGGCGCAGGTTAAAATCACTTGAAATTACTATGCAAAAGCGCCCCGATATGATGACTGATGAACTCAAAGACGAGCTCGAAAACTGGGGTAAAAAGAAAAAGAGGAAGAATAAATAGTTTTTATATAAAGGTGGCAGTATTATGAAAACATCAACCGAAATAGCTTCAACAGCACGAATAGTGGGCGAAGAAAAAGCTTTGGAATTAATTGCCAAAGCAGGCTTTGATGCATGGGATTTTTCTATGTTTTCTATGTGCCGTTATGATTGGGAAAACAAATGTATTTTAGAAAACGACCACCCTCTTGCAGGTACAAATTACCTTTCATTTGCACGGAATTTAAAAAAGATTGGGCTTGATAACGGAATTGTATGCAATCAGTCACACGCACCGTTTCCAAGCTATTGTGCAGATATCCGCTCTTATTTAAAAAGAGCAATAGAATGTACTGCCGAGGCAGGCGGAGAAATTTGCATAATTCATCCCAATAATCATAAATCGGCGCAGGAGAATGCAAAAATGTATTTTGAGCTTTTGCCCTTTGCAAAACAATGCGGTGTAAAAATTGCAACCGAAAATATGTGGAGTTGGGATAGTGAAAACAACAGAGCATCTTTTGCGGCTTGTGCAACAAGCGAGGATTTTAATGCACATTTAAATGCGGTTGATGATGATTTTTTTGTTGCCTGTCTTGATATAGGCCATGCCGAAATGATGGGCGATGATACATCGGCAGAGGGTATGATAAAAGCACTTGGCAATAAGCTTCAGGCATTACATATACACGATAACGACAGATGGCACGACAGCCATCAGATACCGTTTTCTATGGATATAGATTTTAATGCAGTTGTAAAAGCACTTAAGGATATAGATTATAAGGGATATTTCACTCTTGAAGCAGATAAATATTTGAGTGAATATACAATTGATAATGTGTTCGATGGTGTAAAAGAGCTTTATAATTCAGCTAAAAAGCTTGCCGATATGTTTGAAAACGGCATTTAAAAGCCTATAAATATATAAAAAATAAAAAAATTGGCTTTTTTTGAAAAAAACACTTGATTTTTCAAAAAAAATATGGTATAGTATATATCGTATGCGGATGGTCCTCTGTCGGGTGATTTACGGCATGAACATCTAAGAAATAGGAGGATATCACGATGGATATTATTAAAAACTTAACACAAGAACAAATCAGAACAGACCTTCCTGCTTTAAACATTGGTGATACTGTTAAAGTTCACGTTTTAATCAAAGAAGGCGCAAAAGAGAGAATTCAGGTATTTGAAGGTACAATTATCGCTAAAAAACACGGCGGTATTACCGAAACATTTACTGTAAGAAGAATTTCTTACGGTGTTGGTGTTGAAAGAACATTCCCTGTAAACTCTCCAAAAATTGCTAAAATCGATGTTGTCAGAAGAGGTAAAGTCAGAAGAGCTAAACTTTATTACCTCCGTGACAGAGTTGGTAAAGCAACCAAGGTTAAAGAGAGAATATAACACCTTAATTGTAATTATGGAGTTATTTGTGCAAAGGAAAGTTTTTATACACTTTCCTTTGCATAACCAAAAACCTAAAATTTATGTATTTTTATGCTATGGGGATTTTTATAATTTATCACCATAGCATTTTAACTTTAAATTATTATTATTAATTCGTTTGTAAATAATAATATATGAAAGGTATGATATAAAATGGAAGAATTTGAAAAAGAAATTAAAGAGGAAACCGAAAACGAAAATTTGCAGGTTGAGCTTAATGTGGAAACAGATGAAATTATAACAGAGGAAAGCACAGAGATTGAGCCAGTTGAGCCCGATAAAAAGAAGCTTGATATTAAAAAAGAAATAAAAGACTGGGTTGTTTCGATAGTAATAGCCGTAATTGTTGCGCTCATAGTAAGAACTTATATTTTTACACTTGTAAGGGTAGATGGTCAGTCAATGGAGCCAACACTTTCTCACGGTGATGTGCTTTATACAAACCGCTTTATGTATGAACCTGAAAACGGTGATATTGTAATATTCAGACCAACCCACAGCCCTGAAACCCCTTATGTTAAAAGGGTTATTGCTGTTGCAGGTCAAACCGTAACAATAAATGCCGAGGCCCATACAGTTATAGTTGACGGCAGAATACTTCCTGAGGATTATATAAAAGAACCACTGCTGAGTTCAGGCACTATGAAATATCCCGTAACTGTACCGGATGGTTACATTTTTGTGCTTGGCGATAATCGCAATAACAGCCGTGACAGCCGTGATGCTACAGTAGGTCTTGTACCGGTTGAAAGCATTATAGGTAAGGCATTATTCAGAATTTTGCCTGTTTCGGAACTTGGCGGATTATATTGATTGAGAGGATGTTTAAATGAATATACAGTGGTTTCCGGGGCACATGACCAAAACTCGCCGTATGATGGAGGAAGATATTAAGCTTATAGACCTTGTTATTGAAATTGTTGATGCAAGGCTACCTTTAAGCAGCCGTAACCCGTCGATAGATGATATTGTAGGCACAAAACCCCGTCTTTTGCTTTTAAATAAAAGCGATATTGCCGATAGCAGTATTACCGCTATGTGGGAGGCATATTTTAAAAATAACGGCGTAAATGCAATGGTTATATGCTCAACAGGCGGAAAGAGCCTAAACTGTATTTTTGCAAAGGTAAGAGAAATACTTGCCGATAAAATTGCAAAGCAAAAAGAAAAAGGCATATTAAACCGCCCTATAAAATTAATGATTGTAGGCGTGCCGAATGTAGGCAAATCGTCGCTTATAAATAAGCTTGCAGGCAAAAAAAGGGCTATAACGGGCGACCGCCCCGGTGTTACAAGGGGCAAGCAATGGATAAGGCTTGAAAATGGCTTTGAGCTTTTGGATACCCCCGGTATATTATGGCCAAAATTTGAGGATGAGCAGGTTGGCTTAAAGCTTGCATATACAGGCGCAGTAAAGGACGATATAATTGATATAGAGGAGCTTGCGTGTAAACTTCTCGAATACCTGAAAGCATCGTACCCCGACAGCCTTACAATGCGTTATAAAATGACAGATTTTGATGATATGACAGGCTATGAAATGCTTGAGCTTTTAGGCAGAAAGCGTGGCTTTGTAGTATCGGGCGGAGAGATTGATACCGAGCGTGCGGCAAAAATTTTGCTTGACGAATTCCGTGGTGCAAAGCTTGGAAATATATCCCTTGAAAAACCTGAATGAAAATACACAAACTAAACCCAAATACAAAAATGGAATTTTCCTTTTGTATTTGGGTATTTTTATAATTAAAGCTATTGATTTTTTGTGTAAAGTGTGGTAAAATTATTCTAGTTTTTAACAATGTTACGGCACATGACGCAGCATGTGTCTTTTTTGTGTTTACAGAGGTGAATTTTAATGGATAAAAGTAAAAAAAGATGCGCAATTATTGTGTTTGCAGTGCTTTCACTTATACTGTTTATTCTTACAATAATTGTAAAATCCCCTGGAGAGCACGGTTCAATAGGCGAGGTTATGAAGGACGCTGTGCTCCACGATATTAATAAAATAAATTTATTCGGGCTTATGGAGGTTAATCCATCGCTCATATCCGCATTTACGGTTACGGGTATATTTTTGATTTTTGCACTTGTTGTAAGAATTTTTGTAATCCCTAAATTTAAAATAATACCGGGCAAATTTCAAATTGTGCTTGAAACTGCGGTGGGCTTTTTCGATGACCTTGCAAAATCAAACAGTCCTCACCGTAATAAATTTTTGGGTGCGTATCTGTTTACAGCAGGAGCCTATATATTTGTGGGTACACTTTTCGAGTTGCTTGGGCTTCAGGCTATAACAACTCACGGTGCATCAATATCATTACCAGCTCCGCTTGCAGATATTAACGGTGCAATAATGATAGGCTGTCTTTCGTATCTTGTTATTATGTCGGGCGGAATTGCCGAAAACAAGTTAAAGGGCGCAGGCAGTACATTAAAGGAGTTTTCACTACCCATATCTATGAGCTTTCGTATATTCGGTGCACTTTTAAGCGGTGCGCTCGTTACAGAGCTTGTTTATCATTATATACATTTAAGCTACGGGTTGCCTATAATCGTAGGAGTTTTATTTACACTATTGCATGCACTTATTCAGGCGTATGTACTTACAATGCTTACAGCATTGTTTTACGGCGAGGTTTCGGAACCTGCGCATCATAAAAACTGATTTTGGAGGATATGAAAATGAAAAAAAGAATTAAAGGAATTTTTGTTGTTTTATGTTTGGTATTGGTATTTGCCACAACATTTATGCCTGCATTTGCGGCAACTGATGCAGTATCGGATAAGGTTATAAGCTCAAAGGCAATTGCAGCAGCTTTGGTTGTTGGTTTGGCAGCAGCATCGGGCGCAGTTGGTATGGCTTGGGTAATTTCTAAATCGGTAGACGGCATTTCCCGTCAGCCGGAGGCAGAGGGTAAAATCCGTACTGCTATGATGCTTGGTCTTGTTTTTGTTGAAACAGCAATTATTTATGCCCTCGTTGTAGGCATTTTAATTATATTTGTACTGTAAGAAAGGCAGGGTGAGCAATTATGCCGCTTAATATAAATTTTCAGCAAATATTACTGCATTTTTTAAACTTTGCGGTACTGTTTGCTATATTGTATTTTTTGCTATATAAGCCTGTAAAACAGTTTATGGATAACCGTGCACAGTATTATAAAAATATAGATGATGAGGCATCGCGCAATTTAAAGGATGCCGAGGATTTAAAAGCAGAGTATAACAAAAAGCTTGAGCTTGCTGAGGATGAAATATCCAAGCTTAAGCAAAAGGCTCATGATGAGCTTGAAGAGGCATCTCAGGCTAAAATAAAACTTGCAGAGCGTGAGGCTCATAAAATAATAAGCGAGGCACGTGAGGATATAGAAAATCAGCGTGCAAAAATGCTTAAGGATGCCAAAGGCGAAATTACCGAAATGGTAACAAGTGCCGCAGAAAAATTAGTTGCATCGTCAAAAACCTCAGAGGCTTTTGATGCATTTTTGGATGCGGCAAAAAGAGGTGAGGCTGATGAATAAAACAGCTATATTGTATTCAAATACGCCTCCTGATAAAACGCAGGAAAAAAGATTTTCACAGTTTTTGCTTGAAAAATACGGTGAGGAAATTACTCTTGTTTGGGAGCAAACACCCTATCCGGAAGGTGAATTTAAGCTTTGTGTGGACTCTCAGGTGTATGACTGGAGTGCCGAGGGCAGACTTAATCAGTTAAAGGATGAGCTTGAACAGCTTAAATATAAGGATGGAGATATAATATCTCTTTTAAAATCCACAGTTGACGGATGGATGCCAAAGGTGGCATCACAAGAGCTTGGTACTGTGCTTACAGTAGGTGACGGTATTGCCACAGTTTCGGGACTTGAAAATATAACTTACGGTGAAATTGTAATATTTTCAGACGGAACAAGGGGTATGGCACAGGACTTGCGAAAAGATGAGATAGGCTGTATTATTTTTGGCAATGATGAGGATATATCCGAGGGG
>JAZSPJ010000035.1:0-7972 GCA_045537365.1 Clostridia bacterium
CCGCTTGGCCTCCGACTTCGTTTTCATAACTGGTTTTAATTGTATTGATAATTGCAGTATCACGCCCTGCTTTTTTTAAAACCGCCTCCAGCTCTTTAAGCAGGCTTGCTACCTGATTGTCACAATCTGCCTGCATATCAAGTGCCGATTGAGTATACTCGCCTATTATACGGGTTTTACTTGCCATATTCCTTTGTTCGGGCGGCAGGCTGTAAAATGCATTGTTTACTGTTGCCTCAAGTCCTCTTAAGCTGGATGTAAACCTTGCCTTAAGAACATATACCTGAGCTACAAGGTCTGATATCTGTGTGTCATAATCAACCGTTTGTTCATTATTTTGCGGTTGTTCGTCTGTATCCGTTTTTTTGTCCGTATTCTCACTTTTAGGAGGCGGATTATTTTCAGCCTGCGGTTGTGCACTTTGCTGTGCTTCCTGTTTAGCCTCCTCCAAAGTAATCTCATCTCTCATAATTTTAACAGCCTGTTTATCGGTAATCTCATCGTTTACCAAAGCAGTCTGTTCGTCCTCGGTAAGATCACGTACAGGTTTAAGCTCATTTGCTTCCAGATATGAGCTTACCTTTTTAACATCATCCTCGGTTCGTTTTGCTATATCATCATCGGTCATAGTATAGCTTTGAATAAGTGCGGTAATGTTATCTTTTTGCCATATACATAATGCACCAAAAGCAACAATTACTACCAGTAAAGCTATGCCAAACCGCTTTAATCGCTTTTTGCTTTTTGCCATTTTTACACCTCATTTTTAACAATAAAGACAATTATACATATACAATCTTATTGTACTACTTTAAGGCTTAAAAGTCAAGCAAATACTGCACAAATTCGCACTTTTTTTGTGTGTAGTTTCGACTAAAACCTACATTAGATAATGCAAAAAAAGATACCAATATAAAATTGGTACCTTTTTTGGGTTTAATAATAAATCAATTAATCTCTCATACAGCAATCACGAGGTGTTAATTCAAGGTTTTCAAAATGCTGTCTTTCAGGCGGGAAAAATTCATCTACCGGGAATTTTAATTTCTCAAAAAGCTCGCAAGGATTACTGTCGGTTGATGATGAACATTCACACTGAGGTATGCAATAATCTATTACAGGTATAAGAAGCTGTGTTTCCCTTTCAAGGCGCACAATGGTAAACAAGCCCAATGTTACATATACCCGTTTGCAGTTTTCAGGGTCTACAATAATATCGTCAAATACTCTGCACACGTTCTCCGGTATAGATGTTACATCTATCTCTCCGCAACAACAGCATTTATCGCAAGGATCGCTAACCTTCGCACCTAAGCATATAGGGTCTACAACCTCTATTTTTGCAAGCGGAAGATTATTTTTTGCCCAAAGCTGAACATCTGCTCCGTCAAATTTATATTTTGACGAGAATGTTTTTACATTGCCCTCCGAGCCAAAAAGAATTACCTTTTTGTCGTATGTTGCAATACCCTCTACGGTTACAGGTCTGCCTATGCCCGCAAAAACATCAAGCTCTATTCTGAAAAAGAATTTTAAGTCAACAGCATAGTAGCCTTTGTTAAACGGTACAGGCTCTACATCAGAGTATACCCATATTATTTCCGATTTTCTGCATTTTATATTAATTGCATTATCTATAATGCTTTGTCCCCTCTGGGTAAGATATACCCTTATGTTTTCCACACATTCCTTATCTCTGCAAGAATCATATACCTTGTTTGTTTGTATGCACACACTGTCGTTAGAGTTACCCTGGCAACAGTTGTTGCCTAATGGTTTATCACTCATATTACTATTCCTCCATTACAAAAAACTTGACTTGCCTTAATATATTGTATGTGTATACTAATGGATTTGTGATAAAAAAAGGACTGCTTTAAAATACATTTTTAAAACAGTCCGATTATGATTTATTTTGTTACAGTTGCAGGGCTGTATGTAGGTACAACCTCTTTTACCGCATTTTTTATTTTTTCATTATTACCTGTGTTAAGTGCCGCTTCCAAGGTTTTAAGCTTATAGTCTACAATTGACATATCAATATCAAGCGGATGACCTATAAATATTTTGCTGTGGCTTGTCTTTTTTAAGCCCTCTTCACTCATAAGAAGCTCTTCGTAAAGCTTTTCGCCCGGTCTCAAACCGCTTATTTCAATTTTAATGTCTTTATCGGGAACAAGCCCTGAAAGCCTAATCATATTAACAGCCAGGTCATATATTCTGACAGGTTGACCCATATCAAGAACAAATATTTCGCCACCGCCCGCAAAGCATGCTGCCTGTATTACAAGCTGTGCCGCCTCCGGTATTGTCATAAAAAATCTTGTTATCTCTTTATGTGTAACCGTTAAAGGACCTCCGTTTTCAATCTGCCTTTTAAACAGCGGAATTACAGAGCCGTTTGAGCCAAGAACATTACCAAAACGAACAGCAACAAACTGTGTTTTGCTCACCTTACTCATTGCCTGTATTATCATTTCACACATACGCTTTGTAGCACCCATAACATTTGTAGGGTTTACCGCCTTATCAGTTGAAATCATAACAAACTTTTCAACTCCGTGACGGTCTGCACATTTTGCAACATTATATGTACCGAACACATTATTTTTAACCGCCTCCGAAGGGCTGTCCTCCATAAGCGGAACATGCTTATGTGCCGCCGCATGGAATACTATATCCGGTTTATATGTGTCAAATATTATATCAAGTCTGTCATCGTCCCTTACAGATGCTATAAGCACTGTAAGATTTAAATTACTGTATTTTGATAACAGCTCGTTTTGCAAATCGTAAGCATTATTTTCGTATATATCAAGAATAATAAGATGCTTTGGATTATACTTTATAATTTGTCTGCAAAGCTCGGAGCCGATTGAGCCACCGCCTCCTGTTACCATTACAGTTTTATCCTTTATCTTTTCATTAATTCCGTTATCATCAAGCACAATTGGATCTCTTACAAGCAAATCCTCTATTTTAACTTTTCTTAATTTTGTAAGCTTTTTCTCGTCGCCTGCAATCTCATCAAATAACGGCATTACCATAACCTTACAGCCTGTTTCGTGACATATACTTATTATTTCACGTCTTGCCTCGGTTGTTGCTGTAGGTATTGCAAAAACTATTTCGTCTACAAATTCATTTCTGCATATATCATTAATATCATCTCTTGTACCCATTACACGTATACCGTTAATTACAGCACCTTTTTTTTTCTTATCGTCATCTACAAGACCTACTATATTATAGTTTTTCTCTATACGGGAATTCAGCTCGTTAATAAACAGTGCCGCAGCAGAGCCTGCACCTACAATAAGTACATTTGTTTTTTGTGCACTGTTCCGTGCTTTGAAATATGCAGTTACATATATACTTGCGGTTTTAATTATTATTCTGTATATACATATAAGAACCGTAGCAATAAAATCGGCAAGCATTGTGTGCTTAACATATATATTAAACTGCGGCATTATATCCGATGCAACAACAGTTATAATTGTTGTTGCAATGCACACCCCAATAAGCTTTGCATAGTCATATAATGAGCCATGTTTCCACATAACCTTATAATTTCCCGAAGCAAATAATAAAGCAACAAAAACTGTTGAACACAAAGCCATAAACGGTAAACCCAATTTAAAATATGCATAAAACCTGCTGAGCGACCTTAAAATAAGTATAACCATAGTATATGAAAAAATTACAAGGAGCCAGTCAACCATAAACATAGCTCTTTTACTTGCAAAAGCTTTGCCCAACCTTATTATTGAGCTGTTAAAACTACTGCTTTTTGTACTCAATTTTAATTCCCCCGTTTTTTATATTTAGCCCTCTAACAGCTTGACAGCATTGTTGTAAAACAAATCATCGGTACTTTCTTTAAACTTTTTTTTCGCAACAGAATATGCCTTTTTAAGATTTGGAGGTCTACTCGTAATATTATGCATATCACTTCCCATTACACCAAGTCTGCCGGATTTAACATACTCAGCAAAAAACTTTTTTTCTTTTCTGTTATCAAACAATTCTGCATTAAACTGGCAACATACATCAAGCTCAAACAATTTATAAACCGATTCTGTATCGAAACTATAATACCTGTCAACATGAGCCATTATAAGCTTAAAACCTTTGATAGAAAGCCTGTACAACTCTTCTATAAGGTCTGAATTCCATTTTTTATATGGCATTTCAATAAGCATGCAATTTGTACCTTCAACACACAATTTATCAAGGTTTTTAATATTTTTCAGCGATGCATCAAAATGCACCTCAAAGCCTTTATATATGCAAGGTATCTCCGCTTTATTTGAATGCATATACTTCATAAGCCTGTCATAAGATTTATTTCTTTGGTATACCGCATCCTCAACAGACTGATTTTTAAAATAATAATAATGGGGCGTAGCAACAAAACGGTCAACTCCCATACCAATGCTTTGTTTAAGCATTTCAATGCTCATTTCCTCATTTTCAGAGCCATCGTCTATGTACGGCAAAATATGGGAATGAAAATCGACTATCATAGTTGCGCCTCCTTAAAAATTACTCGTCGTGGTTATCCCTGTATTCACCTAAATACTTATATGTATAATTATACCTTCCCGAATATTTATATCGTTTGCTGTAATACTGGTATTTTGATGAACCCTTTTCGCTGCAGTTAAAAATAAAGCCAAGAATTTTAACATTTGCGTTTTTCAATATACCTATTGCTGCATCATAGTTATCGTAAGTTGATACATCCTGTTTTACAACGCACAAAATACCTGTTGTTTTCGGTGCAACAACCATTGCATCGGTTACAACAGTAACAGGCGGTGTATCAATAAAAATATAATCATATTGTTTTGAAAGCTCATTTAAAATGCTCTGCATTTCATCACTGGAAAGAAGCTCTGCAGGATTTGGCGGTATCTCGCCTGCCGGTATTACATCAAAATTATCTGTAATAGGCATAGGATTTTTTAAAATAACCTCATCAAGGCGTTTAAATCCGCATAAAACATTGCTTATACCGTTTGCGCGCTCCACCTTTAAATATCTGTGCACACGGGGCTTTCTCATATCGCAGTCGATAATAAGAGTTTTAGCACCTGTTTGCGCAAAGGTTATAGCTAAATTTATAGTTGTAGTGGTTTTGCCCTCGCCCGGCTCTGAGCTTGTAACAAGTATTATTTTTGCACCATCTGATTTAGGAAGCGAATACATTATATTAGTACGCGCAACCTTATACGATTCTAAAGTATTAAACTTTGTATCTTTTCCGATAATATAAAAATCATCAGCTCTACTGATTTCTCTTTTATTTTTTTTAGGAAGTTTAAAAAACTGTTTCACCTTTTGCACCTCATTAGTTTACTATTTCGCCGACCACAGTAATATCGTAATGTGCCTGAAGGTCAGCTCCGTTTCTGATTTTATTATCAAACAAATTAATTAAAAATGCAAGTGCCGCACCAAGTATAAAGCCCATACCGGCACCAAGCACAAACACTTTAGCCATTCCTGTAGATGAAGGGGTTTGAGGCATTTCCGTTTCATCAACAACCTCTACAGCACCGCCTTTAAATACACTCAAAAGTCTCTCAGCCGCATTGTCGCTTATACTCTTACAAATAAGGTATGCGTCCTCAGCATTTGGATTGGATACAGCTACACGAAGCAACTCCGTTTCATTAAGTGCAGATATTGAAACCATTGATGCCAACTGTTTTACAGTATATTTATAGTTTAAATCGGCACTTACAACCTTTAAAAATGATCTGCCCTGTAAAATTTGCATATATGTAGTGGTAAGCGCTCTTGACGAATCTATCTGATATTCGCTTATACCGACCTCTGCCTCGGTTTCCTCAACAGTCATACAGTTTACATACAAAACTGTATTTGCTGTATATATAGGCACTCTCATAAGTTTAAAATAAACAAAGCTTAATATAAAGCATATAACCATAGATATTATAATCAGCTTTTTATGCTCTAAAAGCATATACATAATATCCTGTATGGATAATTCTTTTGTATTTGTTGTTTCCATCTCTCAATCTCCTTAACTAAGCATTACTTTTATTATATCACTATATTCAAAAATAGTCAATCACTAAATTAACACTCAGGCAAATCAAAATATCCTGTATAATCCGGCACATTTACTTTGGGGTACATATATTTATGTAAATCCACAAGATAGCTGTCGGTCATAGCTGCAATATAATCTACCACAAGCTGATTGGGTTCGGTATCTATATAGCCGTCATTTGCATAATACCTGCTCCATTTATTTATTGTTTCTATATGGTGCTTATATATAAATGAGCTTTTATTTTTTAATTTCAAATCATTCAAAAGTCCGTCATATACACGATGGACAATAGGTCTTAAAAGCATATTCTGCTGATTTGACATTTTTTCACTAAGATAAATAAGCTTATAATTCTCAGACTTTGCCGTAATAAGCGCATCAAAATACTCTTCGCTCATAATAATTGAATCCTTACCATAGCTGTTTTCTACTATGTTTACTATCATATTATTTATTATTTTGGAGTTAAATGTGCCAAGTACGGTTTCTTTATAATCATCGCCTTTAAGCGACAATCCCACTTTCTCGGCATCCTGCCTGTCCTTACCTATGTAAGCTATCATATCGCTTATGCGTACAACGCAACCCTCAAGTGTTAACGGCATAATTTTTTTTGTAAATTCTTTAGATGTATAACAGCTTTCAACAATACTGTCAAACTCCTCAAACCCACCCAAAGCCTGCGGTGTATAAACCATACTTTCATTCTCGCCGTCGTGACACAAAATACCGTTTAAGGTTTGAAGGCTTATATTATATTGAAATATTTTATCAAGTACCCGAACCGAATGTACATTATGTCTGAAAAAACGTCCTGTGTTCTCATTGTACTTTTCGTTTAAAAATTTTTCGCCTGCATGACCGAAGGGGGTATGCCCCATATCGTGACCTAAAGATATTGCCTCTATAAGGTCAATATTAAGCCCAAGCAATCTGCCTATATTTCTTGCAATGCGTGATACAAGCTGTACATGAAGCCCCCGCCTTGTAATATCGTCATTTTTATACATAGAAAAAACCTGTGTTTTATCTGTATATCTGTTATAAAATGGGCAATGCAGTATTTTTTCGCAATCACGTACATAGGCGGTGCGCCAGAGATTTGGTATATCGTGGTCAGGTCTGCGCCTTATTTCACCGTCGTTTACCTTAAGACCCAAATCATTTTTTATTCGATCCTGTATTTCATTCGATAATGATAAATATTCCAAAAACCGCGCCCTCCTTTTTTAAATTTCTGTGTAATTAAAATTATATAACTTTTTTTCTACCGTGTCAATAACACTTTGCCATAAAAAAAGATTACCAAATATAAATCGGTAATCTTTTTTAACACTATTCTAAAACATAAACATTAACTGTTCTTCTGCCAAAGCTCATACATTCGCTTGTAGTATCAAAGAACAAATCAACTTTATTGCCTTTTATTGCTCCGCCCGTATCAAGCGCCGTTGAATAACCGTATATAAAACTTCCGTCAACAGTTTCAATATAAAGCTTTGAGCCAAGCGGTATAACTGAAGGATCTACCGCAACAGTTCCGTAGCATGCCCTTGTACCTGTTGCTGTAATGCCGTAGCCTCTGTCGCCCGGATTCTTACCACAGCTCTGATACGAAAGGTCATAAGCAGTAGCAGTACAGGTTAAAAGCCTTTTATACTTAAGGTTTTTAGGATTTTGTGTGTTTGTGCCAACATATATTTTAGCATCAACCGGCATAGAAACAATTGATGAGGAAATCTCATTTTTTGAAACTACATTGCCGTCTGAAATCACAACCTCGTACTCGGTAACCTTTTTACCAACTCTGCCTTTTGTTTCATACACAGTACCTTTAGGTCTTGTGTTGTCCTGGATTTCAACTGTTTTAAAAGGTATTGCCTC
>JAZSPJ010000109.1:0-9097 GCA_045537365.1 Clostridia bacterium
ACATCTCCTATCCTCAATTTCCTATATATGAATTTTATCAAATTATAGTAAATATGTCAATACCTTTTTTGAAAAATATTTACTTTTTTTCACTTTTGTTTGAATTTTGTAAAAATTAAACAGCCTTACAATTGGACTTTGTGCATATTAAACACCTTGGGCAATTCCGTCGGAAATTGTTATTTGCTTATCGCACAATTTATACGCATACTGTTTGTGCGATATGACAATGCAGGTTTTACCCGGTATGTTTTTTATATTTTGAAGCACATTTTCTTCGGTATTTTCATCAAGTGCGCTGGTTGCCTCATCAAGTAAAATTATAGATGCCTCACGGTAAAGTGCCCTTGCTATTGCAAGCCTCTGGCGCTGTCCTTCACTAAGACCTGTGCCGTGCTCTCCAAGCACAGTGTCAAGACCATCAGGAAGTGAGCCGACATAATCCCATACACAGGCATTTTTTAAACATTCAACAACTCTTGCATCATCAACCTTTTCGCAAAAGAAAGCTACATTATCCCTTACCGTGCCGGACAAAATCATATTTCCCTGCGGTACATAAGTAAACATACACCTTGTACCTTTATCTGCTGTAAGTGATACTTTATCTCCCGAAAGTATAACCTTACCGCTGTTTGGTTTTTCTATACCGAGCATAAGTTTAAAAAGTGTGCTTTTACCAATTCCTGATATACCTGATATAGCAACTGTTTCACCTTGGTTTACAGTAAAGCTTGCATTTTTTATAACCGTATCTCTGCCATAAGAAAATTCCACATTTTCAAATGTAAGAGCTTTAAAACCGTCTTTTAGTTTTTTAAGCTCACCTGTACTATTAAGCTCTAAATCGTCAGACAACTCGTTAATTTCCATTAATCGCTCCGCTGATGCTGTAGTTGAATAATACTGCGGTATTAATGCCGATAAATCCGTAAACGGAGTTTGAAGCTGACCTACAAGCTGAAGTATTGCGGCAAGAGAGCCAACCGTCATAATGCCGATTGATATTTTATAAGCGCACCATGCCAGTGCAAAATAATAGCCAACCGTCATTGTTAAAAAGAAAAGTATTTTTGCACATATACTTATAACATTGCGTCTGAATGCAATTTTATATGCATCCTTTTGCAGACTTTTTGATTTTTGCGTTACTTGCTTTTCGCACATAAATGTTTTTATTACATATATACTTTGCAAGCATTCAAGCATAAAGGAGCGAACCTTGCCGTCAGCAAGCTGATGCTGTTTGTGCAAAAGCTTCATTTTTTTACCGTAAAGCCTTGATATTACCATGACAAAAACACCAAGTATTATACATATTGTTGCAAAAGTTCCGTCCATTTTATAAAGTGCGATAAGACTGAATATAATCTGGCTTATTAGTGCTATAATATTTGGAAATATTGAAATAACTCCGCTTGTTACAATCTGAGTGTCACTGTTAAGTCTGTTTGAAAGCTCGCCCGTATGATAAGTTCCTATACTGCTTACCTGTTTTTCCAGCATATTTTTAAATGTATTTCTTTGTAATTTGTATTTAATTGAATACTGCAGTTTTAAGTTTACAAAAGTATATACAACATTAAATAAAAGCTGAACAGCCAAAAGTATTAATAGTGCCTTTAAGCTTGTGGCGATTTTGCCCTCAGTTGCTCCGGTTGCAACATCTAAAAGTGTTTTTGATGCAAAAGCAAACCTCACCTCAAAAAAGGATATAAAAGCTCCCAGTACCGCAAGCAATATTACAGGCGGTATGTATGCTCCTGTTTTTTCAAACAGCCATTTATATACTGCTTTATTGTTGCGGTTTTGTATGTTACCGCCGTTTGTTTTGTTTTCCATTAAACATTCTCCTTACTGTAAGAGCCACATTTAATATTAAGTACCTTAAGGGAAATACAGCCGTCCACAATACATAATATATTCTGTATGGAGTGCTGTCTATAGATGCATGCTTTCCTTTCCGTGTAAAAGCTATTACCTTTGCAATTACGCTCTTTGCTTCTACTGCGTACTCTTTTTCTATTTCACCGTCACCTGCAATAATCAAATGCGAATTATGTTTTTCGAGCACTCTGTGCAAAACATACTGCCCATTAGCTCTGCGGTAAAACACAATATCGTATTTTTTTATCTGGCTTTCGTTTTCAACATATTTTAGTTCAACGGTATCCCGTCGGTTAGCAAACAGCGGAAACATACTGTTGCCCGAAACCGTAAGCCTTACATTGCTTCCCTCTTTTAAAGCCTCTGTAATATAAGGTGCAAGTTCATTTGCCGAATAATACCTTTTTTCTGAAATTGCCATTATTCTATCACCTTATTAGCCTTAAGACCGTCTACAAACTCCAAAATATCTGACATAGCTGTTTCTCTGTCAATATCAAATTCCGCTAAAACCTTATCAGTCATTTCTTCAATGGTTGTATCGTTTTCAAGAAGTTCCCACAAAAATGCTCCCATTTCGTTTGTGGTAATCATTGCGCTGAAATCAACAATACCATCGCCTGACGGAATTACCGCATAAGTTCCTGCGATGTTTTTTAACTTAAAATTTTTGGATATTTTCATATTAAAATTCCTTTCGTTACATTATAATATTACCTAAAGCATCAAACAAAACAGGTATTTGTGTTTTTTTAATAATTCTTTCTGCCTTTTTGTTTTGCTTTATCTTTTCCATAAGCTTATCCTTAATACCCTCATCTCTTACAAGAGTTAATATGTCGTAAGCATCCACATACTTTATATCCTCCGGCTTTGAAATAAGTCCATCCCACACAAGACGGATTGCCTTGTTTTCAAGATACCCGTATTCCTCAAGATAAAATTTTTGTGCATCAATGCCCGTTAAAAGCTTTACTAAATCTACAGTATTATCAATGCTCCGGCTTTTGGCAAGCATTAAAACATTATATTCCGTTTTAAGCGGTACATAATCTATTCCCTCATTTTCGCCACATACAGGAATACCCCTTTTACAAGGATTATTAAATTTTAATTTTTTAAATATTTTTAAAATGCCAAACAATTCTAAACGGGAATATTTTATAAAACCGAATACGCTTTTTATGCCTGCGCAAGCCGAAACTGTTAAAAATAATCCTGCAGGATTAAACTCAAGTAGCTGTTCGTTACACAAATTCATATTAAGTGCACATTTGTTAATATTTTTTGCCATTATGCTGTACATAAGATTGCATTTATGCTCCGTGCTGATATCAAGCGGTATTTTGTAATAAAAAGTATCAAGATAATACACTGCTTTTTTGTTCGGAACAAAATACATATTGTCTATTTGTGTACGGGATATTAATTTGACTTTTCTGTTATTGTATGAAAAAACATATTTATAGTTATAATTATCAGCAATATCCATATTCCTGCATTGCATAACTATAAACTTTAAATCGTTAAACGACAGAATTGTACTGAAATTCTCATTGGATTTTAATTTTTTATAAAAATGTTTAAATCCATATTTTCGGTATAAGCCGTTTAAATCTGTTGCAAATCTTTTAACCTCAAATTCTGCACATTCACTACCGTCAAGATTATAGGGAGTATTTACGGGATATACTTTAAGATTAAAAGTGGTATATGAATCAAAAGTTGCAATACAAATCATATACTTAAAATCACTCCGTATACATACTGTACATTTTTTTATATTCGCCGTCCTTTTTTATAAGCTCTGCGTGAGTGCCTGTTTCGCTTATGCCATCCTTGGTAAGAACAATAATCCTGTCGGCATTTTTAATTGTAGTAAGACGGTGTGCTATTGTAAGAGTTGTTCTGCCCTTTGCCAATTTTTCAAGTGACTTTTGAACTACAAACTCGCTTTCATTATCCAATGCGCTTGTTGCTTCGTCAAGTATTAAAATAGGCGGATTTTTCAAAAACAGCCTTGCAATACTTAACCTTTGCTTCTGACCTCCGCTTAATTTTACTCCCCTCTCGCCTATATAAGTATCATATCCGTCAGACAATTGCTCAATAAAGCTATGAGCACCTGCAAGCTTTGCGGCATTTTCTATTTGTTCCTGTGTAGCCCCCGGTAAACCGTAAGAAATATTATCCCTTACAGTACCGCAGAACATATAAACATCCTGCTGTACCATACCTATATTATTTCTCAAAGATTCAAGCTTAACTGTCTTAATATCAGTACCGTCAATTAAAATACTTCCAGCCGTTATTTCGTAAAAGCGGGGAATTAAATTACAAAGTGTTGTTTTACCTCCGCCTGACGGGCCTACAATTGCTATATTCTCTCCTGCTTTTATATTAATTGATATATTGGCAAGAACCTGTTCACCTTCGTTTTCATAAGAAAAGCTTACATTATTTATACTGATATTACCCTTAACATTTTCAAGCTCTGTTGCACCGGGTAAATCTTTTATATCAGGATTTTCAATCATTATATCATAAAAACGCTCTATACCGGTAAGACCTTTTTGAAACTGCTCGGTATAATCTACTATTTTTCTGATACTTGCAAGAAGTGTTTGCACATAAAGTAAAAATGCAATCAGGTCTGCAGATGTTATTTTTTTATGCACCATAAACATAGAGCCCATAACTACTACAAGAACATACATCAAACCATCAAAAAACCTTGTAGCAAACTGAAACCGTGCCATATATTTATATGCCACTTTTTTTATTCCGTAAAATTTTTCGTTTCCTGCTTTAAATTTTTCCTCCTCAAGTTTTTCATTAGCAAAGCTTTTTACAACTCTTATACCTAAAAGGCTATCCTCAAGCTGGGCATTAAGTTCGCCTGTTTGAACTCTTTGTTCACTAAATGCCGTTTTCATACCCTTACGGCAAAACTTTACCGATACAAACATAAGCGGAAGTATCAAAAATATACTTATTGTCAGAAAAAGATTAAGCCTTGCAAGAATAATAAACGAGCCTGCTATTTTAACTGTTGCTATAAAAAACTCCTCGGGACAATGATGCGAAAATTCTGTTATATCAAAAAGGTCGGTTGTAATACGGCTCATGAGAGTTCCAACCTTTGTATTGTCGTAAAATTTAAATGAAAGTTTTTGAAGGTGTGAAAACAAATCACGGCGCATATCCGTTTCCAGCCTTACGCCCATTACATGTCCGATATATGCCATATAATAATTTGCAAAAGTATCCACAATGCGCAAGAACAGATATATACCGCCTATACGAATAATAGCAGACATAACAAGCGTTGCCTCGCCTGACAGTGCAGTATTTGTTATATACCTTATTATCATCGGAAAAACCAGCTCACATACAGTTGTAAGCAAAGCACATACAAGATCCAGAATTATAACACCTATATACGGCCTGTAATATGGCAGAAAAAATTTTAAAACTCTATATGTGCTATGGCTATTTTGTTTATTTGTTTTCATACGAACAATCCTTTTAAATAAACTTTCAATTTATTATAACAATTATAATCAAAAAAAGCAAGTATTTACACAAACTATTTAAAAAGGATTTTATCCACATTAGGGCAATTTATGTGGATAACTTGGTGGAAATGTGTATTCCAGGCACTTTTAAGCATTTATTTATGTGGATAACCTTGTGGTATTTTTATAATTAGTAAAACAAAAAAATCTCACAATACAATCCAAAAACGGACTTGCATTGTGAGATTTAATTTTTTAATCAGTATTCACATAATTAAAATATACAATTTCAATTAATCAATATATCTTGAAACGCTGAACATATTATCTCTGAAGTCTTTTCCGTATTTATCTATTGCATATCTGCCGGAATACTCGTTCTCAACATATTCTAATTTGAATCTGTCAAGGCGTGAACCTATCATATTATATACAGTGTCTACATAGAAACGGTTTTCTGTATCAATACCTGTTACAATATCTGAAATATTATACGGTGCGTACTTACTTTCGATATACGATCTGTCGTAAGTTCTGTTAAGCTTGCTGTTTGCAAATTTATCAAGAGCTTTTCTGTATTTATCCTCAAATCTGTCGAAAAGTTCGCTGGTTTTGTTGTATTTATCAGCAAGCTCCTCAACTGTATAACCTCTGAAAATTTCCTCATCATTATCAAGCTTATTGATTATTTCAATTGCTTTGTTCATAGCTTTAACAATGCCATTCATTACAAAGCTTTCAAGCTCTGCATGCTCATCTGCAGGAAGCTCGCCATACCAGCAAAGAGCTTTATCTGCAAGAAGTATTCTCTCATACATAACATCATAATAATCCATAAATGATTTTATGCTGTAGCCTGTATAAACATCGTCCTTCATAGAAGCATCCCAGTTAAAGAACTCTGCGAATAAATCCTGCTCTACAAACTGTTTAAGATATGGATTTTCGTCATATTTTACTCTATCTACTGTGCTTGCTTTATTGTAAAGCTTTTGCTTGTGCTCATCAAAGAGTGATTTAACAATATCCATAGGATCTATTCTTACCCACATTGATGCCTTATACTCAAACTCCTTGGTTTCATCTGCTTCAATCTCGGCTTTCATATCAAGTATACCGTTATAATACTCTTCTTTAGATTCGTTAAATATTTCCTCGAACTTATCCATACCTATTTTATCGATAAGTTTACCAAAGCCTTTTTCTCTTAAAATATCTACCAATTCGTCAAAGTCGAATGTATAAATACCATGGCCTACGGCTTCAACAAAGAGTATGTTATCTTTATCTACATGATATGTAGCATCGCCATTTTTAAAGCATTCCATAAATTCCTTGTAGTATTCAAGGTTTTCAAGCATATCAATTGCCTGGTCAACAAGTGTTTGAGTATTGTTAGTGCCGTTTAATGCATCGTCATTTCTTGTTTTAACAATGTATTTTGCAATAGTTTCGGCATCATTCATTATAGGACTTAATAATGCGTAAACATCATCATCATTTTCATATTTTGAAACAAATTTGTCTATCATTTCATTATCAACAAATGTGTTAAAATATGTGTCAATATAATGATTCATTGTATTATCGTCACTACTGATTGTAACAATATTTTCATTTGCGTAATCTTTTACAAAGGTTACTACAAGCGGATCGGTTGTAAGGTTATTAAGAATAAAGTCTTCTACTATTGTGTAGTTGCTTCTTACCATAGAGTCAACCTTATTAAAGTGGGTTGTATCTGTTACATAAGTTACAACAGGACCCTTAATACTTGAAACAGGTTCAGCTTTTACTGCTGTGATAAAGTCAGCCTTAACGCTAGCAACAAAGGCACTTGCTTCATTATCCTCAAATGTTACATTACCATTTAAGTAATGCTCCATATATGCTATAAACTCCGCTTCGATGTCTGCAATTAATGCTGTTGTAAGGTTAACAGGATTTGAAAGATCTGCCTCGTTAAGGTAGTTTGTAATTGTATCTACAATCCAGTCGTTTACATAAGCATCAATCATATTGCTCAAATCTGCATTCATAGTTTGATTTGTAAAGTAATTGTTTACAGCATTGTTAATTTCGTTTGTTGCTTTTGTATCAACCTTTGTAAAGGTATCAAAATCATCCAGTTTAAGCTGCTCACGGTCGTTTGCATATTTTTCAAGCAACTCAACAATATATGCCTTTTTATCATCATCTGTAGCATGAAGTGCGGGGTCAAATGTTATTGTTGAAAGCAATCCGTTTATGATTTCATCACGGGTAGCGCTGTTAGTTGTTAATATTGCTTTAAAGTTGCTTGTATTCTTAACCTCTTCAATGATATTTGTAAGATCGTGCGATATAATTGCAGGAATGCTTGTGCCATCGCCCTTCAAATCTTTTATAAGGCTGTGTGCCAATGCATGTGAAGGCTTATTAAGCATTTCGATGAATCTGTCTTTCTCAGTAGTTCTTATAAGGTTAAGAACTGTTCTCTGCAAGCTTGAGCTTGTAAGAAGTGCCGATATAAACTTATTGTCGGTGCTCATTGTTGTAATTAACTCTAATCTGAAATCATCGTTGCTCATTAAGTCAACTAAAAGATCATCATTTGTGGTAAGCTCTTTTACAACAGACTGTTTTGCAAGTTCAGTATCAAGATACGATTTTGCAAGAACCTTATCTGTTACAAATTTATCTATAACAATATTTCTGAATTCACCATCATTTTCGATAAGATCTCTTATAAACGCAAGGAGCTGTGCTCTTACTGCAGGTTTAACAAGCTCGTCTTTTACAGCATCATAACCAACTATTGCTATAAGCTTTTTAAGACCTATTGATTTAATAAACGAATCAACATTTACCATACCAAGCATATTTTCAATTTCTGCCTGTGTGCCTGTTCTTATTATTCTTTCAAGGTACTCTTTAGCTTTTTTGTCGATATCTTTAGGTGCAATTACACGGCTTATGAGTAAATCAAAATCTACTACTTTAATATTGCCGTTTGCATCTATAAACTTACCGCCTTTTTCCTCGGCTTTATCCAATACCCTCTGTTCAAGACCACTTAAAACAAGAGCATTTTCTATTGCATTTCTGTTAATCCATAGGAAATCCTTAAGAGTATCCATAAGTCTTGTTGAATTGCTATATGGAACTGTGAGTGTTACGCTCTGGTTAATGCCAAATGCGTTTACCTCGCCAAACAAGCCAAGATTTGCAAATGTATAGTGGATTTCCATATTGCCTGTTATAGGTGTACCCTCATCTACATCAGGTGTTGATGGTTCGTCCGTCTTGAACTCTCTCCACTGTGTACCGTCGAGATATCTTAACTGACCGGGTATTTTATGGTAGCTATTAAACTCTGTATCGTAGTAACCATCCTGCATAAGATACATATCCTCATCGTAGCCTGCATCTATATACATCTGTGTTACAACGCCCTGCTCATAGGTTGAGCCGGCAAGTACATCAGTTTCCTCACTTACCTTGATATATTCTTTATACTCATCTGTTTGGGCATATCCGTAGTAGAATTTAACTGTATAGTAGGTTGACTTATCATACCATATTGCATAAAGAACTACATCTGTGGTAACAGAGGTTTCATCCTCATACCATGTACCCGTACCATCTTTCTTTGTGTTCCAGCCCTTAAAGCCGAATAAAAGTTCGCCCTCTGTACGGTCAACAATATTTGC
>JAZSPJ010000184.1:0-2659 GCA_045537365.1 Clostridia bacterium
TTTAAGGTTAAATATAATTTAAATTACAACCTTAAAGCACCATTGAAATACGGTGATGTATGCGCAAATCTTGAGGTAACTTCGGGTGAAAAAACACTTCTTATAAATGCGGTTTGCAACTCTGTTTTAAAAAAACATGATAAAAGAGGTTATATTGGTATGTATAAAGTGCTTTTGAAAGAGTTTTTTATAAAAAATAAAGGATTTTAAAGAATTTTGTAGTATATTATATATATAAGATATTGCTTAAATTGAGGAGCTTAATATGGACTTAAACAGATATAAAATACTTGCCGTAAACGGCAGTCACAATGACGATGGCAATACGGCATATTTACTTAATTTAATTTTAAATGAATGTAAAAGCTTTGGTATTGAAGGCGAGATAGTATCTGCACATAAAGCAGTGCTGTCTGCCAAAACACCGTTTTGCACGAGCTGTACAACACCTTGCCGGAAAGTGTGCTATAAAGATACACTTATGGAAAAGCTTTTAAATAAAATGGCGGATGCCGACTGTATAATTTTTGGAAGTCCTGTTTATTTCGGCGGTATGAGTGCACAGCTTAAATGCGTTTTTGATAAAACAAGGGATTTAAGAGCTAATAAAAAGCTGGTTGGCAAATTGGGAGCAGTTGCAGTATGCGGTGCTTCAAAGTACGGCGGTCAGGAAATGACGGCTTCGGCTATACAAACTGCTATGCTTGTTGACGGTATGACAATTATTGCACCAAGCAGTGAAAGTCTTGGATGCGGTCATACAGCTGTATGCGCACAAAAGCCTGCAATGGATGACGATTTTGCCGTATCAAGAGCAAAAATGCTCGCATGCAGGATAAAAGAGGAATTATTTAAATAATTACATAAGGATGTGTTTTGTTTTTGAGTATAAGAGAACAAACCGAAATAATTGAAAAACAAAGTCTTTCACCCTATGCACAGCTATCGGCCAATTCAAAAGGCAGGCGGGTGTATGAGCCTGAATGTGATATTCGTACAGCCTATGCAAGAGACCGTGACAGAATAATACATTCAAAGGCGTTTCGCAGACTTAAGCATAAAACGCAGGTTTTTATCAGCCTTGATAACGACCATTACCGTACACGGCTCACACATACACTCGAAGTATCGCAGATTGCCCGTACTATTGCAAGGGCTTTAAACCTTAACGAGGATCTTGCAGAGGCAATAAGCTTAGGTCATGATTTAGGTCATACACCTTTCGGCCATTCCGGTGAGCGGAGCTTGAATAATTTAAATCCTAAAGGCTTCAGGCATTACGAGCAAAGCTTAAGAGTGGTTGATATACTCGAAAAAAACGGAGCGGGTATGAACTTAACTTATGAGGTACGAAACGGAATTTACTGCCATACGGGTGATAATATTGCCGATACCTCGGAAGGCGTTATAGTTAAATTTTCGGACAGGATAGCCTATGTAAATCACGATATTGACGATGCTGTAAGAGCAGGCGTTATTACTAGTGACGATATTCCAAAAGAATATAAATCTATTTTGGGCAAAACACATTCCGAGCGCATCAGCACATTAATTTATGATATTGTTGCAAACAGCCGTGATAAGGATAAAATTACAATGTCTGACGAGGTTTATAAGGCTATGATGGAGCTTCGCAGCTTTATGTTTGAATATGTGTATTTAAGACTTGCGGAGCGTGATTATCAGGCAAATATGGTAATTTCCAAGCTGTATGAATATTTTTGCGGTCATCTGGACAAGCTTCCCGATGAATACAAAAATCTTTTGGATATTTATGACCGTGATACCGTTGTTTGTGACTATATCGCAGGTATGACTGATAATTATTGTGTTGATTTATTCTCATCAATTTTTATGCCCATAAAATAACTTATTACTAATTACTTATTACCTATTACCTATTACTTATTAAAAAAAGGGGGTGTTATAATGCCTGTTTTTCCTGAAAGTGTTATTCAGGAGGTAACCGAAAAAAACGATATATATGATGTTGTTTCAAAATATGTGCGTCTTAAAAAGGCTGGTAGCTCTTATGTAGGGCTTTGTCCGTTTCATAATGAAAAAACACCGTCGTTTTCTGTATCCGTACACAGGGGTGTGTTTAAATGCTTTGGTTGCGGTGAGGGTGGTGATTCTATAAGCTTTGTTATGAAAATTGAAAATATTTCCTTTGTAGAGGCAGTAACCAAGCTTGCAGAGAATGCAAATATTACACTTCCAAAGGTATCGGGGACTTTTCAAAAGGATAACGAAAAGCTTAAAAAGGATAAAGAAACCGTATACGAGGTAAATATGGAAGCCGCAAAGTTTTTCTATTCAAACTTAAAAACATCAAAGCCTGCGGTTGATTATTTGAAAAAACGGGAGCTTACGGGGCAAGATGCAAAAAACTTCTGGTTAGGCTTTGCACCCGATAGTTGGAATGCACTTTATGATTATCTGCGTGAAAAAGACTTTACCGAAACCGATATTTATAATGCCGGACTTATTAAAAAGCACGATTCGGGCAGATATTACGACTTTTTCCGTAACAGACTTATGATACCTATATTTGATACTTCAAACCGTGTTATAGGCTTTGGCGGAAGGGTGCTTGACGACAGTAAGCCCAAATACTTAAACTCACCCGAAACCATAGGTTTTTCAAAAAGCCGGAACC
>JAZSPJ010000055.1:0-5192 GCA_045537365.1 Clostridia bacterium
AGCCAACCAGTTGTATATTGTTTTTTGTTGCATATTCCAGAACATCCTCTTTGGCTACATCCTTGCCTAAATCTATTACATTAAATCCGTAATTATTTAAAAGCACCTTTACAATGTTTTTTCCTATATCGTGAATATCGCCCTTAACGGTTGCAAGTATTATACTGTTACCGTTTTCGGTGTTTTCTGCAGTAAAGCTGTTTTTAATTGCCTCAAAGGCACTTTGTGCAGTTTCGGCACTTGTAAGAAGTTGTGGCAGGAATACTTTTTTGCTTTCAAAATCAGCACCCACCTCATTTAAGGCAGGTATAATGCTTTTGTTTATAACCGTCATTTTATCGGTAGTTTTAAGCATTTCTTCAGCTAAAGTGTATGCCTTTTCTTTAAGACCTTTTTTAATGGCATATTCAAGGGTTATTTTTTCCTCTGCTTTTGTTGATACAGGACTATCCTGCTGATTTTTGCTTACATACTCAATGTAGCTTTCACAGTTTTCATCCATATTGCCAAGTGCGCAGTATGAATAATATGTATTCATCATACTCTCACTTTGTACATTGATTATTGCACAGTCAAGTCCATTCTGAAGTGCCTGTGCAAAAAATACCGAGTTTATTATTTCACGCCTTGGCAAGCCAAAAGATATATTTGATACTCCAAGGCTTGTACTTATGCCAAGATTATCTTTAATAAGACGTATTGCCTCAAGTGTAACCTGTGCGGAATTATTATCCGATGAAATTGTCATAGCAAGAGGATCTGCAATAATATCCTTTGGCTTTATGCCATACTCCCTTGCAGTATTTACAATTTTTTCGATTACTTTATATCTGCCGTAAGCAGTTTCAGGTATACCGTCCTCGTCTATTGCAAGGGCTATTACCGTACCTCCGTATTTTTTAACAAGCGGGAATATTTTTGCCATATTATCTGCTTTACCGTTTACAGAATTTACAAGCGGTTTTCCGTTATATATACGCATTGCCTTTTCCATTGCACATACATCCGCTGTATCTATCTGAAGCGGCAGATTGCAAACCGCCTGCAAATTATACACAACATCGGAGAGCATTTTTGCCTCGTCAATTTCGGGCAAGCCCACATTTACATCGAGTATATGTGCGCCGTTTTCCTGTTGATTTATGCCCTCGGAAAGAATATAGTCTATATTATTATCCCTTAAAGCCTGCTTGAATTTTGCCTTACCGGTTGGATTTATACGCTCGCCTATTAAAACAGGCTTTTTACCTATTTCAACTGCATGTGTGTATGACGATACTAAAGTGATGTTTTTATTGCAAGGCAGATTTATCGACTTATTTTTGGTTTTTTCTACAGTATGCTTAATATAAAGCGGAGTTGTGCCGCAACACCCGCCAAGTATGGTTGCTCCCATATCTGCCATTTTTGCCATTTCGTCGGCAAATTCATCTGCCGTTACATTGTATACGGTTTTGCCGTTTTCTATAACGGGCAAGCCTGCATTCGGGTTTACTATTATCGGAGTTGAACTGTATTTTGCAAGCTCCTTTAAATTCTCAAGCATCTGCTTTGGACCAAGCGAGCAGTTCATACCAAATGCATCAACTTTAAGTCCCTCCAAAAGTGCACACATAGCCTTTGCATCAGCACCCGTCATAAGCTTACCTGATGCATCGTATACATTGGTTACAAATACAGGAAGCCTGCTTACCTCTTTTGCCGCTATGACTGCCGCCTTGGTTTCCAAGCTATCGTTCATAGTTTCTATAAGTATTACATCTGCACCGCCATCATCGGCATAGGCAATACTTTGCTTGAAAATGTTTATGGCATCCTCAAAATCAAGGTCGCCGTGCGGTTTTAAAAGCTTACCAAGCGGACCCACATCAAAAGCAATAAACTTATTTTCATATCCCGAAATTGCCTTTTTTGCGTTATCAAGTGCACAGGTTATAATATCTCCGTGATTTTCAAACTTTAAGCTGTTTGCACCGAATGTGTTTGTGGTTATAATATCACAGCCTGCATCAAGGTATGATTTGTGCACAGCAATTATTTTTTCAGGCTGTGTTATGTTCAGAAGCTCGCCTGCTTCGCCTGATTTCAAGCCCTGCTCCATAAGCACGCTGCCCATAGCTCCATCAAAATATGTTATTGAATTTTTAATTTTTTCAAGTATGTTCATTATGCTCTCCTAACAACACTAAAGCTTACACATCCGCATAAGCACATTTTGTACTGACACCGTCAAGCCTGCCGATTTTGCCCGATATAGCACTTATAACATCGGGCGGAGCATCTATTGCAACACTTATAATACTGATGCCCTTTTTACTATACGGCACTCCCATTCTGCCTATTATATAATCCCTGTAATTGTGCAGGATTTTATTTATCTGCTCGGTACTTTCATAATTATCTACAATTATGCCGATATGTGCCACACGGGTTTCCATATTAAATCGCCCCTTTAAAATAAACATTATAATATAATAATATATCATATATTTTTAAAATAGTCAATTTTAAAATCATATCATTCTGCCAAGATAATTAAGTGCCGTATCGAAAAAATTATGACCTTTTGACCTACTTATATTTACCTGTGTTGTTAAATTTTCGTTATTTGATATTCTGCCAAAGGAAAACAAACCATAACCTGAGCTTTTATCCCGTCCCCTGCCCCGGCTTAAATACTCGGTATAAATATTTAAAAGAAGCCTCACCTCATCAGGTGTGAGCCTGCGGTTATACCTTAAAAGGCATTTGCCCTGAAGTATTGCAACTGCACCTGCTATAATGGGGGTTGCCATAGATGTACCGCTTAAAAGAGCATAGGTGTTTTTGGGGAATGTTGAATATATGTTAATACCTGCGGCGCATATTTCCGCCTCGCTTCCCCGTGAGCTGAAATCGGCTATGTTTTTGTTTATATCCACAGCCGATACTGCCACAGTCTGCGAAAATCTTGCCGGATAACCTATGGTGTTTGCACCAAGCTCACCTTCGTTGCCTGCGGCACAAATCATAGATATACCGCTTGCATTGGCTTTTTTTATAAGCTCCTGATAGCTTTTTGTAGCAACCGATGATGAAAAGGACATATTTATAACATCTGCTCTTTTATCTATAAGCCAGTTTATGCCTTTTTCTATACACTCATAATTTGTTTTACCCTCATTATCAAAAGCCTTGACAACATATAAATCTGCTTTTGGTGCAACGCCTACCACGCCCGTACCGTTTTTTTCGGCACATAGTATTCCGCTTATATGAGTACCGTGGCCATTTTCGTCTGTTACATTATCAGCATTTGTACCCGTAACATTTATGAAGTCCTTAATCCTGTTTTTTAAGTCTATATGGTTTTCATCTATTCCTGTATCTATTACACCTATGCGCACACCTTCGCCCATAGTTTCGTGCCATTCAAGCGGTGCACCTACCATTTGCACACCGTAATCTATTACCTCGCCTGTTGGCATATCGGTAGTGGTTATAACTTTATAATCGCTTAATTTTATATTTTTTGTCAACATAAATTATCACCCAATATTAATAATATTCCTTTAGGGGCAATAATGTTAGTTAAACTTTTGCATAAAACAAGGCGTCAGGTTATATTAAATGTAAAAAACATATAAATTAACAAAAAACAGTTGAAATCTCTTTTTTTTATGATAAAATATATAGTATAAAGTAAGGCGGAGGTACTATTAATGAAATTATGTTCAGTATGCAACAAAAGACCTGCTGTTGTTTTTATAAGCAAATCAGACGGCTCTAAAGTTGTAAACAACGGATATTGCCTTTCCTGCGCCATAAACTCAGGAATAACACCCGTAAACCAGCTTGCAGAGCAGTTTTCTATGAATCCTGACGAGCTTAAAAATATGGTTGACGGCATTGAAAATATGTTTGATAACGAGGATATGAGCGATATGTTTTCGGATATACTCGGCGGTAATCTTATGATGCCTGTAAACGGGGAATTTCCGACAGAGCCTGACAGGGAAACGGCAAATAACGAAAACGATAAATCAAATACTAATAATAAAAAACAAAAAAACAGAAAAAAATCTGCCCTTGAAACCTTTGGCACAAACCTTACACAGCAGGCAAAAGACGGCTTGCTCGACAGGGTTATAGGAAGGGATAAGGAAATCGACAGAGCTGTGCAGATATTAAACCGCCGGAGCAAAAATAATCCTGTATTGCTTGGCGCTCCGGGTGTTGGTAAAACTGCGATTGCTGAGGGTATTGCCCAGAAAATCGCAAGCGGAGATGTGCCCGAAAAATTATGCGATATAAGCGTATATCTGCTTGACCTTGCATCGGTTGTGGCAGGCACACAGTACAGAGGGCAGTTTGAAAGCAGATTAAAAGCCATTGTAGAGGATGCAAAGCGCTTAAATGTTGTGCTTGTAATAGACGAGATACACTCAATTGTAAAAGCGGGCGATGCAGACGGTGCAATGAATGCGGCAAATATATTAAAGCCCGCACTTGCAAAGGGCGATATTCAGGTAATTGGTGCAACAACCCTTGATGAATACCGCAAATACATCGAAAAGGATGCGGCACTTGAGCGCCGTTTCCAGCCTGTAATTATAGATGAGCCATCGGTTGAGGATACAATAGAGATAATTAAAGGCACAAAGGATTACTACGAGGGCTTTCATAACATAACAATAGACGATTTTGTTATTAAGGATGCCGTAGTCCTTTCCACAAAATATATTAACGACAGATTTTTGCCCGACAAGGCTATTGATGTAATAGACGAGGCGGCATCAAGAATAAATATGGATAATCCGTTCTCACCAAAAATTATCGGGCTAAAAAAAGAATTGGCAACGGTTGAGGCAGAGCTTGAAAAATTAGAGGCGGACAGCGAAAATCCTCTGTATGAGGAAATTGCAAAGCAAAAAACCGAAAAATTCAGGCTTGAATCACAGTTAAATGAACTGCGTGCATCACAAAGGCTTGTAAAAATGACAGTTGACGATATAGCAAAGGTTATAGAGCTTTGGACGGGAATACCTGTTAAAAACATTACCGAAACCGATAAAAACAAGCTTTTGAATCTTGAGGACAGATTACATGAAAGAATAATAGGTCAGCATAAGGCGGTAGAAAGTGTATCAAGGGCGGTAAGACGAAACAGAGCACTTAAGATGACTAAAAAAAGACCAAGTCGGATCGTAGCC
>JAZSPJ010000182.1:0-3971 GCA_045537365.1 Clostridia bacterium
AAGCGCTGTGTTGAGAAGCAGTACACCCTGTGTTGCCCATTTTACCAAATATCCGTTATTGGGTATATAGCAACCAAGTGATGAATTAAGCTCTTTGTACATATTTAAAAGCGATGGGGGAGTTTTAATGCCCGGCTTTACCGAAAATGCAAGCCCGTGTGCCTCACCCTCACCGTGATATGGGTCCTGACCTAAAATTACCGCTTTAACATCGTTGTAATCGGTGTATCTTAATGCATTGTAAATATCGTTCATAGGCGGATATATGGTTTGAGTTGCATATTCCGCCTTTAAAAATTCCCTTAAATTAAGGTAATAATCTTTTTTGAATTCGTCTTTTAAAATATTATCCCAGCTGTTATTAAATTTAATCATAACAAGCCTCCGTAATTATTTTGTGTTCCTTGCCTTTGCTCTTAAGGTTTTATCAAGTATTTTCTTTCTTATTCTTAAATTATTAGGTGTAATTTCCAAAAGCTCATCATCTGCCAAAAACTCAATTGAGTTTTCAAGTGACATAATTTTGGGGCTAACAAGCCTTAAAGCCTCGTCAGAGCCGGATGCACGCATATTTGTAACATGCTTTTTCTTACAAACATTAACATCAATATCCTCCTGACGGCTGCTTTCACCAACAACCATACCCTGATAAACCTCTTCGCCTGCACCGATAAACAGTGCGCCTCTTTCCTGTGCATTGTAAAGACCGTAGGTTACAGCCTCACCGTCCTCAAATGCAACAAGCGAGCCTCTTGAACGGGTTGAAATTTCGCCTTTAAATTCCTCATATCCGTTTAAAATATGGTTCATTATGCCGTTTCCTCTTGTATCAGTTAAAAGCTCGGAGCGATAGCCTATTAAGCTTCTTGACGGTATGTTAAATTCAAGCCTTGTAAAGCCTGTTGAGCCCGACGACATATTAAGCATCTGACCTTTTCGCTGGCTTAACTTTTCTATAACAGTACCCGTGTATTCATCGGGTACATCAACAACCAAAAGCTCCATAGGTTCCATTACAATGCCGTCTATAACCTTGTTTATAACCTCGGGCTTTGATACCTGAAACTCGTATCCCTGACGGCGCATTGTTTCAATTAAGATTGATAAATGAAGCTCTCCTCGTCCCGACACCTTAAAGCAGTCTGCCGAGTCAGTTTCCTCAACCCTCATACTTACATTTGTCAAAAGCTCTTTAAAGAGCCTGTCCCTTAAATGGCGTGATGTTACATAATCGCCTTCACGGCCTGCAAAGGGGCTGTTGTTTACAAGAAAATTCATAGAAATTGTAGGCTCGTCTATATCAACAAATGGAAGTGGTTCCGGCTTTTCGGTGTCACATATAGTTTCGCCAATTTTAACATTGCTCGCACCTGCAACAAGCACAATATCGCCAAGCTGTGCCTCGGTAATATCAGTACGTTTTAAACCCTCATACATATACATTTTAGAAAGCCTTATGTTTTCAAAGCTTCCGTCTTTTTTGCACACAACTGCATTCTGACCAACTCTCACACTGCCTCTTTCAATTCTGCCGACTGCCATAGTGCCTACATATTCGTCATAGTCAATGTTGGAAATTAAAAGCTGAAGCGGACCTTCCATATCACCCTTTGGTGATGGTACATGCTCAACAATTGCTTTTAAAAGCGGTTCAAGGTCAACCCCAGGCTCATCAGGGCTCAGCGATGCAAAGCCGTCTCTGCCCGATGCGTATATAACAGGTGCGTTAAACTGCTCGTCGGTTGCTTCAAGCTCTAAAAACAGTTCAAGCACTTCGTCTATAACCTCGTAAGGTCTTGCGTTTGGTCTGTCGATTTTATTAACGACTATTATAGGTGTAAGGTTAAGCGAAAGAGCTTTTTTAAGCACAAATCTTGTCTGTGGCATACAACCTTCAAATGCATCAACTAAAATAAGCACACCGTCAACCATTTTCAAAACTCGTTCAACCTCACCGCCAAAATCTGCGTGTCCCGGAGTATCAACAATATTAATCTTAACATCGTTGTACATAACCGAGGTGTTTTTCGACAAAATAGTAATACCTCTTTCTTTCTCAAGGTCATTATTGTCCATTACTCTTTCGTCAACCTGCTGATTTTCTCTGAAAATACCGCTTTGCTTAAGCATAGCGTCAACAAGTGTGGTTTTACCGTGGTCAACATGTGCAATAATTGCAACATTTCTTAAATTTTCTCGATTGCTCATAAAAAACCGTCCTTTTATCCTTTTATATATTTAAATATTTAAAGTAAATTACTGAATATTTTTAAGTAAAAAACCCCTTCTGCTCTGAAGGGGTAAATGTTTAAAAAATTATTTGTCAAGACCAAATCTCTTTTTGAATTTATCAACTCTTCCGCCGGTATCAACGAGTTTCTGTTTTCCGGTGTAGAATGGATGACATTTTGAACAAATTTCAACTGAAATGTTTTCTTTGGTAGAACCTACTTCAAAAGTTTCACCGCAAGCACATTTAACAGTAGTAGTTTTGTATTCTGGATGTAAACCCTGTTTCATTATAAAATTCACCTCTTTCATGGAAAATATACGCTCTTTTAATTAAACCTTAAGTATTATAACACAAAAAGCAAATAAATGCAACATTTTTTTGAAAAAAATTTCAATATTTTTGAAATAGGTTATTTTGTTAATTTTTTACATCAAATTTTGCACATAATGACAGTATATAATTACTTGACACATAATGTAAAAAGTGATAAAATTTTGTTGAAAGTTTAAATTGGGGGATATGTTTACAGTATGAAGTCACTTGAACAAAAAATACTTAAAGAGGGAACTGTACTTCCCGGCAATGTGTTAAAGGTAGGCGGTTTTTTAAACCACCGAATAGATGTAGATTTTTTGATGGAAATGGGAGTGGAAATTGCCCGTTTATTTGAAGGTGCAGGTGTAAATAAAATATTAACCATCGAGGCATCGGGCATTGCAATAGCAGTTGCGGCAGCTGCAAAAATGAATGTTCCTGTTGTATTTGCCAAGAAAAACAAAACGAGCAATATATCGGATGATGTTTACTCTGCCGATGTAAAATCCTTTACTCACGGTACTACTTATAAGGTGGTTGTAAGTAAAGAGTTTTTAGATGGTGATGATAAAGTGCTTATAGTGGACGATTTTCTTGCAAACGGCAATGCACTTATAGGCTTGAGGGAAATTGTTGAAAAAGCCGGAGGTACAAGTATAGGAGCTGCAATAGCAATCGAAAAAGGCTTTCAGGGCGGAGGCGATGCGCTCCGTGCACAGGGCTTCAGAGTTGAATCTCTGGCAATTGTAGAAAGCATGAACGAAAATGAGATAATATTCAGATAATTTTTTACTTTGTATTATATACAGGGTAAAACCTGTTAATAATAAATATAAAATATGCCGAAAGGCGGGAGGTATTCTTTTATGAAAAAAGTATTATCATTAATCCTTGCAGCTTGCCTTGTTATGGGATGCATGTTTGCATTCACAGGCTGTGGCGACACTGCAGAAAACACTGGAAACAGCGATTTCAAAGTAGGTTTTATTTTCCTTCACGATGAAAACTCAACCTACGACAAAAACTTCTTGGATGCAGCAGAGGCTGCTAAAGAAGCTTTGGGCTTAACAGACGAGCAGGTTATGTTTAAAACAAACATTCCTGAAAGTGCTGAATGTTACGAAGCTGCAGCAGAGCTTGTTGATGCAGGCTGTGACCTCGTATTTGCAGACAGCTTCGGTCATGAGGACTTTATGATTCAGGCAGCAAAAGAGTTTACTGATGTAGTTTTCTGCCACGCAACAGGTACAAAAGCTCACACAGAGAAACTTGACAATTTCTACAATGCATTCGCTTCGATTTACGAAGGCCGTTACCTTGTAGGTGTTGCTGCAGGTCTTAAAATCAATGAAATGATTGAAAATGGTGAAATCACCGCTGATCAGGCAAAAATGGGTTATGTAGGAAGTCGGAGGCCAAGCGG
>JAZSPJ010000050.1:0-10815 GCA_045537365.1 Clostridia bacterium
AAAATCTCTTCCGGAGTTCCCTGCTCCATCACAATTCCCTGATCCATAAATAGAACTCTTGTTCCGACTTCTCTTGCAAAACCCATATCATGGGTAACAACCACCATTGTCATGCCGGAATCCGCAAGGTCCTTCATAACATCGAGCACCTCTCCTACCATTTCAGGGTCAAGTGCACTGGTCGGTTCATCAAAGAGCATAATTTCCGGTTGCATAGCAAGTGCTCTTGCAATTGCGACTCTTTGCTTTTGCCCGCCGGAAAGCTGAGCAGGATAGCTATTCTTTTTATCAGAAAGCCCAACACGCTCTAATAACTCCTCACCTTTTTTTACAGCTTCAGCTTTTGACATTTTTTTAAGCTTTACCGGAGCTAAAGTAATGTTTTCCATAATCGTCAGGTGTGGAAAAAGATTGAATTGCTGAAAAACCATACCCATTTTCTGGCGTATTTTATTAACATCTGCTCCTTTTGATGTAATTAACTCATCATCAACATAAATTTCACCGTCAGTCGGTTGCTCCAACAAATTAAGACAGCGCAAAAATGTACTTTTTCCTGAGCCTGACGGGCCTATAATTACCACAACCTCACCCTTGGAAATATGCTCGTCAATACCTGTAAGAACATCTACATCGCCAAAGCTTTTATGTAAATTTTTAACTGTAATCATTAAAAGCCCTCCTATTTGACTTCCGATTTACGGAGTGCATTTTCAACACGAGCCAAAGCAACAGTTAAAATTTTTATAAGCACAAAATAAATAACTGCTGTAGCTATAAGAGGCATAAACGCCTCATAAGTAGCACTCTTGATAAAATCGCCTGCCTTTTGAATATCAACAAGACCTATATAACCAACAATGGCTGTTTCCTTAACAAGTACAATAAACTCGTTACACAAAGCAGGAAAAATGTTTTTAACAGCTTGTGGAATTACAATGTAAGACATAGTTTGTGCACCGTTAAGTCCGAGTGACCTTCCGGCTTCCGTCTGCCCCTTATCTATTGAAAGAATACCGGCGCGGATTATTTCCGATACATAGGCGCCCGAATTAATGCCGAATGCAATCGCCGCAATAATCCATTTTTCCCAGTCAACCGTAGCAAACACAACAAAATATATTATCATAAGCTGTGTAACAGATGGTGTTCCGCGAATGATATCTGTATAAACTTTACCGATTGAATTTAAAAGCTTATTTTTTGAAAGATTGAAAAATGCAATTATTAAACCAATTATAATACCTATTATAACTGCAAGCAGGGATATTTTAATAGTTATACCAATACCGTCTAACAAAAGCATATAGCGGTTTTCTTTTACAAAGCATTTTAAAAAGGTGGCTGTCAAGCCGTTCCACCATTGTGTAATACCATTCATTATGTATCTCCTTTGTGATATATATAAAGCCATTATGCAACCGCATAATTCCGCAATACTGTTAATTTACTTTATTATAATACCCTTTATTTCAAATAAAGTCAAGTGTTTAGCCAAATTTTGTTACAAATTATAACAAGCTCACTTTAATTTTGTAATCTCTACCCCTGTATAGTATTTTTTCAATATTTTTTTATATGTACTTCCCTCACCTGCCATAAGGTTTGCGCCCCATTGGCTCATACCTACGCCGTGACCGTAGCCTTTTGTGTTAAATGTATATATACCGTCTTTAAAGTCAATATCAAAGCATGCCGATTTTAAGCCCAGAGCCGACCGTATTTTCGTTCCCTTAAAATCTATTCCCGAAATCACAATCCTTTTAACTGTCATACCCTCGTTATATTCAACACCGTCAAATGTAATATCCCTGTCAATTTCAAGCAGGGTTTTAAGTTCATCGGCTTTAAAGCTTTTGCTGTTCAAAAATTTCGGACTTTTTTCGTCAATAGAGCTATCCACACTCCTTAAATATTCCTTTTTTTCGCTCCACACATCCTCACTGTTTTGTGTTCTGCCGGATGATGTACTGTGAAAAACCGCATCTATTATCTCACCGTTATATGTAAGCACCTCGCCTTTTGTTGCTTTTACGGCATTTTTAACCTTTTTTATATTTTTCTTGAAATCGTTACCCCAGTTGTTTTTAAGCACATCAATATCCGAGTACGCCTGACAATGAGCAAAATCAGTACAAACATCTGCGCTGAATTTGTGGGTGCTTTGCTTTTTATCTGCCCTGGTTAAATAATAGCTCCTTGCCGATACTGCCTGCGCCTTCAATGCCTCGATTTCAAAGGATGCCGGCATCTCACTTGCCACAACACCCGTAAGATAATCATCCTCACTTATATGTATTAATTTATCAGCTTTTGTATCGTACAGCTTTATGGTGTTTTGCTGTTGCTTACTGCTGATAAAAGCATTTAAAACCGCATATAAAACCCCTGTTAAAATGCCTGTTATAATTATAAATCTCAAAAACAATTTCATAAAATCATCCAACCTTTCCCAAATTGTTGTATTTATAACCAAATTAAATATAAAATGCTTGATTTGTACATTATTATATGATATAATATTTAATATTTGATTAGGAGTGACAGCTTTAATGAAAAATAATAAAGAAATAAACAATATGGCACGTTGTGCTTATGATGAATACAATATTCCAAAAGAGGCTTACACATCACCCAACTTAAAAAGAGGCTTAAGAAACCACGACGGTTCAGGTGTTATAGCAGGTGTTACAAAGGTGTGCGAGGTACACGGCTATGTAATGAGTGAGGATGAGAAAACCCCTATTCCGGGCGAGCTTATATACAGGGGCTATAACCTTTACGACCTTACCAAAGACTACGGTATTAACCGCCGTTTTGGATTTGAGGAAATTGCATATCTTTTAATATTCGGCAAGCTTCCCACAAAAGGCGAGCTTGAAAGCTTTTGCGCATTTCTTGCAGAAAACAGAGAGCTGCCCGATTACTTTGTAGAGGATATGATTTTAAAAGCACCAAGCCGTAACATAATGAACAAAATGGCAAGAAGTGTTTTAGCTCTTTATTCTTATGACGATAACCCTGATGCTACCGATATAGAAAACATAATGCGTCAGTCGCTTCAGTTGCTTTCACAGATGCCGATGATTTCAGTATACAGCTACAGCACAAAAAAGCATCATTACGATAAAAAAAGTCTTATTTTGCATCAGCCAAAGGCAGAGCTTTCAACTGCTGAAAATCTACTTAGGATGTTAAACCCGACAAAAGAGTTTACAAAGCTTGATGCAGAAGTGCTCGACCTTGCTCTTATGATACACGCAGAGCACGGCGGCGGTAACAACTCATCCTTTACCTGCAGGGTGCTCTCATCCAGCGGTACAGATACATATTCGGCAATAGGCGGTGCTATTTGCTCGCTTAAAGGTCCGAAGCACGGCGGTGCAAATGCCGCAGTTATAGGTATGATGGATAATATCTGTGAAAATGTAAAGGACTGGTCTGATGAAAACGAGGTAAGAGAATACCTTATTAAAATTTTACAGAAAAAAGCCTATAACAAGACCGGTCTTATATACGGTATCGGCCACGCAGTTTATACTATGTCCGACCCAAGAGCCGTAATACTCAAGGAGCAGGCAAGAAAATTAAGCGAAGCCAAAGGTCAGCAAAGCCTGTTTAACCTTTACGAAACAATCGAAAGAATTGCACCAGAGACTTTTGCAGAGGTTACCGGTAAGGATAAAGCCCTTTGCGCTAATGTAGACTTTTACTCAGGCTTTTTATACAGAATGCTTAATATACCTGAGGAAATGTACACCCCGCTCTTTGCAATAGCCCGTACAGCAGGCTGGTGCGCTCATAGAATTGAGGAGGTTATATCGGGCGGCAGAATTATCCGTCCTGCATATAAAAGCCTATGCAAAAAAGATGCTGTATATAATACAATTGATAACAGATAATCAATAATTTTAAAAATAAAGGAGATAGAAAATTATGGAAAAGAAATTAAAAATGCTTGAACTTCTTGAAAAAGACTGTACACTGCCCCTTGAAAAGCTAGCCGTTATGTGCGATATGACTTATCAAGAGGCTGCCGCCGCCATAGACTATCTCAAAGAGAATAAAATACTTTTGTGCAATAAAAGCGTTATAAACTGGGAACGCACCGACAAGGAATTTGTAACCTCTATGATAGAGCTTAAGGTTACACCTCAAAGAGGCGAAGGCTTTGATAAAATTGCTGAAAGAATTTATAAATACCCTGAGGTAAAATCTGTTTACCTTATGGCAGGTGCTTACGATTTGTTTGTTACAATAGAGGGCAGAACCATGAAAGAGGTTGCACTGTTTGTTGCAAACAGACTTGCGCCCATGGAGTGTGTTGTGAGCACAGGAACACACTTTGTTCTTAAAAAATACAAAGAGGAAGGAATAATCTTTGATGACAACGAGTCAGATACAAGACCGGTAATAAGCCTATGAGTAATTTTAATGTTGAAAGTTTTATAAACGATAAGGTTTTAAATATGCAGCCATCGGGAATAAGAAAGTTTTTTGATATTGTAAACAGTATGGACGGCGCAATAAGCCTTGGTGTCGGAGAGCCTGACTTTATTACCCCATGGCATATAAGGGATGCAGGTATTTACTCCCTTGAAAAAGGCAGAACATACTATACATCAAATTCAGGACTTTTGGAGCTTCGTGAAGCTATTTGCGATTATTACAAAAAATTTGATTTAAGCTACAGCCCAAGTGAAGTACTGGTTACCGTTGGCGGAAGTGAGGCGGTTGACCTTGCTATGCGTACAGTTATTAACCCAGGCGATGAGGTGCTTGTAACAGAACCGTCCTTTGTATGCTACAAGCCGTGCGTTGCACTTGCAGGCGGTGTGCCTGTTGCACTTGAAACAAAGGCAGAAAATTCCTTCAAGCTTACAGCCGACGAGTTGGAGCGTGCTATAACACCAAAAACAAAAATGCTTGTTATATCCTATCCCAATAATCCGACAGGCGCTATTATGACAAAAGAGGAATTAGAGAAAATTGCTGAGGTAATAAAAGCACATAATATACTTGTGTTGAGTGACGAAATTTACGCTGAGCTTACATATCAGGGCAAGCACACATCAATTGCATCGCTGCCTGATATGAAATACCGCACAATAATAGTAAACGGCTTTTCAAAGGCTTATGCTATGACAGGCTGGAGACTTGGATATGTAATTGCACACGAAGCACTTATGAAACAAATGACAAAGGTACATCAGTACGCAATAATGAGTGCTCCTACCAACAGCCAGTATGCCGCAATAGAGGCAGTTAAAAACGGTGACGACTCTATAAAAATAATGGTAGACGAATATAACGACAGACGAAAAGTAATTGTTGATGCATTCAATACTATGGGGCTTACCTGCTTTAATCCACTGGGTGCATTTTATATATTCCCGTCAATAAAATCTACGGGTATGACTTCCGAGGAATTTTGCGAAAAATTACTTACCGACCAAAAGGTTGCACTTGTACCGGGCAATGCTTTCGGTGCATCGGGCGAAGGATATATCCGTGTATCTTATGCATACAGCATAAAACAGATAAATGCAGCGCTTGAGAGGATAGAAGCATTTTTAAAAAAATTAAAGTAAAACACCGAAAGGAAAAGTTAAATGTTTAACATTGTACTTGTTGAACCTGAAATACCACAAAATACGGGCAACATTGCCCGTACCTGTGCCGCAACAGGCTCAAGATTGCATCTTGTAAAACCGCTCGGCTTTGAAATTGACGATAAAAAGCTTAAACGGGCAGGACTTGATTACTGGCATCTCTTAGATATTACCTTTTATGAGAATATTGACGAGTTTTTTGAAAAGAATAAAAACAACGGAACATTCTACTATGCCACCACAAAGGCGGTTAACCGTCACAGCGATGTTTGCTTTAAAGACGGCGACTATATTCTATTTGGTAAGGAAACAAAGGGGCTTGACGAGGCGCTTTTAAAGGATAATAAGGAAACCTCAATAAGAGTTCCTATGATTGACGGCGCACGAAGTTTAAACCTTTCAAACTCGGTTGCAATTGTTATATACGAGGCATTAAGGCAAAATAATTACTTAGACCTTGAAACACAGGGTAGCCTTACAAAATACAGTTGGGACTAAATTAATTTTATAAGGAGTTTTATATGAAAAAAATCTTGATTATGACAGATTCCGGCTCTGACATTACAATTGAGGATGCAAAAGAGTACGGTATTCACCTTATCCCCTTTACTATAACACAGGGCGATAAATCTTATGTAGATAAATTTGAGCTTACACCCGATATGCTCTATAACGGTATGGCAGAGGGAAAAATGCCAAAAACCTCCCAGATTACTTTTGCACAGCATTACGACGAGTTTATTAAATTTGCCGATGAATATTCAATAATATATATTCCGATTTCCGCAAAGGCAAGCGGTTCGTATCAGTCGGCAGTGCTTGCTATGAATAATGTTAAAGAGGAAAAACCTGATGCGGATATAACCATAATAGAGAATTCAACCTTTAGCTGGATGTACGGCTATATTGCAATAAAAGCCGCTAAAATGGCATCTGATGGCAAATCCGTTCAGGAAATATGCGATATGATATATGGCGATATAAAAACTGTTCGTGCTATTTTTGTGGTTGACGATTTAAAATACCTGCAAATGGGCGGAAGAATAAGCACAGCATCAAAAATAATCGGCGATGTATTGGATATTAAGCCAATACTTAAAATTGAGGACGGACTTGTATCAAGCCTTGACAAGGTAAGAGGAAGTAAAAAGGTTATGCCGAAAATGATTTCGCTTTTAAGTGAAAATGCTGATACAGAAAATACAGACCCTATTATATTGATGCACAGCAATTGCTATGAAAAAGCCGAAAACTACCGCGACAGCATTATAGAAAAAACATCATTTAAAGATGTTTTAATTAAAGATATCGGCGCAACAATCGGCTCGCACACAGGCCCAGGTACAATAGGTATTATTTATCACATAAAATAATATCAGGTTTGTTAAAAATATGTCAATTCATCCAAAATGTATATTTTTTGGAAAATTTTTAAATAATATACTTGAATTTTTAAAGCTGTTGGTATATTATATATAATGTATGAATATGGAAATAATTAAATATTTAAAATTTTATATGAGGTGAAGAAAATGAACAAAAAAACTATCGAAGATATTCAGGTGGCAGGCAAAAGAGTCCTTGTAAGATGTGACTTTAATGTTCCGCTTGATGCAGAAAGAAACATTACAGACGAAACCCGTATAGACGGTGCGCTTCCTACAATTAAATACCTTGCAGACAACGGTGCAAAGGTTATACTCTGCTCACACATGGGTAAACCAAAGGGCGAGCCAAAGCCTGAGCTTTCACTTGCTCCTGTTGCTAAAAAGCTTTCCGAAAAGCTCCAAAAAGAGGTTGTATTTGCGGCAGATGCCAATGTAGTTGGCGAGAATGCTAAAAAAGCAGTAGCTCAAATGAAAGATGGCGATGTTGTACTTCTTGAAAACACAAGATACAGAGCAGAGGAAACAAAAAATGTTGACGAGTTTTCAAAAGAGCTTGCATCACTTGCAGATGTATTTGTAAACGATGCTTTCGGTACAGCTCACAGAGCACACTGCTCAAATGTTGGCGTAACAAAATACCTTGACACAGCAGTTTGCGGTTACCTTATTCAGAAAGAAATCGAATTTTTAGGTAATGCTGTTAATAACCCTGTAAGACCTTTTGTGGCTATTTTAGGCGGTTCAAAGGTTTCATCAAAAATTTCGGTTATTAATAATCTTTTAGAAAAAGTTGATACACTTATCATCGGCGGCGGTATGGCTTACACATTTATGAAAGCTCTCGGCGAGGAAGTTGGCAACTCACTTTTAGAGGCTGATTACATTGAATATGCAAAAGAAATGATGGAAAAAGCTGAAGCAAAAGGCGTAAACCTTTTAATCCCTGTTGATACAGTTGTTGCTAAAGAGTTTTCAAACGATGCAGAGCACAAAACTGTTCAAAGAGGCGGTATCGAAGCCGGCTGGGAAGGTCTTGACATCGGCGAAAAAACAATCGAGCTTTATACAGATGCTATTAAAGATGCTAAAACCGTTGTTTGGAACGGACCTATGGGCGTATTTGAAATGCCAAACTTTGCAGTTGGTACAAACGCAATAGCACAGGCTCTTGCAAAAATCGATGCTACAACAGTAATCGGCGGCGGCGACAGCGTTGCTGCAGTTAATCAGGCAGGTCTTGGCGATAAGATGAGCCATATTTCAACAGGCGGCGGTGCATCACTTGAATTTTTAGAGGGCAAAGAGCTCCCCGGTATTGCAGCATTAAACGATAGATAATTTTTGCACATAAGAAAGGATTTATGATTATGAGAACATTAACAGTAGCAGGAAACTGGAAAATGAATAAAACTCCAAAACAGACTGTGGAGCTTATAAATGAGTTAAAACCTCTTGTAAAAGATACAAATAATAAATGCATTATCTGCGTACCCTTCACAAGCTTAAGCGATGCTTTAAAAGCTTGCGAGGGCACAAACATTGAGGTTGGCGCTGAAAATATGTACTTTGAGGAAAAAGGTGCTTATACAGGCGAGATTGCACCTGATATGCTTGAGGAAATGGGCGTTAGATATGTTATTATCGGTCACTCAGAACGTCGCCAGTATTTCAACGAAACAGATGTTACAGTAAATAAAAAGGTTAAAAAAGCTTTCGAGCACAACTTAACCCCTATCGTTTGTGTTGGTGAATCATTAGAGCAGAGAGAACAGGGAATTACATTTGAGCTTGTTGCTATGCAGACCAAAATTGCACTTTTGGGCTTAACCGAGGAGCAGGTTAAAAATACAATTATTGCTTATGAACCAATCTGGGCTATCGGCACAGGCAAAACTGCTACAAGCGAGCAGGCTCAGGAGGTTTGTGCTAAAATCAGAGAAACTGTTAAAGAAGTATTCGGCAATGATGCTGCAGACGAAGTTATTATTCAGTACGGCGGCAGTGTAAATGCAGGCAACTGTAACGAATTATTTGCTAAAGCTGACATTGACGGCGGTCTTGTTGGCGGTGCAAGCTTAAAGGCTGACGAATTCAGCACAATTGTTAACAACAAATAATTGTTTAAAAAAGGCTGTCCTAGGACAGCCTTTTAATAAGACATCCACTATTTTTAAAGGAGTATATGTATTATGAAAACAAATAAAAAACCTGTTGTACTTGCAATACTTGACGGCTACGGTATGAGCGAACTTAAAGACGGCAATGCAATACACACTGCTAAAACACCCAGAATGGATGAGTTTTTATGTAAATATCCAAAAACCGTAATACACGCAAGCGGTATGGATGTTGGTCTGCCTGAAGGTCAGATGGGCAACTCCGAGGTTGGTCACACAAATATCGGTGCAGGCAGGATTGTGTATCAGGAGCTTACAAGAATTACAAAAGCTATAAACGACGGCGACTTTTTTGAAAATGAGGAGTTTGTTAATGCTTGCTTAAACTGCAAAAACAACAATACAGCGCTTCATATAATGGGACTTTTGTCAGACGGCGGTGTACACAGCCATATAGAGCATCTTTATGCAATACTTAACCTTGCAAATAAAATGGGGCTTGAAAAGGTTTATGTTCATTGCTTTATGGACGGCAGAGATGTATCCCCTACCAGCGGTCTTGATTTTGTTAAAAATCTTGTTGAAAAAATCAGAGAAATCGGCACAGGCGCTATTGCAACAGTTATGGGCAGATACTACGCTATGGACAGGGATAACCGTTGGGAGCGTGTATCAAAGGCTTATAATGCAATTGTAAACGGTGTTGGTAATTTTGAGGAATCGGCAGTAGTTGCAATGGAAAAATCATATAACGATGATGTAACCGATGAATTTGTAGTTCCAACAGTTATTACAAAAGACGGCAAGCCGCAAGCAACACTTGGCGAGGGTGACAGTGTAATATTCTTTAACTTCCGCCCTGACAGAGCAAGAGAAATTACAAGAACAATTACCGATGAAGCTTTTAACGGCTTTGAGCGCAAGTTCTTTAACACATACTATGTATGTATGACACAGTACGATGCAAGTATGCCTAATGTAAAGGTAGCTTTTAAACCCCAAAAGCTTGATAATACTCTCGGCGAATATCTTTCAAAGCTGGGCTTGAATCAGTTAAGGATAGCCGAAACCGAAAAATATGCTCATGTAACATTTTTCTTTAACGGCGGTGTTGAAAAGGTTTACGAAAATGAGGACAGAATACTTGTAAACTCCCCTAAGGTTGCAACCTACGACCTCCAACCTGAAATGAGTGCTTATGAAGTTACAGAAAAAATGCTTGATGCAATAGACACCGATAAATACGATGTAATTATTTTAAACTTTGCAAACTGCGATATGGTTGGCCACACAGGTGTTATGGAAGCAGCTGTTAAAGCAGTTGAAGCAGTTGATGAGTGCATCGGCAGGGTTGTGGACAAGGTTTGCGAAAAAAACGGTATTATATTTATAACTGCCGATCACGGCAACGCAGAGCAGATGCTTGACCCTGAAACAAAATCAGTATTTACTGCTCACACAACAAATGTTGTACCGCTTATTGCAATCGGTTTAGATGATGGAACAAAGCTTAAGACAGGCAGACTTGCAGATTTAGCTCCTACAATGCTTGATGTTATGGGGCTCGATGTTCCACAGGAAATGACAGGCGAAACACTTATAGAAAAATAATCAGGAAATCAGGTTATATAAAATGGGAAATAATAATTTCAAAAAAATTGCACCGCTCTTTGTAGTGGGCGGTGCAATATTCTGGGG
>JAZSPJ010000171.1:0-6148 GCA_045537365.1 Clostridia bacterium
CCATGGGATATTATGAGCCAGTTTGTTGTAGAGGCTGTAACCACCAGTTGTATAGGCGGTGTACTTGGAATTCTAATCGGCATCGGAGCCTCGCTTGGGGCGACATTACTTAACCTTACGGTAGTAATATCCGTCCCCGCAATATTGATTTCCTTTACGGTATCCGCCGTAATTGGTATAGCTTTTGGATATTTTCCTGCTAAAAAGGCATCAAGATTAAATCCGATTGATGCTTTAAGGTATGATTAATTTATATCAGAGAGGATGAATTTATACTTGAATAAAAGATTGATTTCACTTATAACAATTATAGCAGTATTAATTTCCTGCCTCGCAGTTGCCGAGGTATATGCAGACAACAGCTTTGAAGAAATGAAAATGCTTGTTGGTGCACTTGATATTATGAACGGCGACGAAAACGGCAATTTAAACCTTGAAAATTTTGTATCAAGAGCGGAATTTACAAAAATAGCCGTTGCAATGAGCGAGTACCGCAATATGGTGGCAACAGGCTCGTCAACCTCTATGTTTACAGATGTGAATTTTAAGCACTGGGCAGCACCTTATGTAAGGCTTGCCGTAATAAATGGCATTTTTACAGGCTACCCCGACGGCACATTTAAGCCCGACAGCACAGTTTTATTAGAGGAAGCCGTAACCGTTATGTTAAGACTTCAAGGCTACACCGATGCAGATTTTGGTAATTCATGGCCTTATGGTCAGATAGGTATTGCAAAAGGTAACGGCATACTTGATGGTGTAAATAAAACAATCGGAAACGAGCTCAGCCGTGACGATATACTTAAAATTGCCTACAACACACTTATATCAACCCCAAAAGGCGGAAATATAAACTCTAAATATTTGGAAAAGCTTGATGCGGCTTATTACGAGGATACAGTTATAATTGCCACAAATGAGCAAAATACAGGTGTTGCACCCGGTTATGTTCAAACGTCAAACGGCACATATAAAATTGACAACAGCTTTGACCAGAGCTTAGTTGGCAGTAAAGGAAGCTTAGCTGTAATAAACGGTAATTACTATGGCGGATTTGCCAAGTCGGGTTCAAATGTTGAAAAGCTTGTAATTTACTCAAAGCTTGATAATGCTGTAATGGCGTACTCTAACGGTGCAATGGTTAAGGTAGACATTGATGGTAAAACAACCGCATATCAGGATTCTGAGGTTACCACCTACCGCAATATTGAAGAAAGCCTTAAAACCGGCGATACAATTTATGTTGTGCGCAACAACAGCAACCGCATTGAATACATAAATGTTGAAAGCGACAGTATGACCGATGCCGAAACCGTAAAGACATCTACCTGGTACAGCAAATTCACAAATGATGTAAATGGCTTAACAGTTATGCGTGACGGTGTTAAGGGTAATGTATCAGATGTAAAAACAAACGACATTGTATATTATTTAAAGGATATAAACACAATATTTGCATACAGCAAAAAGGTTACGGGTGTATATGAAAAAGCAACACCAAACAAAGATATGCCAACATCTGTAACTATTTCAGGTAAAGACTACAGCATTGAAACGGTTGAGGCATTCAATAAGCTTTCATCGGCAGGCGAATTTGGCTATGGCGATACTGTTACAATTATGCTTGGTAAAAATTCGGAGATTGCAGATGTTATGACAGGCTCATCAACATCGACTGCAGCGGCTTACGGATTTTTATACGCTACCGGTACAAAATCCCTTGAAAATGCAGATGGCGACCATTACACATCATCTTATGCATCAATAGTTTATGCCGACGGCACTACAGCAGAGTTTGTTACCTCAAAGGTATATACATCAATTTTAAATCAGGTTGTTTCTATTAAATTAAAAGACGGTGTAGCTACTCTTTCACCTCTCACATCATCATATATATCGGGAAAGGTTAACTCGGACAGTTACACAATTGGCTCACACTCTGTATCACCTACCGTTTCGGTGCTTGATGTTTCAACAAACGACAGCACAAAAACTGCGGTATACAAAAGTGTGTACTTAAAAAGACTTGACGGAATTAATCTTTCAGACTCAAATGTGATGTATTTCCATAAAAATCAGCGCGGTGAGGTTGACCAGCTTATTTTAAACAATGCTACCGGTGATAATTATATTTACGGTGTTATAACATCATCAACCGATAAGCCAAACAAAACACAGGGTTCGCCGTACACAATTAATGTAAACGGAACAGAATACAGATGCTCGCTTGACTACGGCACAAAATTCCGTGTAGGCGATGCGGTAGGTATTTCAGTATCAGGCAACAGCGTAAACTCTATGATTTCGCTTCAGTCTGCCGGCACAGTATCAGATATTAACGGCGATACCGTTACAGTCGGCGGTAAGGATTACACCATAAGCGACAGCCTTATAGTATACGAAAAAACTCCGTCTGCCAACGGAACTGACACGAACATAATGCCATTGGGCGAATACATGGATAATGTAAATAATCTTTACAGTACAGCATTTTGGGATAAAGCACCGTCATCGGGCGGCAGAGTAAGAATAATAATTGTAAGATAGTTTTTGGAGAGTATTGAGATATGAAAAAACTTTACTATTCATTTTGTCTGGCATTAATAATAATTTGTTTTGGAATTACATCGGGATATGCATATAACGACGGAGTAAAGGTATTTGTAACTGATAAAATTCTCCCGGTAGATGCAATAGAGGAAAACGGCTATAGCCTGGCACCGCTTCGTGCATATTTTGAAAGCCTTGGATATACTGTAAGCTGGAACGATAACGAGCTTTCGGTTACTGCGAAAAGTGAAAATACAGAAATTAAAATGGTATGCAACGAACAAACTGCATATATTAACGGCAAGGCTTTTGTTATGCCCTGCCCCATGAGGGAATATAACGGCACAACTTATGCACCCGTACGAAGTGTAGCAGAGCTTTCAGAATATACAGTTGACTGGCACAATGCCTCAAAAACCGCTGTTATTCTGGATAAAAGCTCAAGCCTTGAGTTCTATTCTGACACACCGCACCTTATACCAAAGCTTGAAAATGTTCTTGAAAATTCACCAATACCAACATCCGACTGGACAGATGAAAAAACAGGGCTATATTACAAATATGAAGGCTTGGATGAAGCATCCGTTTTAAAATACTGCGAGCTTTTAGAGCAAAATTACGGCTTTAAATATGACTCAATGCAGCTTGGTGACGATTATTCAAAATATTATATTTATGTGAGCGACCGTACTTGCTTAATGATAGCCGTTAAGCCCGACGGTGTATATATATTTCCCTCAGTTGCAAGCAGTTTTGCTTATGAGCCGTTAATTGAATATGATGCAACAAAAATACCGCAATCAGATACAAAAAATAATCAGAATAATACCCAAAACGATACGCAGTTAAGCCCTGATATTGCAATGTACGAAAATACCGATATACCCGAATTCGGTAATATAACAGGTTGCACATATATAAAGCAATCCGAAACAGAAAGCGGTTACCCTGTATATGTATACTACGGAAGTATGTTTGATATTATGGAGTATTTAGGCTATTTAACCGGATATTGCGGTTTTTCGGACTACACAATGAACACCCAGCCTTTTGAAATGGCAATGACATACAGTACATCAAAGGGTGATACAAATATAGTAATAGTTTATAAAATGATGACAGATACAATTTATGTATCTTTTGAGAACTAATTTATTGCTTTATAAACAATGCACCGAAAATAATAAGCACAATTAATAAAGGCACAAAATATTTTAAGCTGAAGTTAAAAAACTTTTTAAAAGCCGAGGATATTTTTGTGCCTTTTGCAATTTCACAAAAAACATAATCGGTTTTAGTTTCAAAAAGCAGAATAACAGTCATTAAAAAAGCGCCGACAGGCATACATATACTTTCGGAAACCATACTTAAAATGTCGGTAATACTCATTTTTCCATCGTCAAATATTTTAAATCCGCAAAAACCTTTAATTGATAAAACACCCAAGAAAAAAACAAACAGGCAAATTAAAAATGAGTAATATGTACGGCTGAATTTTTTACCCTTTAATTCACTTTTATCCGCATAATACGATAACACAACCTCAATAAGCGAAACCGCCGAGGATATTGCAGCAATTAAAATGAGCACAAAAAACACAACGCCTAAAACTGCCCCCCACCTGCCATTGTTTATAAATACATTTTGCAGTGTTACAAACAAAAGCTTTGGACCGCCTAAGTAAATCTGCTCCGGCTTAAGATTTTGGCTTAAACCCATAGCGATTGCCGACGGTATTACTGCAAGCCCGCTCATAACCGATGCAAGGGTATCGGCAAAAGTAATCAATACTGCGTTTTTTATTAAATTGGCATTTTCTTTTAAATGTGCTCCGTAAGCAAGGGTTGCACCCATACCTATAGAAAGCGAAAAAAACAACTGTGAGCCTGCGGATGATATTATTTTAAATATACTTATATCCTCGTTAATATATCCGTTGTTTTTGGCATAATCGGGCAAAAACATATACCTTAAACCCTCATCTGCCCCATCAGCCATAAGCGATATAATAATTACTGCGGCAAGTATAATAAAAAGCAGAGGTATTGCAATAATATTAAATTTTTCTATCCCCTTTTGTATTCCGCCCTTTACTATTAAAAAGTTAATCAGCATAAACAAAGCACAGTAAAATACCGACGAACCAAAATCGTTTATACTATCTATAAAAATTTGCTCACCGCTAAAATCAAACGGCATAAATATACCTTTAAAATTTATTACTGTAAACTTAAGGCAATATCCGCCAAGGTAAGAGTAAACAATCATAACAAGTAAGGATGCCAATACCGCAAAAACACCCGTTAAGCTGTAGCTTTTTGAAATTTTTTTAAATGCCTCAACCGGACCTCTTTGTGTAGCTCTGCCTATTGCAAGCTCACAAATTATAAGACTTACGCCTGCAAAAATTGCAAAGATTAAATACACCGCCAAAAATGTAAAACCCCCGTATCTTCCCATTTTATAAGGAAATGCCCATACTGTACCAAAGCCTATTGCTGAGCCGATTGCTGATAATACAAAACCAATATTTGAATTAAAATTTTCGTTCTTATTCAAAAAATCACCGCCAAAACAATAAAAAACTGCATATAAAAATATATACAGTTTTTTACAAAAATATAATATTAAATTGTACTTTATAAAACTCATTTACCAAGCTCCACTGTGCGTTTATATGCCGAAATTACACTTTCTGAAACCGCAGAGCGGAATGCGTATTTTTCAAGTGTCTGCACACCCTCAATAGTAGACCCTCCTGGACTGCATACATTATCCTTAAGCTTAGCAGGATGAACATCTGTTTGCATGACCATTTTTGCAGAGCCCTCAAGCATTTTGCAAGCGTACATAAGTGCCTTATCCCTCGCAAGACCGCATTTTACTGCACCGTCGGCAATAGCATCTATAAACATATAGGCAAATGCCGGACCGCAACCCGAAACCGCACATGCCATATCTATTTTACTTTCCTCAATCTCATCAAAGAGACCTGCTTTTTGCATATCGTTTAAAAACTCTGCCTTTTCACAATCTGCAACTAAAGAGTTGGCACAGTATAGCACCATACCTTCACCTACCTGACAAGGTGTATTTGGCATAATTCTTATAACCTTACATTTAAAATTTAAAGATTTTTCTATTTTTTCGGTTGTAACACCTGCAAGCATTGTCACTATTATAAAATCATCACCCATATCTTGCCTTTTTTTAAGAATATCCGAAATACCTGAAAGTGTATTTTCCATACCCTGCGGTTTTACTCCCAAGACAATATATTTTGATTTTTCTGCAATTTCATAAATATCACTTACAGTTACACCGTATTGCTTTTTCATAGTTTCTGCCTTTTTAAGCGAAAAATCGCAACAAGCAACATCCTTAGACTCAACTGTTTTAGAAACTGCAGATACAAGGCAAGAACCCATATTTCCGCATCCTATAAATCCGTATTTAAAACTCATATTAACATCTCCTAAATTATTTATTGTATTAAGGTTTTTTAATAAACAAATTTAAAATCAAAATGCCCATCGTATTGAGATTTGATTATTTTTATTCATTTTATAAAATTCTTTTTTGATTTATTTTTTATTAT
>JAZSPJ010000167.1:0-17358 GCA_045537365.1 Clostridia bacterium
TGCGCCAACAGTTTTTCTAATGTGTTTTTTCTTTTTGCTTAAAACAATCAACTTACATCACTCCTTTACAAAAGTTTTTTATTATTCTTCGACTTTTACAAATTCATTGGCACGATAGAGTTTCTCTATGTTGTGTGCCTCCCTTAATTCTCGTTTTGTCAGATTGCTTAAATTTTTAACACTGCCATTGCCAATAATAAAAGCACAGTCTGGTCTTGTGCACTCCGTATGCAATAAGGTTACATTGTGAGTTGTTACCATTGATTGAATATTGTCAAAGCTCTGAATTATAGAAAGAATTTTTTCAGAAAGCTCATGATGATAATATGCGTCATATTCATCTATTACAAGAAAGGTAAGCTTGTTAAATTGCATAAACCAACAGTAAAAAAGCATCAATGTTTTAGTTCCGGAAGAAGCTATCGATTCAAATTCAACAACATTGTCGTTTTCAAATTTAGCACCAATGGTAAGAGCTCCGCTCATTAGTTTTAATGGCACAAGAGTGTAATTAAGTCCCATATCATTGATAAAAGTATTAAAGTCTTCTAATCTGCCATTATTAAGAATGATTTCATTTAACTTTTCGCTGCCAAGTTTATATCCTATATATCGGTTAGCATCCATAAGACTTCTGAAATACAACATTCCGCTGACGAAGTTCATTATTTTTGTGATAACCGAATCTTGATCCTGAATTGTATTATTAAATATGTATTTAATAACTGACAACTGTTTTTGAAGCCCCTGCGTTCTTAAGTTTTCCGCTCCGGGAATTTTAATAAAATTATCTTTTTCATCAACGAAATTGTGAAGAAGCAGCTGCTTTCCGTTTATAGCTATTGCTTCAAGTAACAAAGTTGTTAAATTAGCCTTACAATAGGTATATACAACTTCATCTTTGCCAAACTGAAAAACATATGTAAATGTTGCAAAGTTTTCTTCGTTTCCTACATAAGTGTATAAGTGTCCCGGAACATTGTCTTTTTCTGCATCAAGCAGGTGGGCAGTTATATCAACAACAGCAGTGCACAGACTTGATTTGCCCGAGCCATTTTTGCCAAAAACAACAGATTTTTTGGCGATTTTATTTTCAACTAAATTTTTGCGAAATCCGTAATCGCGAGTGTCTGATAAGTCCCACAAAAGAGTGTCTTTAAATCCTCTATAATTTTCAACTTGAAACTTTTTAAGCATGTCCAAAACCCCTTTCTAAAATGTATTTTACCATAACTTTTATTAAATGTCAATACTTTCCTGTATTTTTTTTACGGATAATTTGAAAATATTTTGAAAAATTGTCTATTGTTGTTGGTTTTCCGTATTTTTATTGCAGTTATTTCACTTGTGTTTGGTAAAACTTATATGATACTTATAAAAACCAGCCGTGTGCAAAATATGATCCACTTCTCTTAATTTTTTCTAACATTTTTCTAGCACTTTTCTAGCGAAAACCCCAAAAATGCATCAAAAAGTGGCAATACGAAATTTGCGAGAAAAGCAAAGGCTTTGAAGGTTTTTAAGCCCTCAAAGCCTTGATTTTATGCGGTTTTTATCGCTTTTTAAGTTCCTTTAACTTCCGCTAATTTGCTCTATCTAAAAAGAGTGTCTAGGAGCTCGAAATCATTATGCTCCCTGAGGGACGTGGGTTCGAATCTCACCCGCTCCGCTATTTTAATGGGTTTTGAGAAAATTCAAAAGCCATTATTTTTTGCACACAAAATTAGTCAAGCATAAATAAGTAATTTATACTTGACTATTTTATAATACTGCTTACTTTACTCCATAACTATCAAGCAAATCTTTGTTATATGTTAACATTAAGACTTTATTGGAGGCATCATACAAAACATTCACATCTTTTTTGCAATAAACCTCATCACCGGTAAAATCGGTAAATGTCATATTATCACCGTCAAAGTCGAGCTTTACATGCTGATTACCGCTTTGCGTTATTATAGAATGTTTGTAGCCATCAATATATATAAGATTTTGCCAAACATCTAATGTTGCAAATTCCAACGCATTTTTTGCCCAGCATAAAGGCACGATATGATGCAGTTCAAAACCTTTTGTTTTATTGACAGAATGTTCTTTAAAATACTTTTCTTTTTCAGCTTTGGAACGAACAAATTTTTCTTTATTCTCATAAACACCGTCTTTGCCTATACGAATACTCAACGCATTGCCATCAAGTTCATAATACGCTGTTTGGCTCATAAGCATAAAAATTTGCTGTGTCTCATTTAACCAGTTATGAAAATCCCGTTTATTTTTCTTGTCACCCCAAAAAGTATTAGGCGTACAATATTCTTTTACTGTGCCAATTGCAAACTCTTGCTGATACCTGCTAAGTCTTCTGAATTCCTTAATATATTCTATCAGTTCTGTAATAGTATATATATGACCGTTAAGCTCCTCTGCGCAGAATGAAAAGAAAAACTGAAACTCTGTTTCGGTAATGGTTCCATCTAATTCCACAATAGCAAGTAATTCATCTGCCAGGCCCTTTGTTAAAGTATCTATTGCTCTAGTATAGCGCAACTTGCGTTCAAGCAATGTGTGTTCCCTGTTGATAAAATCCAACCCCAGCTCCGAAACACGCACATATTTTTTAGTACCTGTTTCATAGGGCGTAAGTTTAGTTCCGTCAGGCTTGTATCTTTCAATCAAGCCCATTCTATGTAAGTCCACAAACAGATTTTTTCTTACTGAATCCTGTGTACATCTGCCAAGCTTTTTTGAAAGATTATCCACATAAACAGCATAATCTGCTTCCTCGGGCAGATTGACAGGCCTCTTTTTAATGTCGGTAGTTCTGATTACTATTTTATTAGTTCCTGCTATTTTATACAGCTCGTCAACCATCGTGAAAATGAAGTCCATATCATAGCGATTGTGTTGTGAGCACTGTATACCCCTGTAATCATCAATTGCAATTCGGTCTGCCAAAAATTTAAAGCACTCTTTAGAAACATCAATATTTAACAATGTCTGCCTGAACTCATTATATGTCATATAGAACTTATCCTTTCGTTTATTAAATTGCAATATTCCTCACTATTATCGCAAGCTATAAAATTCCTGCGCAATTTTTTTGAGCAATATGCAGTTGTGCCTGTACCGCTGAACAGGTCAAGCACCAAATCCCCCTCATTACTGCTGGCTAAAATCATTCTTTCAATCATAGCCTCAGGTTTGGGAGTCGGATGATTTTGTTTTACAGTTTTGCCCCCTCTTTTATTTGTAAGACGGACTGAAGGAAATTCCCAAACATCTGTGCATAATTTGCCGTTGGGATTTGGAAACCACCTTTTCCCGTTTTTAAGTATGCCTTTTTTTTGTGCGGCTTTAATTCTTTCATCCGATAAATACGGGGTTCTTACATCATCACAATTAAATGTAAAACCCTTATCTGTTTTGGTAAAAAATAAAATAGTTTCCTGATTATTGCAAAACCGTCTTTTGCAAGCACTGAACCCGTCTTTTTTATACCATGTAATCCAGTTTTTATACTTCATACCTTTTGAGTAAAGATAATTTAATATTAAGGCAGAATTAAATGCTGTATTAAAGATATAAAGAGAGCCTGATGGCTTTAACGCAGAAATAACCTTATCAAGATATTTAAATGTGAAATCCAAAAACGTCTCTGTACTGTCAAAAGTGTCCCAATTGCCTCGTTTAAGATTATACGGAGGGTCAATTATGGCAAGGTCGATACTCTCCGGTTCAACCTTATCCAAAAAAGAAAATACATCCTCGCAATAAACTCTATTTAGTTCCATCGTTTGTACCCCCTTTGGCAAGTGCAAGCTTTCTGTCAATTACATCCTTATATGTATCGTACAGCTCATAGCCTACATAATGCCGACCTTCCTCACAAGCGACTTTTAATGTTGTTCCGCTTCCGGTAAAAGGATCGAGTACAATACCGTTTTTAAAAGAGTATAATCTCACACATCTGCGCACAATTTCCTCAGGCATAATAGCAGGGTGAACTCCAAAAGCAATATCGCCCTTATTCGGAACTGCAATCTCCCATATTTGTTTTGTATACTCAACCCATTCATCCTGAGTCAAAGCACTCTTTTCCTTGATATCCTTACTAACAGGTACGGGTTTTCCGTCTTTAACATAAACAGTTATAAATTCGCAGGTGTTTTGAGCATAAAAATTTGAAGGGTAAGGGTAAGAACCAAACATCAGCTTTTTAGTTGCATTCTTTCTGTGCCAAATATATAAATCCATCAAATACAGCCCTGTGCCCTTTAATATAGACTGCTGAATAGAACTTTGTATATCAAAAATATCACGATTATAATGTGTGTGCATCTCTTTCTTTTTCATAGGCATTAAAGGAACATTAACACACAGTTTTCCGTTTGGTTTTAAAACTCGCTCACATTCCTTCCACACCTTAAGTAATTTTTTGATGTAATTATTAAAGCAATCAATATTGCCCATATCTTTTATTTTAGCGTTACTTACAATTTCGGCTTGATAGCCATCTTTAAAATAGTCTTTAATATTAAAATACGGGGGTGAGGTCACAATTAAATCAACAGAACAATCGGGAATATTTTTCATTTTTTCCGAGCTTTTATAATACACTTTATCAAAAAACATTTTATCCATTGTTTTCTACTCCTGTTTTTGTGGGGGTTACAAATTTTTCAAATAGTTCATTTATATACAACTATACATTATTTATTGTAACAGAACAGCATCGGAAAGTCAACGACTTTACACAAATCGCACTACCGGAATACGCATAGAAAAACTCTTATTATTTTGCCCCTCAAAATCACTTCTCCACATCATAGGGCCAGTCTATAATTCCTCCAAACTCTTTTACGCCGGTATACCCCAGCTTAGCAAGGGCTTCGGCTGCAATTTTGCTTCGCCTGCCCGAACGGCAATATACCAGAATTGTTTTATTTTTATCGGGTAACATTTCATCTGCCATATTTTCGATTTGGGCATAAGGTATAAGTATACTGTTTGCAATATGTCCCGCATCATACTCATCCTGTTCCCTTACATCAAGAATAACAATATTTTCGTCCGAATCCATTATTTTTTTTGCATCCTCTGCTGTTATTTGTTCATACATAGCTTTATCTCCTTTTCCGCTCACAAAAACCGCGGTAGGCCCGTCAGCCCCGCCTATAATTCCTATACTTGCAGCCTGTCCGCAAGCGGTAAGAAATATGCACAGTAAAACAAATACAATACAAAAAGGTTTTTTCATAAGTGCCTCCTCAGACCATCCATTATAATTATTATACATAACATAGTGTCCATTAAAACGGACTGCTTGTTTTGGCCAAAATAATACATTTTCGGCGTTTCTGAATCTATTATAACAGAATAGCTTTTTCAAGTCAAACTTTTTACATAAAAGGCGGTTGAAAAACAGGCAATGACGGTGGATAAAATGTAAATAAAGCAAACAAAAATGCAATACTTAAAATTACCGCAACGGCTGTTTGGGGTGATTTGCATTGTAAAGTATTTTCAACAAAAAGCTTTGCTTCAGCAATGTATGCAATTGCCGATGCAACATAAAAAATAGCTATATTAACCCAATCTGCCATTGTGCCAAAAATGCCGTTAAGAGTATAATACAATATGGGCACTAAGACAATTGCAAGAATTATGCCTATAAGCTTTGTACACCAGAAATTATTAAAGCTTTTGCCCATATACCATTTTTGTATAATTGCAAATAAAAGCATCGGGAAAAACAAAAGCTTTAAATGCTCCCACACAGATTCGTTTACCGCCGAAAAAACCGCAACAAAAGTATTCTGGTTTAATAATTCATACAAGAAGTGCAACAGCACCCCAAAAACACCTGTAAATATAAAGCCTGCAAATTGCCACCAAATTATAGTTTTTTTCATAAACAGCCTCCGCAATATTATTATGTATTATTATATTCAAATTGCGGATATATTTATGATATACCTTTTAATTACAAAAAAGCACCTGCATTTTTAACAGGTGCTTATGTTCATTATTAAATATTCTTATTAAAGAAATAATTATAAAGGAAGTTAAACACATCAAGCTCAAGCTTCGTTGCAACGGTTGCTCTGAAATCCTCCTGAGCATCCTCTGACATACCATAATACATTGCTTTTGCCTCATCAACATCAGCTTTGTATACGGTGCTTACATAATCCTCAGTAATTTCTGCTGTTTTAGCATCCTCAACGGTTTTTTTCATCGTTGCCGAAATAGCATCCATTATATCTTTCATAACTTGCTTTTCCTCATCGGTAGCATACAATGAAATGGCATCAAAATCTGCTAAAGTTATGCCTGCTATCTGAGCATCTATATCTGCTATTTTGGTCACAATCTCCGCATTAATCTGCTCGTAGTCTGTACCCGGTTCGGTTGGCAATTCCGGTTCATAAGTACCGCCAAAATCGTCATCGCCCGACGAGCCACCTGTTGTACCTCCGGTGCTGCCGCCTGTTGAACCGCCGGTACTGCCACCTGTAGATGCGTTGCCTTTATTTGTTGTATTTTCTTTTTTATCGTCTTCCTTTTCGGGTTCCTGTGCTTTATCAGTAACAAAACGAGCTAAAACAACTGCTATTTCGTGTCTTTTCATATTCTCAGTTGCTCTGAATGTATTGTTTTCCTCAAGGCGCATTAAACCGCTTATTACAACCATATCAACATATCCTCTTGCCCAGCCGGACACCTCATCGGATATATTTGCTTTTATGCCCAGGTCGTAAAGTGTATTAACTCTTGTAAGGATTGCGCAAAACTCTTCTCTTGTAATGTTGTTATTGCCTCTGAATGTGCCATCCTCATAGCCCTGTATGTAACCGGCCTTTCTTGCAACAGCCACATAATCTTTAAACCAGTCTTTATCGGTAACATCCAAAAACGGCTCATCTGATTTTTCTGTATAGTTAAATACAAGATTTATCATTTTACAAAGCTCTGCTCTTGTAAGGTCGCCGTTTGGTGTAAATGTACCGTCACCGTTACCGTCTAAAATATTATTATTTACAAGCTTATAAATTGCCTCACCCTCAGGTGTATTGGCATCAACATCGGTAAAGGTTATTCTGTTTTTTGTTTCCTCGGCATAACCTGTCGCCATAGCTGATACAAGCAAACTTACTGCAACAACTGCACAAAGTGCCGATTTTAATATTTTTTTAATATTCATATTTACTCCTCCGTTAGTTTTTATAATAAAACGGCATAAACAAACTGTTATGCCGTTTTAAATCTACTTAAGTGATATACCCTTATTTAATCTTTTTAATAAGCTTTTCGTTTACTTTAATTTCTGCTTTTTCTACAAGCTTTTCGGTATAATCATCAAACTGCTGGGCAAGTATATTTGTTTCGGCTTGCGATGCATACTGTGTTATTTTTTCGTCTGTTATAACAAAAGGTTCTCTCTTTATAATGTGTATACCGTATGTGCTTTCAACAAGCTCACTTACTTCGCCTTCATCAAGGTCAAATGCCGCCTCTTCAAACTGCGGTACCATTTCGCCCTTTGTAAACTCGTATCCATCAGGATTTTGTGCAAGACCTGTATCCTCAGAATACTCATTCATAAGCTTATCAAAGTCTCCGCCGTCGTTAATTTGCTCAAGCACATTTAAAGCGGTTTGCTTAACAGATTCTGTCTGCGCCTCGTCATAAGGCTCACCGGTTTCTAAATTTTGTGTAGCAAAAAGTATGTGTTTTGCTTTTATATAATTTTGGGTAATATAATCTTTAACCTCTGCCTCGTCAACAGCAAGTGTTCCGTCTGCCTCAAGGCTCTGCTCAAATTTTGAAATTACAGTTGATTTTTTATAAAGTGCCTCAAAGGCATCTGCAGTTGTACCCATAGCCTCAAGCTGTTCTTCATACTGAGCTCTTCCGCCAAGATTTGAAACAATATCAGCTATTGCTGATTTTAAGTTCTTTTCATCCTCACTTGTAAACTCAATCCCTGAATTAACAGCCTCCTGATACTGAACTGTCATATTTATAATTTCATCTTTAGCTTTTTCTTTTGCGGTATCGAGTGGATCCTCACCGTCTATAGGAGTAGACCAGAATTTTTCTGCATCCTCTTCGGTGCTGATGCCTGCCTCGGATAGCATCTGCTGTTTTACCATTGAAAGATAATAGCCATAGCTTGCAGGATTAATATCCTCACCGTTAACGGTAATTACTGCTCTGTTGTCCTGAATTGCACAGCCTGACATAACTGCTGTCATAATTGCGATTACGCTGATTATTGATATTATTTTTTTTGTTAATCTCATAATTTTTCTCCTTTCGCCAGAGTATAATCCGTATTCTAATTATAACTGCTATTTATCAAATTGTAATGCTTTTATGAGCTTTTGTAATAAAAATTTAATATTATTAACAGTATCTTCATTAACTTTGTACATAATATACGATTTTTCGCCTGATGAAAACATAATTCTGCCCTTATATTCTTTTATAACATCAGCGATACTGTCATAGGTGATTTTTTGATTAAAGGTAAACCTTACATTTTCACCGTTCTGAATTATATCGGTAATCATAGCCTTATGTGCAAGGGATTTTATATATGATACCTGTATTAAATTTGAAACGCACTGCGGGAAATCCGAAAACCTGTCGATAAGCTCATCCTCTGCCTCACGGCAGTCCTGCTCCGTTTCAATAGCAGATATTTTTTTGTACATTTCAATACGCTGAAGCTCCTCCGGTATATATTTTTCAGGAATATATGCATCAATTTTTATATCGACCTTGGTTTCAAAATCTTTAATTCTCTCCTCGCCCTTAAGCTCGCCTACAGCTTCCTCAAGCAAATTGCAGTACATATCATAACCAACAAGATTCATATTGCCGTGCTGTTCACGTCCCAACAGATTACCTGCGCCTCGTATTTCCAAGTCACGCATTGCAATTTTAAAGCCGGAGCCAAACTCTGTAAAATCTTTTATGGCTTCAAGTCTTTTGCGGGCTGTTTCGTCCAAAACAGCATTCTTATTATAAGTAAGATATGCATAAGCAAGCCTGTTTGAACGGCCTACTCTGCCCCTTAGCTGATACAACTGTGCCAGACCCAGTCTGTGAGCGTTTTCTATTATAATAGTATTGGCATTTGATATATCAAGCCCCGTTTCTATTATTGTTGTGCACACCAACACATCTATATCGCCTTTTAGCATAGAAAGCATTTTACTTTCTATTTCCGACGCATTCATCTGCCCGTGAGCTATCTCTACATTGGCATCAGGCACAAGCTTTTTTATATATTCGGCACGCTTTTCAATGCCATCAACCCTGTTATAAAGATAAAAAACCTGACCGCCCCTTTGAAGCTCCTTTTGTATTGCGTTGTAAATTACCGCATCGTTATGCTCCATAATAAATGTCTGTACAGGGAATCTGTCCTCAGGCGGAGTTGCAATTACACTTAAATCCCTTATACCCACCATTGCCATATTTAAAGTTCGGGGTATTGGTGTGGCAGAAAGAGTAAGTACATCCACATTATTTTTGAGCTCTTTTAATTTTTCTTTATGAGCTACGCCAAAGCGCTGTTCCTCATCTATAATAACAAGCCCTAAATCCTTAAAGCCAATATCCTTCTGCACAATTCTGTGAGTACCTATAACAACATCCACCATACCTGCTTTAAGCTTTTCAAGAATTTCGTCATTCTGCTTTTTACTGCGAAATCTTGACATCATTTCAACATTTATGCCGTAAGGCTCCATTCTTTGCTTAAAGTTGTTATAATGTTGTTGCGCAAGAAGTGTAGTTGGCACAAGATAAGCTACCTGTTTAGAGTTCATTACACACTTAAAAGCCGCCCTGATTGCGACCTCGGTTTTGCCGTAGCCTACATCACCGCACAAAAGGCGGTCCATACAAATGCCTGCTTCCATATCACGTTTAACCTCAGCTATACTGGTAAGCTGGTCGTCGGTTTCTGTATATTGAAATTCCTGTTCAAACTGTGCCTGCCATTCGTTATCGGCATCAAACTTAAAACCGCTTGTGTTTCTGCGTTTGGCATAAAGCTCTATAAGTTGTTTTGCCATATCCTCTACACTTTTTTTAACACGGCTTACGGTTTTATGCCATTGTCCCGTTGAAAGCGAATTCACCTTTACGCTCTCCGCCTCTGCACCGATATATTTATGCAGTACATCAAGCTGATTTGCAGGCACATAAAGCACATCGCTTCCTTTATATTTAATTTTCAAATAATCTCTTGTAATTTTATCTACCGTTAGCTGTGCAATACCCTCATATTTTCCTATACCGTGAAACTTATGCACAACATAATCGCCCTTGCTTATATCGTTAAAGCTGGCTATAGCGTTCTTTTTATCCTTACTGCCCGATTTAGATATATGCTTTTTAGCCGATTTTTGCTCGCCGTAAATATCACCCTCGCCTATTACACATATTTTAAGCGACGGATATTCAAAGCCCCTTGATATATCACCCTCAACCATTACAACGCTGTTCGGTTTAAGGTCTAAATCGCCTTTGCTGTCCAAGGTTACAGGAATACCTTTTTCTTCAAGATAGGTATAAAGAGATGCAAGCTTTGTTTTGGATTTTATTGCAATTACTACGCTTTGACCTAGCTGTATGCGATATTTCAAATCCTCCGCAAGGAGGGCCGGTTTACCCATATAGCTTTGACCGGTTTTTACGGTAAAGCTTATTATATCCTTAACCGTCACCAAAGGAAATGTATATGAGAGCGCACTCACAGACACCATCGGATACTTTGAAAGTTTGGATGTTATTTTAGCATAATCGAGCATATAATCGCCTTTTTTTATAGCAGGCAAAAGACCTTTTTGTGTCATATCCGCAATAATTTCGTTTTGCTCGGTCACATCTGCCCTGTTTTGCTCGTACATCTGCGACGGCTCGTCAAACACAATTATATAGTCATCGTCTATATACTCGCAAAGGGTTGAAACACTTTCTTTGATAAGAGGATAATATTTATCTATACTTGTTATATATTTGTTTTGGGATATTTTTTCAATATCCGAATAAAAGTTTTCGTTTTTTGTTTCCTCCAATGCTTTTACAAGCTTATGGGCGGTATCGTCGTCAAACAATAATTCTTTCACAGGGCAAAGGCTTACGCTGTCTGCATTTTCAACCGAAAGCTGTGTTTCCCTGTCAAAATACCTTAAAGAATCTACCTCGTCGTCAAAAAATTCTATTCTTACAGGCATATCCTCAAGTGGAGAATACACATCAATTATTGAGCCCCTTTGGCTGAACTGACCTATGCCCTCAACAGTTGATGTTCTTTTATAGCCCATATACACAAGGTCTTTTATAAGCTTTTCCAAATCCTTAATATCGCCAAGCTTTAAAGCAAACTTTTGAGCATCAAAATCCACCTTGGGCAAAGTATACCTGCATATTGCACCGATTGTTGTTACAACCGCATCTGCATCGGATATACTGCACAAGGCTTTTATTCTGCTTATTTCTCTGTGTCGGGTTGCCGCATCTGCATCGAAAAAAACATACTCTTTGTCTTTAAATTCCACTACTTTTTTAGAAAAAAAGAAAGATAAATCATACTTTATCCTTCCTGCTTCTTTTTCGTCTGTTGTGACAATCAGGCATTTTTTGCCCGATTGCCTCAACAGAGTAGATATTAAATGACTTTTTTGACCTGCCGACACTCCGTACAAGTGTACAGGAAGTTTGTTTTCGCTATATGCATCCCACAGCTTGCCGTATTCGGGCATCCCTTTTAGAAATTCCGAAAAAATTTTCATAAGGAATTATAACTCACTTTCCGTTATACATATTCATAGCTTTTGAAACGCCGTCTTTTATTATACATTCAACAGCCATACAAACTTTTTTAATTTCCTCATCCATAACGGGAATTTCGTCTTTAGAAAAACGGCCAAGCACAAAATCTGCCAAATCGTAATCCTTATGAGGCGGACTTCCAACTCCCATTTTTATACGTATAAACTTATCACTGTTCAGCTGATAAATTATTGACTTAAGCCCGTTATGACCGCCGTCACTGCCCTGCGGACGTATTCTTATTCTGCCGGGGTCTAAGCTTATATCGTCGTGTATAATTATTATATTCTCTGGCGGTATTTTATAAAACACAGCCATTTCCCTTATACTTTCACCGCTATTATTCATATATGTCTGCGGTTTTGATATTATTACCTTTTCTCCGCCTATAATGCCGTCGCCGTATACGGCTTTAAACTTTAACTTACTTAAAGATATACCAAGCTTTGAAGCCAATATATCAACAGTATCAAAACCTATGTTGTGACGGGTTAAGTCGTATTTTTTTTCAGGGTTTCCAAGCCCGGCTATAAGGTACATAATTACACAAAGAGAGGACTTACGGAAACATCCTCGTAAATTCTGTCTATTGCCTCTGCAAATATAGGTGCAACAGAAAGTGTTTTGATTTTGCTGATTTTCTTTTCATCGCCAAGCGGAACAGTATCAAGCACCAAAAGCTCCTCTATTGCAGATGCCTCTATTCTTTCAATGGCAGGGCCGGAAAGAACTGCGTGTGTACAGCATGCATAAACATGCTTTGCTCCTCTTTCTTTAAGGGCGTTTGCACCATTTACTATTGTGCCTGCGGTATCTATCATATCGTCTACCAAAATAACATTTTTATCCTTAATATCTCCGATTATATTCATAACCTCCGATACATTTGCTTTTGGACGCCTTTTATCTATTATAGCAATCGGAACATCTATTTTGTTTGCAAAGTTTCTTGCTCTTGTAACCGAGCCGAGGTCAGGCGAAACAACAACAGTTTCGTCTTTCATATCAGCAAACTTGTCCTTATAATAAGATGCCAAGATAGGTGCACCCAAAAGATGGTCAACAGGAATATCAAAAAATCCCTGAATCTGTGCTGCGTGTAAATCCATAGTAAGAACCCTGTCAGCTCCTGCTGTTGCAATTAAATCTGCGCAAAGCTTTGCAGAAATCGGATCTCTCGCTTTAGCCTTTCTGTCCTGTCTTGCATAGCCAAAGTATGGAATAACCGCAGTAATTCTGCCTGCAGATGCTCTTTTTAATGCATCAATCATAATCAAAAGCTCCATAAGGTTATCATTTACAGGTGAGCAGGTTGACTGTACTACAAATACATCCGCACCTCTTACAGTTTCGTTGATGTTAACATAAATTTCTCCGTCCGAAAATTTGCCGACAACTGCATCGCCAAGCTCTTTCCCGAGTATTTTGGCTACCGACTTTGCAAATTCCGGATTTGAATTTGCGGTAAAAATTTTAATGTCATTACCGTGTGTTATCATTATAAGTTCCCCCAAAACCCTTTCTGCCTGCATATTTAACCCATTTATGTACATTTTAAGCAGGCATATATTTTATTTTTTTATCAATTATATTCTATTACTTTTTACATAATTTTTCAAGTGTATTTTACAAAAAAATCTGTTTTTTATGCATATTGTAGCAAAACTCGTACAAAAAAACAGCTTTGTTATACTGTATAAAAAACAAGCCCAAGGGCATACTTTTACCGAACATCCAAAGAAAGGGAGATTTTTCGTTATGCTTATTAACAAGGTTGAAATATGCGGAGTAAATACATCAAAGCTTCCTGTACTGACTAATGACGAAAAAAACGAGCTTTTTAAAAAAATTAAAAACGGCGATATGTCTGCCCGCGAAAAATTTGTACAAGGCAATTTAAGGCTTGTGCTTTCGGTTATACAACGGTTTAACGGAAGAGGCGAAAATGCCGACGACCTTTTTCAAGTTGGTTGCATAGGGCTTATGAAATCCATTGATAATTTTGACACAAGCCAGAATGTTAAATTTTCCACCTATGCTGTGCCGATGATAATTGGCGAAATACGCAGATATTTAAGGGATAATAACTCTATAAGAGTAAGCCGTTCGCTCCGTGATACAGCATATAAAGCACTTATGACAAAGGAGAGACTTACAAAGCAGAATGCAAAAGAACCAACCGTTGCCGAAATTGCAAAAGAGCTTGGTATGAAAAAAGAGGATATTGTATTTGCCCTTGATGCAATACAGGACCCTCTCTCCCTTTACGAGCCTGTATATAATGACGGGCAGGATGCAATATTTGTTATGGACCAGGTAGGCGACACCAAAAATACCGACGAAAACTGGATAGAAAACATAGCTCTTAAAGAAGCGATTAAAAAGCTTTCGGAGCGTGAACGCCATATACTTGACCTGCGATTTTTTAAAGGCCGCACGCAAATGGAAGTATCCGATGAGCTTGGCATAAGTCAGGCACAGGTATCAAGACTTGAAAAAAGCGCCCTTTCGCACATGAAAAAATTTGTGTAAGAGCAAAAGGTTAATAATTCAAAACTCAATTCAAGCTTTTTGCTATCTATGCTTTATAGATACAACTTTATTAATTATTTAAAATAACTAACTATATATTGCTTTTTTATGTTATATATGGTAAAATATATACAAAGGTATATACCTTAAAATATAAAGGAGCGATGTATTATGTTAAGCAAGAAAACAGTTTTATCACTATGTGTTGTAGCTGTGGTTGCTTTTACAACCATAACTATAGCATATTCATTCGAAAAAGCAAGCAATGTTTTGCCTGTTGAAGCAGCTTTAAGTACCGAAAACTTAACTGATGTTGAGAAAATTGTCGATGCTCGAATTGATGCTAATGCAGGCATAAAATCACCCGAGCAAATTAAAAGTATTATCGATTGCAACAACAGAGCTAAATATGATAACATAGCTTCTTATGTTGCATTTGTATGCGAAAACAGGTTTTCGCCTGCTCAAATAAAAATAATAAATAATATACTCGATAGCGGTACAACTATACAAACCTTAAATCAGGTGTATGATTTTTGGCTTACTACGGACGAGCCTTTCTCAATTGTTGAGGAAATTTGTGCCCTTGAGGATGAATTTTTCAGCGAGTTCTGGTACGAAAACGCTTTTAACAGCATTACCGATAATGAACATGGTGTTTTGTCGGACAAAGAGGTGCGCGAGTATTTAAACAAAAATTTAACTTATGACGATATATTAACCGCCAATACCTTGTCACGAAAAAAGGGGCAGAACATAAATAATATTTTAAATCGTATTGTAGACGGCGAGAAAATAGAGGACATTATATGCGAAATTTATGATATTGACTTTTTGCCCGAGGCAGAAACAAATTTAGAAAAGATAAATAAAATAATTAAATCGAAAAAGTATAACATTGCATCAGAGGTTGTAAATAGCGATAAATTGACAACCTTTGTTGATAGTGCTGAAGCAAATTACGGCGGTGTAATTCTTGATAAAATTTATGAGGAAACAACCCGCCTTAAAGTAGATGTACCCGAAGCAGATGACGAGTACGATGCAGAAATGCTTAAAAAATCGGGATTGCCCTATTTAACCATTAAAGCGCTTTTAAATAAAGGCTATACACCTGACGAGATTGCCAAAGTGCCCGAATTTGAGAACACACTCCCACACATTGCAGTAAAAAAAGCTAGGGAGGTGCTTAAATAATGATTAATAAATTATTAAAATTATTTATAACTTCTGCACTGTTTACCATGCTTGTTTGCATTGGAGCAAATGCGGCTACGAGTGATGAAATTAATAGAATATTTTATGAGGAAATTGTTTCAAAACAATATGCAAATTTTAATGCCGCATACACACCTGAGGAAAGTGATGGAATGGTACAGGAAACAACAGGTAGCTTTATTACAAACTCTTATGACTATGTTATTAAAGGTAAAAATGGTTTTGATGTTCCTTTCATCCGCTTGTTTAATACTTCAACATCATCATTGGAACTCGACATCCGAGACCTTGATAATGCAAGATCATATCCAGCATATTACCAAGCGCAATATGTGTGTAGCAAGGATAATGCTACAGTTTATGTGCGCTTTTATAATAAAAAGGATTTGGCAGATGCAAATATCAGCTTTAAAGGAGTCGATTGTTCGGGATATTCACCAGAAAGCATAACTTACAGAAATTTATTGTCTGAAACATCAGATATAACATATACAAGAGTTACAAGCGTAGCGCCGTCATTACGAAATGGCAGCACTATCGATCAAATAAAAACTTTAACTATGGGTGACGATGATTTTTTGGATATTAAGGGCGGTGCAAAGTTAGCGAAACCAGCATTAATAGGCTATGATACAATAGCTTTAAATGATTATGACACGGAGTCATATATGATTTTTCAAAATATGTATGGTGAAGCAACTACAATTTATCTTACAAGCTCTGTATATAGTAACATATATAAATTGGGAGGAATGTCTTGCTATAATACTCAAAATGACCGCTATGTATTTGAATTTGTTGATGAGGATGATATGACCAAAACAACATATCATAATGCGGGGTTTGAATACAGCAACACTATAAGCACCCTTGATGGTGAAATATATTATTTTAAAATGAATAATATGTACAATATTGAACTTGTAGGAATAGGCGACAGATATGGTAATGCTGTAATGGTTGAAAGCAACGATTATTATTTAAAATATATTACAGAAAATGAAACTGTATATACCGCCACAAAAGATGGTATAACAAAAACTTACAATAATACTACTACTCAACTTGTAAGTTACGAATTGCAAGGAATTACAAGTGAAACTGATCCTGATAATCTTTATACGGTAGATAATGATTTGGTTTTTACGGTTAAAAAGAATAGCGGAAGCGGAAATACCATATCAACTGATGAAAAAAATGTGATTACATATTATTTAAAACAAGAACTGCGATATGACGGTAGCTTTGGCATGACATGTAACGAACAAACACTATTATATAAGTTGCCGTATAAAATAGTATTTCCAACAGGTATGGAACGACACATTGAATATGGTTGTTATAATGATTGGAAAATAGGAACTAAATTTCAAGCCCCCGGATATTATTATTATGTAACAAGGGTTTACGAAAAATTCAATAGTAATATCCGAAATTACTATATATATTCATATACAAGAGAGAAATTAACCGGACCAGAGCGATATCATTTTACAGGCATGACAAAAAGGTGTTATTATAATTCAACATTGGCTCAAACCATAATTAAAACATTTAACAATTATGGGCTTATAAAAAGTACCACACAATACTTTGGTAGTGGAGGAAGTTCAAGATACAATAAATACACATACAACTATACAAGTAATTCAAGAGATGCACTTATATCAAGTGTAATCATCATTAATAGCAAAAATGGTATTACTGCAACTACAACAAAATCATACACTTATAATAATACATTTATTGCAAGCGAAA
>JAZSPJ010000077.1:0-2962 GCA_045537365.1 Clostridia bacterium
TTTTTTGATATGCAAAGCATAATAATTTGTTTGCAGTTTTATTGCTCGGTTTGTTCCAAATTATTAAAATACTCTGCTTTATCCTTACATACAAAGGTAAGGGTGGTTATTTCGCCATTAAATATGTTTAATTTGTCATCATTTATCTCAACAGGCATTATGCCCTGTTGATAATCAGCAAAACCGTGTAAAAAAGTGGTTTCCTCAGATGCAATATTATCCTTTAATACATCAAGAGTATAAAAACTAACACCTAATCCAGATGAGCTTCCAAGCACAAAATTGTGCGATGCATCCTTATATGCCACATTTCCCAAAAATGCATCTTTTTCCTCATCCCAGTAAAAATATGTATTTTCGGTTTCCTCACATACCCATATTTCGTCGGGATTATTTTTTGGTCTTAATTCTTGCCTTGCAATGCATCCGCTAAAAAGCACCACACATATAAATACAACAAACAATCTTTTAAACATACTTATCACTCCTTGTTTTTTGATATGCAAAGCATAATAATTTGTTTGCAGTTTTATTGCTCGGTTTGTTCCAAATTATTAAAATACTCTGCTTTGTCCTTACACACAAAAGTAAGAGTGGTTATTTCGCCATTAAATATGTTTAATTTATCCTCAAATATTTCAACAGGCATTATTCCTTGTTGATAATCTGTAAAACCATTTAAAAAAGTTACATCATCGGAAATCGGTACATCCTCTTTTAACACATCAAGTGTGTAAAAGCTTACGCCTTTCCCGTAATTTCCACCAAGCACAAAGCTATACGATGCATCCTTATACGCTACATTACCTAAAAAAGAGTGTGCTTTTTCATCCCAGTAAAAATATGTATTTTCTGTTTCCTCGCACACCCATATTTCGCTGGAATTTCTTTGAGGTCTTAACTCTTTATTCATATCGCATCCTGAAAATAACATAACACATACAATTAAAAATGCACCAATTTTTTTAAACACTTTTATCGCTCCTTACTTTTTTGATATGCAAAGCATAATAATGGGTTGATAATCCCATTTTTCAACTCTATTTTTTATTGACGAAACAGTCACTTCGGTTTCATCTTCTACATCATCATTATAAAACACATACTCGCCTTTATTATTTTTACTTATCGCAGTAAAATGCATACCGTCTAAAACATCATCCGTATTCCAATAAGACAAGATATATGCATCGGCTTTTGGTGGCTCTTTTTCTGTAATATCCTCGCCCTTAACGGCTTGAACCTTATAATTGTATCTGTTAAAATACCTTTCCACAGCATAGGGGTTTGTACCGAAATAACCGCCAAGCATTTTACCGTCGTTTTCAAATTCAAACGCTATATCCCTTATATCCTGCGGTTTATCAAGTGTTAAAAGGGCATTGTAAACTGCAATTACCCCACAGCCATTATAACCCATTTTAAAGTTTCCAAACTTTAATTTTGACACCTCACCTGTATTCTGGTCGTTTATATATTTGCCATCATAACAACTAAGGTCAATTTTCGAATTAGAATCGTAATTGTCTTTTGCCACTTTTTTAAAACGCTCATAATCGGCTACGGATCTCGTTGTTTGTAAAAAGTAATCATGGCTCTTTAATGCTACATTGGTAACATCATCAAGTTCACCTGCATCTATAAGCTTTTTGCCTGTGGATGTAATGCGTTTTTTTGTATGCTCTTTAATATCATCAAAAGTTGGCACCTCATAGTTTTTCAACTCATTCAATACATTTGTTAATTCTGTTTTCAAACTAATTTTGGTTTTTTTACCGTTTACACCTGATACCGCTTTAAATAAATCAGATTTAGCATCGGCATATTTTTTATTGTCAATACCATCCCACAGAATTGTTCTTATTACAGCCAACTCAATATTTTTCATTTTTTCGGGATTATTTCCAAAAGCATCCTTAAACATTCGTGTTGCTTTTTCTATGCCCTCTGTAAATCTTGCAAAAATTTCGTAGGGCATCATCGACATTGTTTCGGCAAGCCCCATTTTTTCGGCACAACGCCAGCCATACGATGCCTGCGGATTAGATAGTTTTCTACCGCATCTTTTACATTTGTTCTCGTTACTCATTTTACTTTACTCCTTTATTATATCATTATTGTTTGTGTCAGTCAAATAATTTATATAAATAGTTAACTGCACAAGCTGATTATAACAAAGGAAAATCACATTTTCGCCTACTAAATACAAAAAATCACCTTATGTTATGCAAGGTGATTTTGGTGTTTTATATTCAGTTTTTACTACCTTCCCCATTTGTTGAATTTATTATCGTCCTTTTTTGTGAGGTAATCCTGTGCGCCTTTCAGCATTGCGAATTTTATTGCGTTTTCATCCTCACCGCACTCGGTGCAATACTTTTTGGCAAAATGATTAATTGCAAAATATGCGAAAGAGCCGAAAATACAGCTATAAAGTGCGCCTTTATCAAAGAAAAACTTTTGGCTGTATATTCCGTTTTGAAATTCAGCCTGTTCCTGTGTATTATCGGCAGGATTTTCAAAAAGCTTGCTTACCTGCTCTTTTACGGTATCTATTGCCTCAACCTCGCCCGGCGCATCGGCATTTTGCTCATCGGCGGGCAAAATGTTTTCGGTTGCTTCAAAATACTTTGATGCTATTTTATAGCAATGGGAATACACATTCAAGCCTTTTTTAAAGCAATCTGCCAGAAACTTTGTATCGTTGCCTATTTCATAATGACAACCCTCGCCAAAAAGCTCGGAAAAATGTATTTTTTTGCGTTTAAGGCTTTCCCGCCTTGCGGCTATTATATATGTGGGGTACTTAAGTGTATTAAAAAAGTGCCTTTTTTCTGCCCGTTGGGATATTAATGTGGTCTGCCCATCGCTTTCCTCACTGCTGAATATTATTACATCGGCGCTTTTAAAACAGTTAAAGGCATCTATAATTTTTTCCTTAACATCGTCTGTATAAACCACA
>JAZSPJ010000173.1:0-7023 GCA_045537365.1 Clostridia bacterium
ATAATATCCGATTTTGGAGGATGATTTCTACCTATAACTAAATTTTCTGTGGAACGTACTTTTCTCACTAATCTCAAAGAGAAATTGAATTGCAAAGGCATTTTTATATGCATAATTGGTTGTGTTGCAAAGTTTCGCACATTATAAACAATATTAGAATTTAGCGTCAAACACATCGAAATTTTTATAAAAAGATGTTGAAAAAATATAAAACATATTGTATAATATATTTGTCGGATTTTCCGACAAAAGGTAAGACTTACACAAGCGTAAAAGCTGGGCGGTTATGCCATCATCTCCCTGAAAGGAGGTGGTAGCTTATGGAATATGCGTACATAATGATATATATTATCACATTGATTGTGCTTATTATAACCATAAAAAAATAACGCCCACCGCCAAGTAGTGCGTTATTTTTTATAAACGATATTTATTTGGCATAACCGTTTGAGGTCTTGCCTTTTTCTATAATCATTATATTAAATAAAATATGTTTTGTCAACTACTTTTGAAAAACTTCATTAAAATAAACTTATAGGTAAGTAAACTAATACTTGACATATTTAAAAAATTTTTATATAATGTAAGTACTATTAGTATAATAGGGAGAGTTGAAATATTGAGAGTAATTTCCGGAACAGCCCGGGGGCTTAAGCTTGAAAGCCTTGATGGCATTGAAACACGCCCAACACTTGACAGGGTTAAGGAAGCGGTTTTTAGCATATTGTTTGAAAAAACTTATGATGCCCTGGCGCTTGACCTGTTTGCAGGCAGCGGAGCGCTTGGCATAGAGTGCTTAAGCAGAGGCGCAAAAGGCTGTGTTTTTGTTGATATAAATCAAAAGGCGGCAGATGTAATAAAAACCAATGTAAATAAAGCCCGCTTTATTGATAAAGCCGACATAAGGGTATGCGATTATAAAACATACATTTCGGGGTGCAATAAAAAATTTGATTTGATTTTTTTAGACCCGCCGTATAAGATGGGCATACTGGCAAGTGTTTTAACCGAGATTAAAGAAAACAATATTTTAAATGACGGCGGTATTATAATAGTAGAAAGTGATTGGGATAATCAGCCCGACATACCGCATTTTAAAATAACAAAAAACAAAAAATACGGCAGAGTAAGCATTTTAATTCTGGAGGAACAATGAAAACTATAGCAGTTTATCCGGGTAGCTTTGACCCTATTACAATGGGGCATCTGGATATTATAAAAAGAGCAGCACGGCTGTTTGACAAGGTTTATGTTACAGTGCTTGTAAACAGCGCAAAAACCCCTGCTTTTGATATTGAAAAGAGAATGTCCTGGATAAGAGAGGTTACCAGCCAGTACGAAAACGTTGAGGCAGACAGCTTTTCGGGACTTTTGGTAGATTATCTTGACCAAAAAAATGCAGGTGTTATAGTTAAGGGATTAAGAGCGGTGTCCGATTTTGAATATGAATTTCAGATGGCGCTCATGAACCATAAATTAAACAAAAAGGTCGAAACAATTTTTATGATGACAAGCTCAAAATATTCCTATTTAAGTTCGAGCATAGTAAAAGAGGTTGCGCGTCATAACGGCAGTCTTGACGGACTGGTTCCCGACTGTTTGAAAGAAGATATTATAAGATATTTTAACAAGTAATATAGGAGGTTACTTAAGATGGAATTTTTGGATTTGGTAGATGAATTGGAAGAAGTATTGGAAAAGGGTTTTGATATTCCTTTGGTAAAGAAAACAATTGTTGATAAGGAAAGAGTAATTGAAATTCTTGAGGATATGAGATTACAGCTTCCTGACGAACTTAAAGCTGCAAGAGATGTTGTTGCAAACAGCAAGAAAATCAAAGAGGATGCTCAGAAGCAGGCAGAGGCTAAAATTAAAGAGGTTGAACACAAAATTGTTTCTTTAATTGACGAACACGAGATTACAAAAAGAGCTAATGAGAATGCTGATGAGATTATCCAGAAAGCACAAAAAGAGAGCAGAGAGATTAAGCTTGCATCATACAAGTATGTTGATGAGATGCTTGAAAGAGTTGAAATGGACATTAAAGTTGTTGACGACAGGCTCAAACAGTGCAGAAATGATTTAAGAAAATAAAAAAAGTTTTTAAGCCCGTCGAAAATAAGTATGACGGGCTTTTTTGCAACTTAATTAAAAAAGAGGTGAAAAGGTATGAATTATATAATATGGATAATAATAATGAGTATATTGCTCATAGTTGAGGCGTCAACGGCAAATTTTGTAACAATATGGTTTGCCATAGGTGCGCTTGGCGCAACAATAGCCTCGGTATGCGGGCTTAATTTATATTGGCAGATATTTGTATTTACCGCTGTTTCGGCGCTAACATTAATATTTACAAAATCGTTTGTCAAGAAAAAATTGAAGGTTGAAACCACAAAAACCAATCTGGATGCAGTTATAGGAAAAACAGCAATTGTAAGCGAAAGTATAACAAGCGATAAGTTTGCAGGAGCAGTTAAGGTTGACGGCAAGGAATGGTCGGCAATATGCTATGACGGCGATGTGGGCGAGGGAGAAAGAGTCACTGTAAAGGAAATTAAAGGTGTAAAATTGGTAGTTGAAAAAGTAAAGGATACTGCTGATATATAATAAAGGAGGAATTTTTTATGGTAGTTTTTATTTTAGTAATTTTATTGATGGCAATTATAATAGCCAATGTAAGGATTGTACCACAGGCGCACGCATCGGTGCTTGAAAGGCTTGGAGCATACAAGGAAACCTGGAATGTAGGACTTCATGTAAAAATACCGTTTATTGACAGGATTGTTAAAACTGTTACATTAAAGGAGCAGGTTGTAGACTTTGCACCGCAGGCGGTTATAACAAAGGATAATGTTACTATGCAGATAGATACCATAGTATTTTTTCAGATAACAGACCCGAAGCTTTATGTATACGGCGTTGACTATCCAATGGCGGCAATAGAAAATTTAACTGCAACAACCTTAAGAAATATTATAGGTGAAATGGAGCTTGATGAAACTCTTACATCACGTGACATAGTAAATACAAAAATGAGAGCAATACTTGACGAAGCAACTGACCCCTGGGGTATTAAGGTAAACAGAGTAGAGCTTAAAAATATTATTCCGCCAAAGGAAATTCAGGATGCAATGGAGCGCCAGATGAAAGCCGAGCGTGAAAGAAGAGAGCTTATTTTAAAAGCCGAGGGTGAAAAACGCTCTGCAATACTTGAGGCAGAGGGTGAAAAAGAGTCGGCAATACTGCGTGCCGAGGCTAAAAAGGAAGCACAAATAAGAGAAGCACAGGGTGAGGCAGAGGCAATACTCAGCGTACAAACTGCAACAGCTGAGGGCTTAAGACGGCTTACCGAGGCTTGCCCGTCGGAGGCAATTATAGCATTAAAGGGCATAGAAAGCCTTGAAAAGCTTGCAAACGGCACAGCTACAAAAATTATTATACCAAGCCAGATACAAGGTCTTGCAGGATTAACAACTGCACTTTCAGAGCTTATAAAGGGCGAGGATAATCAAAATAAATAAGTAACATAACAAATGGGGCTGTTTAAAAAGTCTTTTTCGGAATGTCGACAAGCGCCATTCCCTACAATATGTCGGTATAATTTTTTTAAACAATACCATTGTAGGGTTCGGCGGTTTCCGGCGAACCGTAAATCGGTCTTTTTAAACAGCCCATTTTTATAATCTCTTTGTGTTAAAATTATTCTTTTATACTGCCATCTGCATTAAAGAGCGGTAATTTTTCAAGATATATAATATCATCCCTTTCGGCAGCATCGCCCTCGGCAAGAACTGCCATTTTGCCAACAATTATTCCCCCTGCTTTTTCAACTAAATACTCGATTGATGCAAGCGATTCGCCTGTGCTTATTACATCGTCTACTATAAGCACTTTCTTGCCTTTCATAGCATTAACCTCGTTGTCGCCTATGCAAAGCTTTTGCAGGTTTTTGGTTGTAATGGAGTTTACATCTGTTGTAACAACATTATCCATATAAATTTTAGGACCTTTTCTTGCTATTATATAATTGTCCTCAAAATTTTGTCGTGCCATTTCATATATAAGCGGAATACTTTTACATTCTGCAGTAATCATAATATCGTGCTCCGGTGCTTTTTTAAGAAGCTCCTTTGCGCAGGCTCTTGTAATTTCCACATCGCCGAATAGTATAAATGCCGCAATGTAAAGGTTATCGGTTACTTTATAAAGGGTTAAATCTCTTTTTATACCTGCTATTTCCATAGTATAGGTTTTTCTTTTTTCTGCCATTTTAAAATACCTCTCTTTATTTATAATTGATAAATATCGGTTGCTTTCAACTATATTGTATATTATTTCCACCCTAAAGTCAATATAATTATGTGGATAACTTCTTGCGCAAGAACGGGTTTTGTGGTATACTTGTTATATAATTTTAAAAGAGAGGATGTAATTTATGAAACGAGGCAGCGGTGTGCTTATGCACATATCAAGCCTTTGGGGCGAATATTCAACAGGCAGTTTTGGAAAAAGTGCTTATGAGTTTATAGATTTTTTAAGTGAGTGCGGTTTTACATACTGGCAGGTGTTGCCGTTTTGTATGGTAGATGAATGTAATTCGCCATATAAATCCTATTCGGCTTTTGGCGGAAACCCCTATTTTGTTGACCTTGAAATTTTAAAGGATGAGGGCCTTATATCGCAGGCAGAGCTTGAACCATACAGGCAGGACAGCCCGTATTTGTGCGAATATCAAAAGCTTTATAATACAAGATGCAATATTTTAATGACGGCATCGAAAAGAGCAACCAATGCTGACGAAATCAACTTTTTTGTGGATAACAACCCCTATTTAAAGCAGTTTTGTGAATTTATGGCGTATAAACACGCCAACAATCAGGCACCCTGGACGGAGTGGACAAATTTCAACATAGATACCGATGTGCTTTTTATGTGGAAATTTATACAGTTTGAATTTTTTAAGCAATGGCAGAAAGTGCTTGAGTATGCTCATAAAAAAAATATTAAAATAATAGGCGATATACCGATATATGTATCTTTCGACAGCGCAGATGTATGGGCAAACAAGGAAAACTATCAGCTAAACGGCGATAAGCCTTCATCTGTTGCAGGAGTTCCGCCCGATTATTTTTGTGAGGACGGTCAGCTTTGGGGAAATCCTCTTTATAATTGGGAGCGAATGCAAAATAACGGCTTTAAGTGGTGGATTGCGCGCCTCGAACACATGTTTAATATGTTCGACTCCGTAAGAATTGACCATTTCAGGGCAATCGAGGGCTACTGGAGTGTACCTTATGGTGCAAAAACCGCCAGAGAGGGCAAGTGGGTAAAAGGCCCGTCAAAAGCATTTATAGATGTAATAAAAAATATAAATCCAGAAAAAATAATAATTGTCGAAGACCTTGGCGATATTACACCTGATGTAATAGAATTGGTAAAATACAGCGGTTTTCCGGGAATGAGAGTTTTGCAGTTCGGCTTTTTGGATGATGCAGACAATCCTCATCTGCCCCATAATTATGAAAACAATTCCATTGCATATACGGGCACTCACGATAATAACACATTACTTGGCTATGTGTGGGAGCAATCGGCGGATAAAAGACAAAAAATGCTTGAATACTGCGGTTATACATCATCCGACTGGAATGCCGGGTACGATAGCATTATACGAACAATATTCCAAAGCAATGCAGGGCTTGTAATTCTGCCAATACAGGATGTTTTAGGCTATGGTTCCGATACCCGTCTTAATACTCCGGGGCATGCACATGGCAACTGGCAGTTCCGTATAACACGGGGTCAGCTTGACTCGGTAGATAAAAATAAGTATAAAAAATGGAATAATATGTACAAAAGAGGTTAATTTTTAGTTTTAAAATACTGTGTTTAATGTGCAAATAGCAAAAAATGTTAATAAATTGTAAAAAATGTCTTGATTTTTTTGTTTTATAATAGTATAATGATTTGAGGTATTGACAAAAAGGATTTCATAGTATATAATTAATTTGATTTTGTATGCAAGAAATTGCTGTCAAGTGTTTCCGATGTTGTTCGGAAAGGCACATTATATAAAACAGAGTGCTAATTTATAAGGAGGTGTATCCGGTTATGAAAAGAACATATCAGCCAAATGTAAGACACAGAAGTAAGGTACATGGCTTCAGAAAGAGAATGAGCGACGCAAACGGCAGAAAAGTTTTGGCTCGCAGAAGATTAAAGGGCAGAAAAGTATTATCAGCTTAATTTAGCAGGTAAAAAACCCTGAATAGCTTATTAACAATAAAATCGTGTTATAATGCTAATCTTAAAGGGGCTGTAAAAAAACTCTGTTTTTTTACAGCCCTTTATTGGAAATAAGGAAATTTTTACAGCTCTTTATTGGAAATAGGAAAAAAAGATGCAGAATGAACAAACTGAACCAAAGCGCAAGCTTGGTTTACCCGAAGCTGTACATAGGTACAGCGAGAGGTGAAGTTTGTTTATAGCAAAAAGGCATATAAGAAAAGAAAAGCTGAATAATTATGAGGCTTTTCTACTTAATTTGTTTAACAATCCATTCGAGTTTGCGCCATGCAAACCCACCACCCCTTGCATAAGAAGGGGTTAGTGGATTTTTTCCTGCCTTTTTGCGGTCGGCGCTTTTTTTACATTTCCTTGATAAAAATTGTTCCGGAGGTGTTGTGCTTATGCACGGTACAGTTAAAGAAAACCGGGAGTTCAGATATGCCTATAAAAAAGGCAAAAAAATAGTAACACAGCATATAGTTTTTCATTATTATAAAAATAGGACCAATGCTGTAAGGCTTGGTATTACTGTTTCAAAAACCATCGGCAAAGCACACGACAGAAACCGCATAAAGCGCCTTATAAGGGAAAGCTTTTTGCCTTATCGTAAAAATATATCGGGAGGTTATAATATTATTATAGCCTCAAGGTCTAAAATGGTTGATGCGAAGCTTTGTGATGTTTCAAAAGATATGAAATACTGTATGGAAAAGTCGGGATTGAAGTCGGATC
>JAZSPJ010000199.1:0-2344 GCA_045537365.1 Clostridia bacterium
GCAAAGTCAAACGGTTATAAATTTAAAATAGTAATATTTGATGGATAGTAGGTTAATCTGGGCGGTTCGCTTACAGGCGGAAGCAGCGTAAAAGGCCAAAACCTTTTAAGCCGTACAAAGGATATTGAAAAGCTTAAATGCGAAATTACCGAGCTTGAAAAAATTATTGATAAAAATGATGATGTTATACATTCACATAAGCTTAAAATCAATAAAATGGCAGAGCAAAAAGAGGAGTTTGACAATACACTTAAAAACTGCGAGCATGAGGCAGTAAGAATAAATTCACGCCTTACAGCCGAGAAAAAGAGCCTTGCCGATATTGAGGAAAGTATTTCTGTTCTTACAGTTGAAGGCGGCGATATTGTTAGCAGTAAGGCAGATGTAGAAAAGCAAAAAGCAGGCTATGGTGAAAAAATAGTAGAGTGTGAAAATAAAATCCGTGAGCTTCGTACACAGCTTGACAGTAAGCAGGCGCAGTATGCCGAGCTTGAAAACAAAAACAAAGAGCTTTCCGATTCTGTTGTACAGGATAAAATTGCATTTAATGCATATATAAAGGATATTGAGGTGTGCAAAGAGCGCATTGAAAGCTTTAATAAGAATATTGCGGATAACGATGCAGATATTCAGGCTAAAAAGGCTGATATTGAACTTATACTTAAGCAAAATGAGGAAACAGAGGCACAAATCAAAGAGCTTTCCGATAAAATTACATTTACCCGTAAGGACAGCGATGTGCTTGGCGATAAGGTGGAGCAAGGTCAGAAGGACTATGATGCAAATATGCAGGGCTTAAGAGCACTCCAGAAACAGCTTAAGGACCAGAACGAAACAGTTTATGTACTTCAGCAGGAGGTTTCTAAAATAGAAAACCGCAACGAAAAAACCGAGTACGATGTAGAAAACATAATTAATAAACTGTGGGAGGACTATGAGCTTACATACAATACTGCTGTTCAATATAAAAAAGAACCGTTTAATATGTCCGAGGCAGTTCGTGAGGCAAGCAGCTTAAGAGGACAGATTAAAGCTCTTGGTAACATTAATCTTGACTCTATTGAGCAGTATAAAGAGGTCAAAGAAAAATTTGACTATATGTCGGCTCAAAAGCAGGACCTTGACCTTACAAAAGAAAAGCTTGTAGAAATTATTACTGAAATACAAACTGTTATGGAAAAGCAGTTTAACGAGAGCTTTGCAATTATAAAAGAAAAGTTTGATTATGTATTTAAAGCGCTTTTTGGAGGCGGTATGGGCAAACTCACCTTAACCGATCCAGATAATGTACTTGAAAGCGGTATTGAGATTGATGTTCAGCCGCCTGGTAAAAAATTGCAGAATATGATGGCACTATCGGGTGGAGAGAGAGCACTTTCAGCCATTGCACTTCTGTTTTCGGTGCTTGAGGTCAGACCTACACCGTTCTGCATACTCGACGAGGTTGAAGCGGCGCTTGACGAGAATAATGTTTACCGCTTTGCAGATTATATTAAGAAATACAGTGAAAAAACACAGTTTATAGTTGTAACACACCGTCGTGGTACAATGGAATCTGCAGATATTATGTACGGTGTAACCATGCAGGAAAAAGGCGTTTCAAAACTGCTTAAATTAAAATTTGAGGATTTGGAGGAATATACAACAGATGGGGCTTAAAAATAAATGGAGCAAACTTTTTGGCTCAAAAAATGACGATAATAATATAGATACACAGCTTGAAACACAGCCCGATGAAAAGCAGGCAGAGGAGCAACAGACAGATAAAACACAACCTGAGAAGCAACCCGTAACAGAGCCAATTGAGGTTATGGATGAGCCTATAACAGAAACTGCTGTTTCAGAGCCAACTGATGAGGCAAAAACAGTAGCAGAGCCAGCTGAGGTTATAGCTGAAAAACCATCTTCAAAAGGCTTTTGGGAGAAGCTTAAAAGCGGTCTATCAAAAACACGACAGTCCTTTAACGATAAAATAGATACTGTTCTTAAAGCATTTGTATCAGTTGATGAGGATATGCTTGAGGAGCTTGAAGAGGCTCTTATTATGGCGGATGTTGGTGTTGAAACATCACTTTATATAATCGACTGCTTAAGAGACCGCATTAAGGGTGACCGTATAAAAGAACCGTCAGATGTTAAGGGCGCAATAGAGGAAATTATAGCAGATATTTTAAGTAAAAACGATACTGCCGTAAATGTGGAAAAAAGTCCATCGGTAGTTATGGTAATAGGTGTAAACGGTGTTGGTAAAACAACATCTATCGGAAAAATGGCTGCAAGATATAAAGCCGAGGGCAAAAAAGTAATTTTAGGTGCGGCAGATACCTTCCGCGCCGCCGCTATC
>JAZSPJ010000162.1:0-3472 GCA_045537365.1 Clostridia bacterium
ACTATAATCAACTTGTAACGCAGATAAAAGCGTTATAAGTGACACGCAGGAAAGACTGTAGACAGTCGGCTGGCACTTCGGAAAAGACGAAAGGAGAATTTTAAAAAATGAAAGAAAAAAAGAAAGAGCTTTTGGAAAAAGAAGCTCAGACAACACAAGAGGCGGCAGAGCTTGAAAAAAACGAGCCGAAAATCACACAACCCGATAAACCTGACAATGCACCTGTGGCAAACACAGAGGATGCAAAAGCAAAAGCATTCGAAATTGTGTCAGAGGAAAAAGCATCGGAGAAAGAAAAAGACCTCTCTTATGATGAGAAAAAGGCTGAATTTGAAAAGCTTATTAAGGGAGAGTACAAGGATGTTTTCAGCGAACGGATTAAAGAGAACATATCAAGAAGGTTTAAAGAAACCGATTTGCTGAAAAAACAGCTTGCACAAACAGAGGAGGTAGTTGATATACTCAAGAACCGTTACGGGATTGACACCGAGGATATTGAAGCCGTGAAAGAAGCTGTAAGTGCCGATGACAGCTATTTAAAAGATGAGGCTCAAAAGCGCGGAATGAAAGTTGATGACTTAAGGTATATAAAAGACCTTGAGCAGGAAAATGCCCGCCTTAAAAGAAACACCATTGAAGCCCTGAAAAAAGCACAAATGAAGGAAAAGGTTGAAACACTTTACAGACAAACCAATGAGGCAAAAGAAAAATACCCCGAATTTGAAATTTCAGATGAGATTGAAAATCCTAAATTTGCGGCTCTTTTAAAAAACGGTATTGATGTAAAAACTGCTTACGAGGTTGTGCACCACGATGATATAATATCAAGAATCGTGGACGAAACCACAAAAGAGACAGAAAAGAAAACTGCTGAATCTATTCGTTCCGTACAATCAAGACCCCGCGAAAACGGAACAGGCGATAACAGCTCAGCTCTTATTATTAAAGATGTATCTAAGCTTTCAAAAGCAGAGCGTGCTGAAATTGCAAAAAGAGTAGCAAGGGGCGAAAACATAAGATTTTAAAAAAAAGGAGACAAAATTATGAAAAAAACCATTTTAAATTTGCAGATGTTTGCAACAAATCCTAACCCAATCACAACAGGAACACTTTCAAATGAAATGAGAACATATTACAGCGATTATATTATTGATTATGCTGCCCCGAATCTTGTTCATGACCAGTTCGGTCAGAAGCAGAACATACCGGAGGGCGGCGGTAATACTATTCATTTCAGAAGGTTTTCACCGCTTCCAAAAGTTACAAGCGTTCTTACAGAGGGTATAACTCCTGATGGCGGTTCAATGAATGTATCTAAATCAACGGCAACTTTAAGCCAGTATGGTTATTACCTTACACTTTCAGATGTACTTACACTTACAGCTGTCGACAATACTATACTTGAAGCAACAGCTTTGCTTGGTAAACAGGCAGGTCAGGCTCTTGATATTATAACAAGAGAAGTAATAAACGGCGGTACAAATGTAATATTCTCCGGCGGCTTGGCAGAAGCAAGAGAAATGCTTACAAAAAACGATATAATTAAAATTGAGGATATTTATAAAGCTGCCAGATTTTTGAAAAACCAGAACGCACCTAAAATTGACGGTAGTTATGTTGCAATTGTCCACCCTGATGTGGCTTATGACATTATGCGTGACCCTGAATGGATAGACGCACACAAATACTCTGCAACAACCGAGCTGTTTGAGGGTGAAATAGGTAAAATTGCAGGCATAAGATTTGTAGAAACAACACAGGCAAAAATATTCAGCGGTGAAGGCTGCAGTATTTACTCAACACTTGTTATAGGTGCAAATGCTTACGGCGTAACAGAGCTTACAGGCGGCGGACTTCAAACAATTATTAAGCAGCTTGGCTCAGGCGGTGCGGCAGATCCGCTCAACCAGAGAGCAACCTGCGGCTGGAAAGCGCTTAAAACAGCAGTTCGTCTTGTAGAGAGCTACATGGTCAGAATAGAAAGCGCATCAACATTTAACACTACTCCCAACTGATAACCGGGTATTTTAAAAGCATTTATTGTAAGGGGGTATTTTTACCCCCATTACAATAAATATAATATGTAAAAAGGAGAAAAAACAATGGCAAAAACAGAAAATACAAAAACAGAAAATATAAAAACAAATTCTAAAGACTACTACAACGAGCTTGTAAAAGTTAATCTTTTTAAAGATAACGACAAATATAAAGACGATGTATTCGTAGCAGTAAACGGTGTGGGCATGCTTGTGCCCAGAGGCAAAGAGGTTGAAATTCCCCGTAAATATGCCGAAGTATTAAGAAACAGCGAAATTCAGGACGGCTATGCCGTAGAATATCAGCTTAAGCTTCAGGAGCAGGCAAACAGCAGCGCTCTTGATTAATGAAGCAGGGAGTGTAGTATATGTACATGGAACAGGCAAAAAATGATTACATAACTACCGATATGAATTTAGCCCGCATAAGTAAAAAATATAATATAGGGTATTCATCACTCAGATACCGTGCAAAAAAAGAAAACTGGCAAAAAAATAATACAGACGAAAGCAGTGAGCCGTTATCAACCACCGCAGGCGACGACAAACGCCAGCAAAGAATTTTGGAACTTTCGGATATGCTTCTTGACAAAATAGAAAAATCCATATCCGAAATTGACCGATGTATTATAAAAACCAAGGAAAAAACAAAAACTGTTGAATACGACAGCGATTTAAAAAAACCGATTAATGAATCGGTTGAGGAAACCGAAAACATTGAAATCATAGACGGTATGATTGATAAAATGGGTATAAAACAGCTTGTATCAACCTTAAAGGATATTAAGGATATTCATTTAGGTCTTACAGGTAACGATTTGGATGACGAGGACGAAAACGGAGTTATTATACTCGGCGAAATAGATGATGAAAGTCTTGAAAATTTTTAATATGCGGGCATATAAACCGCAAACAAATCAACTCTTATAAAAGGGATATAAAAAAGTCCATTCTGATTCTTTTTTCTATCCCTTTTCTCTTTATTATAACATTTTAAAATAAATAAAAAAGGAGGTAAAAATCATAAATACAATATGGAAGCCTCAGCAAAAGCAGGCAATATTTCAATCAAGAGGTGAGTATGAGGCACTTTACGGCGGTGCTGCAGGCGGCGGAAAATCCGATGCAATACTTACCGAGGCATTAAGGCAGGTACATATACCCCATTACCGTGCTTTAATACTCAGAAAAACATACCCTCAATTATCTGAGCTGGTAGACCGCAGCCGTGATATTTACAGCCGTGCATATCCGAAAGCAAAATATAATGACAGTAAGCACTTCTGGCAATTTGCATCAGGCGCAAAAATATATTTCGGTGCAATGCAACACACCAAGGACCGCATAAACTATCAGGGTAAAAGGTACGACTTTATTGCCTTTGACGAGCTTACACATTTTACATGGGAGGAATACAGCTATATGTTCTCGCGAAA
>JAZSPJ010000104.1:0-11999 GCA_045537365.1 Clostridia bacterium
TGATGACAAATTAAACATATTTAATGGCGAAATAACCACCCTTACCTTTGTATGTAAGGATAAAGCAGAGTATTTTAATAATTTGGAACAAACCGAGCAATAAAACTGCAAACAAATTATTATGCTTTGCATATCAAAAAATAAGGAGCGATGAGTATGTTTAAAAGATTGTCTGTTATAATAATGTGTGTTGTATTATTTTCAGGATGCGATATGAATAAAGAGTTAAGACCTCAAAATAATTCCAATGAAATATGGGTATGTGAGGAAGTGCAAAATACATATTTTGGCTGGGATGAGGAAATGAATTCTTTTTTAGGAAATGTAGCATACAAGGATGTATCGTACGGCTTTGTACTTGGTGGCTCGTATGGAAATAGTGTAAAGTTTTATGCTCTTGATGTCTTGCAAGAGGAGTCAAATTCGGAAGATATGATTTTTTTAAGAGGTTTTGCAGATTACCAAAAAGGCATAATGCCTGTTGAAATATTAGAGGACAAATTAAATATATTTAATGGCGAAATAACCACCCTTACCTTTGTATGTAAGGATAAAGCAGAGTATTTAAAAGAGAATAAAAAAACAGAATAATAGACAACCACCACCTCATATCAATAGGATATGAGGTGGTTTTTGTATGAAAATAAAGCGAATGTTTTGTATGCTTTTGGTTGTGATAACAGTAATTTCAAATATGGCTTATGCCGAGGATAATCCTCTCTCGCTTACGGCAAAAAGTGCTTTGCTTATGGAAAGCGAAACAGGCAAAGTTCTGTATGAGTATAATGCTCACGAAAAGCTTCCGATGGCAAGTGTTACAAAGGTTATGACAATGCTCCTTGCAATGGAGGCGGTAGATAAAGGCAGTTTAAAATTTACCGATATGATAACAGGCTCGGCACATGCAAAAAGTATGGGCGGCTCAACCATATTTTTAGATGAGGGCGAAAGCCTTTCTTTAAGCGATATGCTAAAGGGCATAGCGGTATCATCGGGTAACGATGCCGCAGTAGCCGTAGCCGAGCATATAGGCGGCAGTGAGGAAAACTTTGTTAATATGATGAACGAAAAGGCAAAGGCTCTTGGTATGGAAAATACACACTTTGTAAACTGCAACGGGCTTGATGCCGATAATCATTACAGCTCGGCTTACGATATAGCCATTATGTCCCGTGAGCTTATGAAGCACGAGGATATTTTCAAATTCACCACAATTTGGCAGGATACTTTGCGTGATGGTAAGTTTACCCTTTCAAACACAAATAAGCTTGTAAGGTTTTACGATGGTGCAACTGGCCTTAAAACAGGCAGTACCGATAAAGCTAAATTTTGTATAAGTGCAACTGCCAAAAGGGATAATATGCACCTTATAGCAGTTATAATGGCATCGCCAAGCTCTAAAGAGCGCAACCGCGATGCGTCAAATCTTTTAAATTACGGCTTTTCAAACTACGGCAAACTCAGCATTTTGTCAAAAGGCGAAAAGGTTAAAACCGTGCCTGTTGAAAAGGGCATAATGCCTTGTGTTGATATAGTAAGTAAGGAAGATTTTAACTATATTTATAAAAAAAGCGATGTTCCGCAAATTAAAAAAGAAATTTTTATAAAAAATGAGCCAAGCGCCCCTGTTAAAAAGAACAGCGAGGCAGGCACAATTACCATATACGATAATGGCAAAGAAATAGCAAAAATACCGGGTGTGTATAAAGATACAGTAAATAAAACCGCACCTCACCGTATGTTTGTAAAAATGCTTAAAGTGGTATATACAAAGCAATAAGCATAAAAAACTTAAAAATTTGTGTATATCACCTATTGTAAATGGTAAATAATTGTAGTATAATTATACTGTATGTAATAAATTAAAAGTTTAACGGAGGAAAAACAAATGAGCGCGTTTCTTGAAAAAATTAAAGAACAAGCAAAGGCAGATAAAAAAACCGTTGTTTTGCCCGAATCGATGGACAGAAGAACCTTTGAGGCTGCGGAGCAGATTTTAAAAGAGGATATTGCAAACCTTATAATAATAGGCACCGAGCAGGAAATAGAGGAAAACAGCAAGGGGCTTGATATATCAAAGGCTACAATAATTAATCCTTATACCTACGAAAAAACAGAGGAATACATAAACCTTTTTGTAGAACTTAGAAAATCAAAAGGTCTTACTTATGAGGATGCTAAAGCACAGGCTCTTGGCGACTATATGTATTATGCTTGCCTTATGGTTAAAGCGGGCGATGCCGATGGTGTTGTATCGGGTGCATGTCACTCAACTGCAAATACCTTAAGACCAAGCCTTCAGATAATAAAAACCAAACCGGGTGTTAAGCTTGTATCATCATTCTTTTTAATGGTTGTTCCGGATTGCGAGTATGGCTATAACGGCACATTTGTATTTTCCGACTGTGGTCTTGAGCAAAACCCTGATGCTGAAAAGCTTGCAGCTATTGCAGCTTGTGCGGCAGAATCCTTTGAAATACTTACAGGAGCAGAGCCGCTTGTGGCAATGCTTTCACATTCATCAATGGGCAGTGCAAAGCATGCCGATGTAGATAAGGTTGTAGAGGCTACAAGAATTTGTAAAGAGCAAAACCCAACCCTTAAAGTAGACGGCGAGCTTCAGTTAGATGCTGCAATAGTTCCGTCGGTTGGCGAATCAAAAGCTCCAAATTCACCTGTTGCGGGTAAGGCAAATGTACTTGTGTTCCCCGACCTTGATGCAGGCAACATTGGCTACAAGCTTGTTCAAAGGCTTGCAAAGGCAGAGGCTTATGGCCCTGTAACACAGGGTATAGCAATGCCTATTAACGACCTTTCAAGAGGTTGCAGTGCAGAGGATATAGTTGGTGTTGTAGCAATTACTTGTGTACAGGCACAGCACAATAAATAATATATAACGGAAGGAAGTTTTATTAAAATGAATATTTTGGTTATTAATGCAGGTAGTTCATCGCTTAAGTATCAGTTTATTAAAATTGAGGAGGAAAAGGTGCTTGCAAAAGGTCTTTGCGAAAAAATAGGCCTTGAGGATTCCAAGCTCACCTTAAAGGTTCCTGGTTGTGACGATTATGTTGTAGAGCAGCACATGAAGGACCATTCAGATGCAATTAAAATGGTTATAGATGCACTCACAGGCGATAAGGGCGTTATAAGCGATATGAAAGAGATTGACGCAGTAGGCCACAGAGTTGTACATGGCGGAGAGGCATTTAACGGCTCTGTTTTAATTAACGACGATGTTATGAAGGCTCTTGATGATTGCATAGAGCTTGCACCGCTTCACAACCCTGCAAACATTATAGGTATAAAAGCTTGCGAGCAGGTTATGCCGGGTGTTAAACAGGTTGGCGTATTTGATACAGCTTTCCATAGCTTTATGCCTGAAAAAGCATATATGTATGCACTTCCGTACGAAATGTACACAGATTATAAAATCAGACGCTACGGCTTCCACGGTACAAGCCATAAGTATGTTACCGAAAGAGCAGCAGTTATGCTCGGCAAAAAGCCCGAGGATATAAAAATCATTACCTGCCATTTGGGTAACGGCTCATCAATATCGGCAGTAGACGGCGGTCACTCCGTAGATACAACAATGGGCTTCACACCGCTTGCAGGTGTGCCGATGGGTACAAGGTCGGGTGATATTGACCCTGCCATTGTAACATATCTTATGGAAAAGCTTGATATGGATGCTGACGGTGTAAATGCTGTATTAAATAAAAAATCGGGTGTTCTTGGTATTTCAGGCGTTAGCCCTGATTTCAGAGACCTTTCAAATGCGGCAGATGGCGGCAACCACAGAGCACAGCTTGCACTTGATATGTTTACCTATAATGTTAAAAAGTTTATAGGAGCTTATGCAGCTGCAATGGGCGGTGTTGATGCTGTTGTATTTACAGCAGGCGTTGGCGAAAACGATGCAGCTACAAGAAAGGGCTGTGTAAGCGGTCTTGAGTTTATGGGCATTAAGATTGATGATGAAAAGAATAAGATAAGAGGACAGGAAATTGATATTTCAGCTTGCGGAGCTACTGTTAAAACACTCGTTATTCCAACAAACGAGGAGCTTATGATAGCAAAAGATACCGCAGCATTGGTTAAATGATAATTTTTTAAAAAAATACCAAAAAAAACTTGACAAAAGCCAATAATTTTTATATAATAGTCTTGTTATGTCGAGGTGATATTATGTATTTGGATGTATCACAGCTTGTTTTAAATAACGGCTCCGTTATGGATATAAATGCCGAGGTAAAACTTGAGGATTTTGAATTTAACGGACAAAAGCTTCATTTTGAAAACAGTGTGCATATTGAGGGCAGTATATCAAATGTATCAGGCACACTTGTTATGAAGGCAAAAGCAAGTGTAGATTTTGTTACCCAGTGTTCAAGATGTCTTGACGATATTAATATAAGCTTAGCTTTTGATATCGACGAAACATTTTCAAAAATCACATCGGGTGACGCTGACGAGATAATCGTTATCGATTCGGACAGAATCGATATGGTTGAGGTAGCGGAGAAAAACTTATGCTCACAGTTACCTATAAATTATTTGTGCAGTGATGGTTGCAAAGGCTTGTGCCCTTTATGTGGATGCAATCTGAACAGGCAAACCTGCGATTGTGAGGACGATTATATCGACCCCAGGCTTGCAGCACTGAAAGATTTTCTGAAGTAATTAATTAAAGTTTCTTTAATATTTTTGGGAGGTGTAAAACATGGCAGTACCTAAGAGGAAAACATCAAAAGCAAGAAGAGATAAAAGAAGAGCTAATTGGAAATTATCTTTACCCGGTATGGCAAAATGTCCAAAGTGTGGCGAATTCAAATTACCGCACAGAGCATGTAAAGCTTGCGGTTTCTACAAGGATAAAGAAGTTATCAATGTGGCTGACTAATTAGTTTATTAAAATCTGTCCTGCTATTAACATAGCCGGGGCAGATTTTTGCTTTTTTTAAACTTTTTTGCAGAGGGGGCATTATAATATGTCAAAAAAATACGAATATTTGCTTTTCGACCTTGACGGCACAATTACCGATTCTTACGAGGCAATATCAAGGTCGTATAAATATGCACTTGAATATTACGGTATTCATACCGCACCTGATGAGGATTTAAGCTTTATTTTAGGCCCTCCGCTTAAGGATACTTTTGAGGAGCATTATGGTATGAGCCCTAAACAGGCTGACGAGGCGGTTGAAAAATATCGTGAGCGTTACCATAAATACTTTTTAATTGAGCATAAAATATACGATGGTATTCCAATGCTTCTTGAAAAATTGCATAATAATGGCTTTAAGCTTGTGCTTGCAACTGCAAAGCCCGAGGAATTTGCAAAGCAGATTATACAGCATTTTGACCTGGAAAAGTATTTTTATGGTATTTACGGCGCATCCTTTGATGTATCACGCAATTCAAAGGAAAAGGTGCTCGATTATATTTTTGAAAACCTTGATATTGAGGATAAAAATAAATGCGTTATGATAGGCGACCGCAAGTTTGATATGCAGGGAGCACAGTATAAGGGTATAGATGCAATAGGTGTATCTTATGGCTATGCAAAGCCGGGCGAGCTTGAGGCGTATAACCCTGTATTTATAGCAAAAAACTGCGACGAGCTTTATAATTTTTTAACAGAGGATTGAAATAAATTGATTAAAAAACCAAAAAAGGCAGATTTGGAAAAATATCCGAAATCAAACGGTACGCACCCTGCAACTGTAAAGTCGGTACAAGAAGGCTCTGTTGCAGAGGATTGCGGTATTGAAAAAGGCGATATTATTCTTGCTGTAAACAATTTAAAAATTAAAGATATACTTGATTTTAAGTTTTATACCTCGGACGATTATTACACCGTAACAGTTTTAAAACCAAATGGCGATACAGAGAAAATAGAGGTTTATAACGATATGTACGAGCAGTTTGGCGCAGAGTTTGAAAACGGACTTATGGATAAGCCAATGCTTTGCAAAAATAAGTGCATATTCTGTTTTATGGACCAGTTGCCGCCAAATGTACGAAAAACAATGGTGTTTAAAGACGATGATATACGCTTAAGCTTTTTGCAGGGTAATTATGTTACCCTGACAAATCTTACAGATGATGATATATCCCGCATTATAAGATTAAGGGTAAGCCCTTTAAATATAAGTATTCATGCAACAGATGCGGATGTAAGACGGCTTATGCTTAATAACCCCAATGCTGGCAAGATTATGGATATTATGCAAAAGTTTTATGACGGCGGTATAAGTATGAACGGTCAGATTGTGCTTTGCAAGGGTATAAACGACGGTGATGTGTTAAATAAAACATTAGCCGACCTTGAAAATCTTTATCCCAACCTTCAAAGTGTGTCAATAGTCCCCGTTGGTATCAGCAAACACAGAGAAAAACTTTTTAAACTTGAAAAATTTGAAAAACAGGATTGCATAAATGTAATAAATCAGGTACAATTATATCAGGAAAGGTTTTTAAAAAAATTCGGTACAAGGCTTGTGTATCTTTCCGATGAGTTTTATCTTTCGGCAGGTATGGATATACCGCCTTGCGAGTATTATGAGGACTTTCCTCAAATAGAAAACGGAGTCGGTCTTGTGGCTCTTTTAAAGGACGAGGTAGATGCGTATTTAAAAGAACTTACAGACGAGCAAAAAAACAGAAAGCCATCTAAAAAGGCAATAATTACATCGTATATTGCATACGATTTTATAAAAGAATTTGCAAATAAGGTTAAAAGTGTAAACAATAACCTTGAATTTGATATTTATAAAATAAAAAATAACTTTTTTGGAGAAAATATTACAGTTACGGGGCTTATTTGCGGAGGCGACATTATAGACCAGCTAAAGGGCAGAATAAATGCCGAAGCGATACTTCTTTCGGACTGTATGATAAAACAAAACACAGATATATTTTTAGATGATACCTGCATACCTGATGTTGAAAAGGAACTGGGGGTTAAAATTGTGCAGGTTAAAAACACCGGCAGAGATTTTGTGGAGTCTTTGCTCAGAAAGGACTGAATACAGTATGAATAAACCCACTTTTGCCATAGTCGGGCGGCCAAATGTAGGAAAATCTACACTGTTTAATAAGCTTATAGGGGAGCGGATTTCCATTGTAGAGGATACCCCCGGAGTAACCCGTGACAGAATATATGCTGAGGGTGAATGGCTTAATAAAAAATTTATGCTTATTGATACGGGCGGTATAGAACCAAAAAGCGACGATATTATTTTGGAGCAGATGGCACGCCAGGCAGGCATAGCTATTGAAATGGCAGATGTTATAATATTTATGGTGGATGTTAAAACTGGCTTAACCTCGGCAGATTCCGATATTGCCGCTATGCTTACAAAATCGGGCAAACCAATCGTGCTTGTTTGCAATAAGGCGGATAATATCGGCGAGCCGCCAATGGAGTTTTACGAGTTTTATAATTTGGGTCTTGACGAGCCGATGGCAATATCGTCTACACACGGTCTTGGTACGGGCGATTTGCTTGATAAGCTGTTTTCTTATGTGGATACAGATGCCGGGGACGAAACAGATGAGGACGCAATCCATGTTGCGGTAATAGGTAAGCCGAATGTGGGTAAATCATCCCTCATTAATAAAATTTTAGGTGAAAACCGTGTTATAGTAAGTAATATTGCAGGCACTACAAGAGATGCAATTGATACTCCTTATGAGAGGGACGGTCAAAAATATGTGTTTATAGATACCGCAGGTATGAGAAAGCGCGGTAAGATAGATGAAAATATTGAAAGATACAGTGTTATACGCTCACTTGCCGCAGTAGACAGATGTGATGTTGTACTTATTTTGGTTGATGCAAATGAGGGCATTACCGAACAGGATACCAAAATTGCCGGCTATGCACACGAGCAGGGTAAGGCAAGCATTGTAGTTGTAAATAAATGGGATTTGATAGAAAAATCCACAAACACAATGGAGCAGTATAAAAACGATATACGCCGTGACCTTGCTTATATGACTTATGCACCTGTTGCTTTTACATCGGCTCTTACAGGTTCAAGATTAAATAAGCTTTTTGAGCTTATAGAGTTTGTATACAATCAGCATGCAATGCGTATACCTACAGGTGTTTTAAATGACGTATTAAATGAGGCTATGAGCAAGCAACAGCCACCGTCGGATAAGGGCAGACGCCTTAAAATATTCTATATTACACAGGCAAGCACAAAGCCGCCTACATTTATTTTGTTTGTAAACAGCAAAGAGCTTGCACATTTTTCTTATGTAAGGTATATAGAAAATCAAATAAGAACAGCCTTCGGTCTTGACGGCACTCCCATACGCTTTATTATTAGGGAGCGCGGAGATGACAAGGGAACAAAATAAAATTTTATGAGGTGTAATACTATGGTAAGCTTAACACTTTTCTGTACTGCAATTTCATATCTTTTAGGAAGTATCAGCACAGCTGTAATAGTTTCTAAATTAATGGGCAAGGGTGATATAAGACAGGCAGGATCGGGCAATGCCGGCACAACAAATACATTGCGTGTGCTTGGAAAAAAGGCGGCAATATTTGTAGCTTTGGGCGATTTTTTAAAGGGTATTTTAGCGGTACTTATTTCAAAGCTGCTATTTAACTTTTTTAAAGTTGAGGGCGATGTGCTTACAGTATGCTGTTTGGCATCAATAGCAGTTGTGCTTGGTCACATTTATCCCATATACTTCGGCTTTAAGGGCGGTAAGGGCATTATGACAAGCTTTGCAACAGTTGTTATGCTTGATTGGGAAATTGCAGTTATTTTAATTGTATTGTTTATAGTAATTGTTGCAACTACAAAATATGTTTCGCTTGGCTCATGCACAGCAGGACTTATGTATCCTGTACTTGTTTTGATGTTTTATCAGGATAAGCCGGTATTTATAACAATTTCTGTAATTTTGTGTGCGTTGGTTGTGTATTGCCACCGTGCAAATATAAAACGCCTTGTAAGAGGGTGCGAATCTAAAATCAAGTTTTAAAGGGAGGGCTTTGGTATGACTGATACTTTAAACAAAAAAACAATTGCCGTAATAGGTGCAGGCGGCTGGGGTACAGCTATTGCACAGCTTTTATGCGGTAACGGGCACAGGGTAATGTTATGGTCAAAGTTTCAAAGGGAGATAGATGTACTTAAAGCAACAGGCGAGAATAACGAGTTTCTGCCGGGAGTTAAATTGAATGAAAAGCTTGAATTTACAACCGATTTAAACTGCATAACCGAGGCTGATATTGTGTTTATGGTGTTGCCGTCAAAGGTAGTAAGTCAGGTATCGATTGAAATGGCAGAGTATGTTAAGGACGGGCAGATTATTGTAATACTTTCTAAAGGCTTTGAGGAAAGCGAGCTTTTAACTCTTTCACAGGTAATAGGCAAAAATATACCACAGAGCAAAATATGTGTAATGAGCGGTCCATCCCACGCCGAGGAGGTTGCAAGGCAGATACCAACATTAAATGTAGTAGCATCAAAGTATGAGGAATGTGCAAAAACAGTTCAGGATATTTGTATGAACGATTTTTTCAGAATTTACACATCAGACGATGTACTCGGTGTTGAGCTTGGCGGTGCGCTTAAAAATGTTATTGCCCTTTGTGCAGGTATTATAGACGGCATAGGCTTTGGCGATAATACAAAAGCGGCACTTATGACAAGAGGAATTAAGGAGATTTCAAGGCTCGGCATAAAAATGGGTGCTAACCCCGATACCTTCTGGGGCTTAAGCGGTATAGGCGACCTTATTGTAACCTGCACAAGTATGCATAGCCGTAACAGGCGGGCAGGCATATTAATTGGCAAGGGCTATACTGTTGAACAGGCAATAGACGAGGTACATATGGTTGTAGAGGGCATAAGCAATGCAAAAGCGGCTTACGCACTTGCAAAAAAATATGAGGTACAAATGCCTATTATAGAAAGTGCCTACGATGTACTTTACGCAGGCAAAAATCCTAAAGATGCCGTAACCGATTTAATGTTGCGCAATAAAAAGATTGAAAATTTGTAAAATTTTATATAATTTGCATATAGTTTTTTATTGCAAAAACCATTATAATATTGATAAGAAAAAGTTTGTTAAATAATTTAACAAACTTATAAAATAGCTATTGTTGCATATACATATTACATAAGGAGGAATTACAATGATAAAGCTTGATTTTTCAAAAATAAAGAGTTTTGTTAGTGATGAACAGATTAACAATATGAAAAAAATTACCGAGGCATCACAGGAAATACTTGATAGTAAAACAGGTGCAGGTAATGACTTTTTGGGATGGACAACCCTTCCTTTTGATTATGATAAAGAGGAGTTTGACCGTATAAAAAAATGTGCGGATAAAATAAAAAAAGACAGTAAGGTGCTTGTAGTAGTTGGCATAGGCGGTTCGTACCTTGGCGCAAAAGCTGCAATAGATATGCTTACAAGCTCGTTTTATAACCTTGACGAAAATAAAAACACACCTCAAATTCTTTATGCAGGCAATTCAATAAGCTCGGCATACCTTGCAGACCTTTTGGATTATTTAAAGGATAAGGATTTCAGTGTAAATATAATTTCAAAATCAGGTACTACAACAGAGCCGGCAATAGCTTTTCGTATGCTCCGCTCATTACTTATTGAAAAATATGGCAGTGATGAGGCAAAAAGCAGAATATATGCTACAACCGATAAAGCTAAAGGCGCACTTAAAACCTTTGCCGATAAAGAGGGCTACGAAACATTTGTTGTGCCCGACGATGTTGGCGGCAGATTTTCAGTGCTTACAGCAGTTGGCTTGCTCCCGATAGCTGCAGCTGGCATTGATATAGATGCTATGATGAAAGGCGCACAGGATGCGGCAGAGGAATACAAAAAGCCTTATGAACAGAACGATTGCTTAAAATATGCGGCAGTTAGAAACCTTTTAAACTTTAAAGGTAAAACCTGCGAGTTTATGGTTAACTATGAGCCATGCCTCCAGTATTTTTCGGAGTGGTGGAAGCAGCTTTTCGGCGAGAGCGAGGGCAAGGACCAAAGCGGTATACTTCCATGCTCAGTAAACTTTTCAACCGACCTTCATTCAATGGGACAGTTTATTCAGGATGGCGCAAGATGTATGTTTGAAACAGTTTTAAATGTAGAAAAACCAAAGCGCGACCTTGAAGTACCGTTTGACGAAGCAAATGTTGACGGTCTTAATTTTCTTGCAGGTAAAACTGTTGATTATGTAAACAATAAAGCATTTCAGGGTACACTTTTGGCACATACCGACGGTAATGTTCCAAACATTATAATTAACATACCCGAAATCTCTGCATATTATTTTGGCAACCTTGTGTATTTCTTTGAAAAAGCCTGCGCAGTAAGCGGTTATATGAGAGGAATAAATCCATTTAATCAGCCGGGTGTTGAGGATTATAAAAGAAATATGTTTGCACTTTTAAATAAACCGGGTTACGAGGATATGAAAAAGGAACTTGAAGCAAGATTATAATATCCTGAATGTAGTATGAATAAAATTATAGAGAAATCTGCATTTCGCAGATTTCTTTTTTTGTTGTATTGAAAAAACAAATATTATATGATACAATAAAAATAATGTAAACAAAAGTTTACTTTAAAACTTAGAAATGTGACGAAACTCCTCGAAGTTTAAAAGTATATAACAAAATTTGGCAACTTGGAGTTGCTAAAAAATCAAATTAAAGTTGGTTGATATATTTTTTGCATTTAGGTAATATTATATTATGTTACATAATATATTTGAAAGGTTAAAACGGTGGTTAAATAATGACTATTGGCGAAAAAATCACAAAGCTCCGCTCGGCGCTTAATATGTCTCAGGAACAGCTTGCTGAAAAAATCGATGTTTCAAGGCAGTCCGTGTCAAAATGGGAGACGGGTGCCGCCGTCCCCGAGCTTTCAAAGCTTATACTTATGAGCGAGCTTTTTGGGGTCAGCCTGGACGAGCTTGTAAAGGGAAGTGA
>JAZSPJ010000091.1:0-4203 GCA_045537365.1 Clostridia bacterium
TGTGATACCTCTTTCTCTCTCCTCCGGAGCTTTATCGATCATATCGTAAGCTTCGTACTGAGCTTTACCGCTTAATGCTAAAACCTTTGTGGTAGCAGCAGTAAGAGTAGTTTTGCCGTGGTCAACGTGGCCGATTGTACCAATGTTAACGTGTGGCTTGGTTCTTTCAAAATGTGCTTTTGCCATTGTTAAAATCCTCCTTAAAATAACTTTTAATTATTTTTTAAATTATAATTTAATTATATTATATTATTTTTTCAAAGAAAAATCAATACCTAATTTAATAAAAACTGTAAATTTGTGAAAATTATTCACTCTTAGTTCTTGCAGTAATGATTTTCTCCTGAATTGATTTTGGAACTTCACTGTAATGTGCTGGCTCCATTGAATACTGACCACGACCCTGTGTACTTGAACGAAGATCTGTTGCGTATCCGAACATTTCTGAAAGCGGTACATACGCTGTAATTCTCTGTGCGCCTGTAACAGCTTCCATTTCTTTAATCATACCGCGACGTGAGTTAAGGTCGCCCATAACATCACCCATGTATTCGTCAGGCATGATAACATTTACAAGCATGATAGGCTCTTTAATAACCGGCTCTGCTTTTTTCATACCGTCTTTAAATGCCATAGAAGCGGCAATCTTAAATGCCATTTCAGATGAGTCAACCTCGTGGTATGAACCATCGGTAAGTGTTACTCTTACATCAACAACATTGTAGCCTGCAAGTACACCGTTCTGCATAGCGCCCTGTATACCGGCATCAACAGCAGGAATATATTCTTTTGGAATAGCACCGCCGACAATGTTATTAACAAACTCGTAACCTGCACCTTCCTCTAAAGGCTCCATTGTCATTACAACATGACCGTACTGACCTTTACCACCGGACTGACGAGCATATTTGTGCTCAACATTAACAGTTTTCTTAATAGCCTCTCTGTATGAAACCTGTGGCTGACCAACATTTGCTTCAACTTTAAACTCACGCAAAAGTCTGTCAACAATGATTTCAAGGTGAAGCTCACCCATACCGGCGATGATTGTCTGACCGGTTTCCTCGTCTGTGTATGTTTTAAATGTAGGATCCTCTTCTGCAAGCTTTTGAAGAGCAATACCCATTTTCTCCTGACCGGCTTTTGTTTTAGGCTCAATTGCAACCCTGATAACCGGCTCCGGGAATTCCATAGACTCAAGAATAATTGGATGTTTTTCATCGCAAAGGGTATCACCAGTTGTGGTGTTTTTAAGACCAACTGCAGCAGCTATATCACCTGAATATACTATATCGATATCCTCTCTGTGGTTAGCGTGCATCTGAAGTATTCTACCAAGTCTTTCTTTATTGTTCTTACATGCATTAAGTACATAAGAACCCGACTCAACTGTACCCGAATATACTCTGAAGAAGCATATTTTACCAACGAATGGGTCAGTTGCAATTTTAAATGCCAAAGCTGAGAACGGAGCATCATCTGATGAAGGTCTTTCATCCTCTTCGTCTGTGCCCGGCTTAACACCTTTGATGTTTGGTACATCTGTTGGTGCAGGCATATAATCAATAATAGCATCCAACAAGAGCTGAACACCCTTATTTCTGTATGAAGTACCGCAGAGCATAGGAACGATTTCGTTGTTGATTGTAGCTTTTCTTAAAGCTTTTTTAAGTTCATCAACGGTAATTTCCTCGCCCTCAAGGTATTTATCCATAAGGTCTTCATCGGTTGATGCAATTGCCTCAACCATTTTTTCTCTGTACTCCTCAGCTTTATCGAGCATATCAGCAGGAATTTCCTCCTCGCCGTATTCTTTACCCTGCTCGTCGTAGTACACTTCTGCTTTCATTGTCATAAGGTCAATTATACCAACGAAGGTATCCTCAGCACCGATTGGAAGCTGAATCGGAACACCGTTTGCGTGCAAACGCTCGTGAACCATCTTTTCAACATTATAGAAGTCTGCACCCATGATATCCATCTTATTAACATATATCATTCTCGGTACATTATAGTCGTTAGCCTGACGCCAAACTGTTTCTGACTGAGGCTCAACTCCGCCTTTAGCACACATTACTGTAACAGAACCGTCAAGTACTCTGAGTGATCTCTGTACTTCAACAGTAAAGTCAACGTGTCCCGGTGTGTCGATAATGTTTATTCTCTTATTTTTCCAGAAACAAGTTGTAGCAGCAGATGTAATGGTAATACCACGCTCTGCCTCCTGCTCCATCCAGTCCATCTGTGATTCACCCTCGTGGGTTTCACCGATTTTATGAATACGACCTGTATAGAACAGAATACGCTCTGTGGTAGTGGTTTTACCGGCATCGATGTGAGCCATAATACCGATATTTCTTGTATTCTCTAATGAATATTCTCTACCCATTATTATTTCCTCCTTTCAGGATTAATCCATGCATATTAGTTTATCCCAAAATATGCATTTTAGTATGATTTTTTCAAATTGCATCAGCAGGCAATTTTTACACTTACCAACGATAGTGTGAAAATGCTCTGTTTGCCTCTGCCATTTTGTGTGTATCTTCTTTTTTCTTAACTGCGCTGCCCATGTTGTTTGTAGCATCCATGATTTCACCAGCGAGTCTTTCTCTCATGGTTCTTTCGTTTCTCTGTCTTGAGTAAACTGTGAGCCATCTGAGACCAAGAGTCTGTCTTCTTTCAGGTCTGACTTCCATAGGCACCTGGTATGTTGCACCGCCTACTCGTCTAGCTTTAACCTCCAAAACAGGCATTATGTTTTCCATAGCAGCTGTGAATACTTCAACAGGATCTTTACCTGTTTTTTCTGCAATGATGTCAAATGCACCGTAAACAATACTCTGAGCTACACCTTTTTTACCGTCAAGCATAATATTGTTGATAAGCTTTGTTACAACAACATTATTGTACATAGGATCAGGTAAAACATCTCTTTTAGCAATAAAACCTTTACGTGGCACTTTACTTCCCTCCTTCATAAATTATAATGATTTCATAGGTACTCAAGTTTTAAACTTGCCGTGCACAATACAAAATATATATATAATTCCGTACCGTCGCACTACTTACCTTTGTAAGTGTCCAAACAGTTGGATCTGCTTACGATTAAAAACTTCAGTTCAAAGTATTATTTTTTAGCTCTCTTAGCACCATACTTTGATCTGGACTGGTTTCTGTTAGCTACACCCGAAGCATCCAACGCACCACGAATAATGTGATAACGAACACCAGGGAGGTCTTTTACTCTACCACCTCTTATAAGAACAACACTGTGCTCCTGAAGGTTGTGACCTATACCCGGAATGTAAGCTGAAACCTCGACACCGTTTGTAAGTCTTACTCTGGCCATCTTACGAAGCGCTGAGTTAGGCTTTTTAGGAGTCATTGTCTTAACTGCTGTGCAAACGCCTCTTTTCTGAGGAGCGCTTAAATCTGTAGGTCTTTTCTTAAGTGAGTTAAAACCTACCTGAAGTGCAGGAGCCATTGACTTTTTTGTTGATGTCTCTCTTCCTTTTCTTACTAACTGGTTAAATGTTGGCAATATTTTCACCTCCGTTAATTGAATTTTATATTAAATACCAAACGGTATAATATAACAATATTATGTTATTTTTTTATAACAACTATTGCAGCGTCGCAGTCTATATGGCAAGCCTTACCGAGCTGCGCCTTTGAGGCTACTGTTTCAAACTCTACCGAATTTGCTTTAAGCATAGCCACAACAGAGTCAAACATCTGAGGAGCAATATCCTCGGCAACATAAGCTTTTTTAGCATTGCCGCTTTCAATAATTTTTTTACTTCTTCTTAAACCGACAATCAAACTGTCTGAAGTTATACCTTCAAGCAATTTTTGTGCCTCCTTTGTAGTGCTTGCGGGCAATAAGTCTGCGCCAAAGGGCATAGTACACCCACTAAACCGCATTATACTGTACAATTTTACCACGCATTTTTTTGTTTGTCAAGCTTTTTTTAAAAAAATACTTGTTTTTTCCTGCAAATACCCTTATACAGCATTTTTTATAAACCCCATTTGTAAAAATAGGCAAAATTAAAGTGCATTTTGAAAAATTTTGAACATATTTGTTAAAAAAATAACTAATGTATTGACTTGGAACTTTTATAATATTATAATAAAGTAGTTAAAATTTATTTTTAGGAGGAATAAAAAAATGAACAGAGTTTATAATTTTTCGGCAGG
>JAZSPJ010000059.1:0-4680 GCA_045537365.1 Clostridia bacterium
CGGATATCCTGTGTAACACCGTCATCACTGCTAAATGTAATTGCCTTGTTTTTACCGTTCCACATAAAAAACACTCCTATTAATCAGTTTGAATTTTCTGCCGTCATACCATTATTTAAATCGACAGATATATTTTTAGTAACATTATAGCACTGTTTATATTTCAATTGCAACAGCAAAAAAATAACCGTTCATCCAAAAAAGATAAAACGGTTATTTATAATAATCTTTTTTACTCCTTAACCCGCCTGTTACGGCTTAAGTGTATTTTTATTTCAGTACACCGCAAATCCGCCCCTGCCTATATAGGTACTTTCGTTAAAACATGTTGAATTATGGGATATTAATACCTTTTGATTACATTCTATGGTATTGTCCGACAGATTAAGCACCGCCGTTACGGTGTTTTTATTATTAAAATTGCGTTTGATGGTAAGCACATCGCAACTTGCATCAATTATAATATCGCCGTATTTCAAGGCGTCGTTTTGTGCCTTGAGATTACCGAAAAATTTATAATATTCAAAAATTTCAGATTTTATATCGTTCCATTTAAAATATGCTCTGTTAAATGGGTCGCCAAATCCCTGCATACCAATTTCATCGCCGTAATATATGCACGCATTGCCAGGCAGCATAAACTGAAGCATAACAGCTATATAAAGCCTTGATACTGCATCCTGCCACATATCGCCCGTTAAGGCATAGTATGCCTTGCCCTCTTTATTCATACCCTCGTTTGCACCCGAAAGCTTTGTTATAATTCGGGCGGTATCATGGGTGGATAGGCTGTTCATAAGGCAGTCTGCCACAGGGCGGGGGTAGTTTTCGCATATTGTCATTATGCACTCTTTAAAGCTGTTTGCCGACATCTCTCCCCTAGCAAGTGCAATTATTGCATTTTGGAAAGGATAGTTCATAACAGAGTCAAGCTCCGAGTCAACAAAATATTTACGCCTTTTTGAATAGCTTATTTTGTTGGATGCATCCTCCCATACCTCGCCTATTACAAGGGCATCGCTTTTTTGCTCCTTAACTACACTATGGAGTATTTTTATAAATTCGTCGGGCAGTTCGTCTGCCACATCAAGCCTGAAGCCGTCTGCACCGAGCTTTAACCAATGTTTAACTACGCTGTCCTCGCCTGTTAAAATATAGTCGATATACCCCTCGTTCATTTCGTTTACACAAGGCAGAGTATCTATACCCCACCAGCTGTCGTATAAATCGGGATACCTTTGAAAGCCGTACCAACTTCGATATGGTGAATTTTCACTGCTGTATGCACCGTTGCCGTATATGCATCTTTTATCAAAATATATACTGTCGCTTCCTGTGTGTGAGAAAACTCCGTCAAGTATTATTTTTATACCCATATCGTGTGCACTGTTGCACAGGCTTACAAAATCCGCCTCGTTACCTAAAAGGGGGTCTATGGTTTTATAGTCGCAGGTATCGTACCTGTGATTTGAGTACGCCTTAAAAATGGGGTTTAAATATATGGTACTTACCCCCAGGGATTTTATATATCCAAGCTTTTTTTCAATCCCCTTTAAATTACCGCCGTAAAAATCATTGTTCTGAATTTTGCCGTTTTCGTCGGGCAAAAAATGAGGAATATCGTCGGTATTTGTATGGATATAGTAAGGCTCGATTTTCCCTTCACAGCTTAGTACCTCATCACGGTAAAACCTGTCGGGAAAAATCTGATACATTACATTGCCCTTAAACCTTTTCGGGGTATCGTAGCCATTTTCAAAGCAGGTTAACTGCCATTTATCCCCTTCATCTATATTGGTATCCGAATATCCCCATTTATAGAGATTAAAGGTTGACTCGCCGGTTGTTATTGTAAACCAATAAAAATACAAACCGCACTCATCAAGGCTAAAATCTGCCGAGTAATATTCGTACATATCCTTTAAATCTGTTTTATGCAAGGGTATTTGCTTTTTTAAGCCGTCGTCAGTTTCAAAGTTTAAAACAACTTCTTTGGTATTACAGCTTTGTGGTATGTGAATATTAATACAAACATTTTCGTTTTGCATTACACAGCCAAAAGGCTTTTTAAATATAGGATTTTTACTGTCAAACAATATCCTCATAAAAGTTTGTTCACTCCATTAAAATTATCTGCATTTCCAAATATTATCGGCATATTCAAGCACGGACCTGTCTGCCGAGAAAATGCCTGCTTTTGCTATATTGGTAAGCGACATTTTTGTGAATTTATCTTTATCCTTATAAGTTTCGGACACTCTTTGCTGTGCTTTAACATAAGAATCAAAATCCGCAAGTGTCATATACGCATCGGCTGTGCCGAAGCTGTTTGTAAGCAATGATTTTGAAATATCGTCAAAGCGTGCACCGAGCACGTTAGATGTAAGCATATCAAGAACAGCCTGAAGCTCAGGGTTTGTTCGTGTATAATCAAGAGGCGAATAACCCCTGCGCCATAGCTCATCTACCTCGTGAGCCTTTAAGCCGAACAAGAATATATTATCCTCGCCCACCTGTTCAAAAATTTCTACATTTGCGCCGTCGAGTGTACCGAGTGTTACAGCACCGTTTATCATAAGCTTCATATTGCCTGTACCCGATGCCTCTTTACCTGCAATTGAAATCTGCTCGCTTATATCAGCCGCAGGTATAATTTTTTCTGCAAGTGATACTCTGTAATCCTCCAAAAATACAACCTTGATTTTATCCCTTGCAACAGGGTCGGAATTTATTGTATTTGATACGGCAACAATAAGTCTTATAATCTGCTTTGCCATAAAATAGCCTGCCGATGCCTTTGCCGCAAATATAAATGTTCTTGGCGGAATATCAATATTCGGGTTATCCTTTATAACCCTGTACATGTGAAGTATCTGAAGCACATTTAAAAGCTGGCGCTTATACTCGTGAAGTCGTTTAATCTGAATATCAAACACAGAGTTCGGGTCAACATTTATACCGTTAGCCTTTGATATATAGTCGGTTAAGCGGGATTTATTATTATATTTGATTTTTCTTAAATCCTCAAGTACCTTTTTATCGTCACGGTATTTTAAAAGCTTTTCAAGCTCTTTGGAGTCCTTTTTATAGCCTGTGCCTATGAGCTCATCCAGGAGCGCAGTCAGTTCAGGGTTTGACTGACAAAGCCATCTTCTGTATGCTATACCGTTTGTGACATTTGTAAAACGGCTGTTGTCGATATTATAATAATCCCTGAAAATACTTTGGGTTAATATTTCGCTGTGAAGCTTTGATACGCCGTTTATGGTATGACAGCAAGCAAGGCAAAGGTTTGCCATTCTTACCTCGCCGTTTGCAATCGGAGACATATAATCAATTTTTGCATAGTCGCCGGGATAAATCTCGTGAAGCTGTTGAACGAGTCTGCGGTTAATTTCTGCCACAATCTGATAAATACGTGGGAGTTGCTGACGGAACATCTGCTCCGACCAACGCTCCAACGCCTCGCTCATAACAGTATGGTTTGTATATGAAAGGGTTTTCTGACAAATTGCCCACGCATCGTCCCAGCCGTAATTATACTCGTCCATTAGTATACGCATAAGCTCAGGTACACAAAGTGCCGGATGTGTATCGTTAATATGGATTGATACTTTATCTGCAAGGTTATCAAGTGTTGAATACTTTTTAAAGTGCTTTCTGACAATTGTCTGAAGTGATGCACTTACAAAGAAATACTGCTGTTTTATTCTGAGTATTTTACCCTCCAGATGGTCATCGGCAGGGTAAAGTATCTTTGATATAACCTCGGCTTTTGTATTATCCTCTACCGCTTTTGCATAATCGCCCCTTGAAAATGCAACCATATCAAGGTTCTTAGGCGATTTTGCACTCCAAAGCACAAGCTTATTAACGGCTGGAGTATCGTAGCCAGATATAAACATATCATAAGGTACTGCAATTATAGAGTCATAATCCTTAAGCTCTGCCCTGTAGTTGCCGTTATCAAAGCTTTCTTCAACATATCCGCCGAACTTTATTTCTACGGATTCGTCGGTGCGTGCCATAAGCCACACATCACCAAGGTTGAGCCAGTCATCAGGAAACTCCATCTGCCAGCCGTCTATAATCCTTTGCTTGAATATACCGAACTCGTATCTTATGGAATAGCCCGTTGCCTTTATGCCCTGACTTGTAAGAGAGTCCATATAACAGGATGCAAGCCTGCCGAGACCGCCGTTGCCAAGACCCGCATCCGGCTCGATTTCGTAAATGTTTTCTATATCAACATCTATGCTTTTAAGGGCATCGCGGAAAGCGTCCTCAATCATAAGGTTGTATAAGTTGTTATGGAGCGATGTGCCAACCAAAAACTCCATAGACATATAAAATACCTGCTTATCACCGTTATCCTTTTTAGCTTTTGCAAATTCTGCATTTTTTTCGATAAGTATATCCTTAACAACATAGCACATTGTTTGGTATATCTGCTGATTTGTAGCTTCTTTAAGCGCACAGCCAAAGTATTTTTGGTTATGCTCCTCCATAAGTTTTAATGCTGTTTTTTTGTCTAATTTCATATATTAATCACCTTTCATATTAAACTGAATCGTATTTTATTAACGCAAAAAGCAAGCCGTGTTTTCGGGATTCCCCTGTTACTTCAGCTCACTTTTTGGTAAAAACATTATCTTTTGCGTTTTTTATTGGCCTGTTATC
>JAZSPJ010000212.1:0-9671 GCA_045537365.1 Clostridia bacterium
GTAAATGCACTTGGTATGCCTGTTGACGGAAAAGGCGAAATCTTTTCAGAGGAAATGCGTGCAATTGAAAATCCTGCCCCCGGTATTATAGATAGACAACCGGTTGATACTCCTCTTGAAACAGGAATACTTGCAATTGACTCTATGTTTCCAATCGGCAGAGGTCAGCGTGAGCTTATAATAGGTGACAGACAGACGGGTAAAACATCTATTGCCCTTGATGCGGTTTTAAATCAGAAGGGTAAGGATGTAATTTGCATTTATGTAGCTATCGGTCAAAAGGCAAGCTCTGTTGCACAGGCGGTAAATAACCTTGCCAAAGCAGGAGCTATGGAGTATACAATAGTTGTAAATGCTACTGCAAACGATTCTGCACCGCTTCAGTATATTGCACCTTATGCAGGCTGTGCATTGGGCGAATATTTTATGAATAAGGGTAAGGATGTGCTTATAATTTACGATGACCTTTCAAAGCATGCCATTGCATACCGCTCATTAAGCCTTTTGCTTGGTCGTTCACCGGGCAGAGAGGCTTATCCGGGTGATGTTTTTTACCTTCATTCAAGACTGCTGGAGCGCTCAGCTCATTTAAGCGATGAAAAAGGCGGCGGAAGTATGACGGCACTTCCTATAGTAGAAACACAGGCAGGAGATGTTTCCGCATATATACCAACAAATATTATTTCCATTACAGACGGTCAGATTTTTTTAGAGAGTGACTTGTTTTTTGCAGGTCAAAGACCTGCCGTGAATGTTGGTCTTTCGGTATCCCGTGTAGGAGGTGCGGCTCAGACAAAGGCAATGAAAAAAGCCGCAGGCGCAATCCGCCTGGATTTGGCTCAATATCGTGAAATGGAAGTATTTACACAGTTTGCAAGTGACCTTGACGATACAACAAGAAAACAGCTTGGCTACGGTCAGGGACTTATGCAGGTACTTAAGCAGGATGTGCACAGCCCGTATAAGCAGTACGAGCAGGTAATTATTCTTGTAGTAGTACTTGAACATTTGCTATCAGATATAAAAATTTCAAACATTAAAAAAGTCGTAACCGGTATGCTTGAATACTTTAACGAACAGCATTTTGACCTTACTGAGCGTATCGGGTTAAGCGGTGAGCTTACAGGTGACGATAAAGAGGAAATTATAAAATCTGCAAAACAGTATTTAGAGGGTTTACGGGAGTGTTTATAATATGCCAACCACAAAGGAAATAAAAAAGCATATAAGCAGTATAAAGGATACTCAGAAAATTACCAATGCAATGTATTTAATTGCATCAACAAAGCTTAAAAAGGTTAAAGAGGAGCTAGATGGTTCAAGACCGTATTTTAATGCTTTAAAGGGTGAGATTAAGCGTATTTTCCGCACAGAGGAAACTGTTGAAAGTAAGTATTTTTACCCTGTGACGGGCGAACATGAATTACCCGGCTCTTATGGTTATCTAGTTATTACTGCCGACAAAGGTCTTGCCGGTGCATATAATCAAAATGTACTTAAAGAGGCAGTAAAAATAATGAAAGAGCACGAAAATCCAAAGCTTTTTGTTGTGGGCGAGTACGGACGGCACTATTTTACAACACATAATATTCCAATAGAAAAAAGCTTTTTGTATACGGCACAAAACCCCACAATTCACAGAGCTAGGGAAATAGCATCGCTGTTGCTTGAATTATTTAATAAGGGCGAGCTTTCAAAAATTTTTGTAATATATACCGATATGCAAAATGCAGTAGAGTCTAAAACCTGTACAACAAGGCTGCTTCCTTTCCACAGAGCGCATTTCATTGTGCCCGATCCATCGGAAAAGGAGGTTAAAATTCCTTTTGAATTTGTGCCGTCGGTTGAGCATGTGCTGGATAATATAGTGCCAAGCTATGTAACAGGATTTATATACAGTGCTTTGATAGACAGCTTTTGCAGCGAACAAAATTCCCGTATGAATGCAATGGACTCGGCAAACCGTAACGCACAAAAGCTTTTGGACGAGCTTTCCGTACAGTATAATCATATAAGACAAAGCGCAATAACACAAGAAATTACCGAGGTTTCATCGGGTGCAAAAAGTATGAAAAACAAAAGCCGTAATACAAAAGGAGGTATGACGGTATGATAACAGGAAAAATAATACAGGTATCAGGTTCCGTCGTAGATGTAGCTTTCCAAAAGGGTAAATTACCCAAGTTAAAAGAAGCATTACAGGTTAGTATAAATGGCAAAAACAGAGTGATGGAGGTAGCACAGCACATAGGCGACGGTATAGTGCGATGCATAATGTTGTTTGAAAGCGAGGGACTTTCAAGGGGTATGGAGGTTACTGCAACAGGAAACAATATAAGTGTGCCCGTAGGCGATGCTGTACTTGGCAGAATGTTCAATGTTCTCGGCGAGCCTATAGACGGCGGTGCTCCAATAGATGACGGTGTACTTCGCCTTGGCATACACAGGGATGCTCCTGCTTTTGACGAACAAAGTCCGTCGGTTGAAATACTTGAAACGGGCATAAAGGTTATCGACCTTTTAGAGCCATATCCAAAAGGCGGAAAGATAGGCTTATTTGGCGGTGCCGGTGTAGGAAAAACCGTACTAATTCAGGAGCTTATTCACAATGTAGCAATGGAACACGGCGGATATTCAATATTTACAGGAGTAGGTGAGCGTTCAAGAGAGGGTAACGACCTCTGGCAGGAAATGAAAGAGAGCGGAGTAATAGATAAAACCGCCCTTGTATTCGGTCAGATGAATGAATCCCCCGGTGTGCGTATGAGGGTTGCGCTTTCAGGACTTACAATGGCAGAGTATTTCAGGGATAAAGAGAATAAGGATGTTCTTTTATTTATAGATAATATATTCCGCTTCGTTCAGGCAGGAAGCGAAGTTTCAACCTTGCTTGGCAGAATGCCGTCAGCAGTTGGTTATCAGCCGACACTTGCCGAAGAAATGGGTGCACTTCAGGAAAGAATTACATCAACAAAAAGCGGTTCGGTAACATCAGTTCAGGCTGTATATGTACCTGCCGATGATTTAACCGACCCTGCACCTGCAACAACATTTTCACATCTGGATGCTACAACTGTTTTAAGCAGAAAAATAGCCGAGCAGGGTATATATCCTGCGGTAGATCCTCTTGAATCCACATCAAGAATACTTGAGGCAAGCGTAATAGGAGAAATGCATTATAATATTGCCAGAAAAGTTCAGGAAATTTTGCAAAAATACAGCGAGCTTCAGGATATTATTGCTATTCTTGGTATAGACGAGCTTGGTGAAGAGGATAAACTTATAGTTGGCAGAGCAAGAAAAATTCAAAGATTTTTATCACAGCCAACTCATGTTGCAGAAAAATTTACAGGTATACCGGGCATTTATGTTCCGCTTAAAGAGACATTAAGGGGCTTTAAAATGATAGTTGACGGCGAAATGGATAACTACCCGGAAGCGGCATTTTATAATGTGGGTACAATAGACGATGTAATTAAAAAAGCCGAAAAAATAAAGGCTGGTGAAATATAATGAACAGTTTTTCATTACTTATACTTGCTGCCGAAAAATCCTTTTACGACGGTGAGTGTATATCACTTGTAATTCCTACAACACAAGGGCTTTATGGCATACAGGCAATGCACAGCAATATGATTGCCGCAATTGTACCGGGTATGCTTAAATACACATTACCCGACGGCACCCAAAAGGTCGCGGCAGTATCTGAGGGGCTTATAAAGGTAGAAAATAATCAGGTAATGTTGCTTGTAGATACCTGTGAAAGACCTGAGGAGATAGACGAAAACCGTGCCAAACGCTCTAAAGAAGAGGCTATGGAGGCAATGCTTCAAAAGAAAAGTATACAGGATTATCACTCTGCACAGGCAAAAATGGCAAGAGCGATTAACAGACTGCGTGTAAAAAAATACGATTCAAATCATTAAGAGGAAGTATTATGAAAAACGAGAAAGAAACCATAAATATGCTTGAATATGAGCAAAAATATTATGCTGAGGGCATAAGTCTTGTAGCAGGTATTGACGAGGCAGGCAGAGGTCCTTTAGCCGGAGCTGTTTTTGCCGCATGTGTTGTATTTGATAAGGGTGTTGTTATAGACGGAATAAATGACTCAAAAAAGCTTACCGAAAAAAAGCGTGAGGAGCTTTATGACATAATAATTGAAAAAGCAAAATATTATAGTATAGTATCGGTTGACGAAAAAAGGATAGACGAGATTAATATTCTTGAAGCAACCTACGAGGCGTTCAGAAAATCTTTAGCGGAGCTTGGTTGCAATGTTGATGTTGTTCTTATAGACGGAAACCGTGCCAAGGATATACCGGTAAGATACGAAACTGTTGTAAAGGGAGATGCAAAAAGCCAGACAATCGCCTCAGCATCCATACTTGCAAAGGTTGCGAGGGATAGGTACATAACCGAAATGGCAAAAAAATACCCTGAATATGGCTTTGAAAAACATAAGGGCTACGGTACAAAGGAGCATCTTGTTGCTATCAGGCAATATGGACCGTGCCCTATTCACCGCAAAACCTTTAAAGGGGTAAAAGAATATGTCAAATAAAAATATGCATAATGTGTATGTAGGCGGTTTGGGTGAGAATTTTGCAATAAAGTATTTAAAAAAGCTTGGACATATAATACTCGAAAAAAACTATCGCGGTAAGGGCTTTGAAATTGATATAGTTTCTAAAGATAATTTGGGCGGTATACACTTTGTTGAGGTTAAAACCCGTAAAAATACCGATTTTGGATATGCATACGAATATGTTACAGCCAAAAAACTTGAAAAGATAAAACGGGGCGCCGTTATTTATTTGGGAATAAATAAACTGGATTGCCCCGTTCATTTTGATGTAATCGAGGTATACGGCAGATTATCGCCTTTTGGCTTTAAATGCGAAAATATCAATTATATTAAGGATGTGGTTTGCTGATGTATGGTGTGCCATACGCATTGTTTGACTGTCACGCAGATACCGTTACAAAAGCTTATAAAAACGGCGAAAGTGTGTTTTCAGGCAATATGCAGGTTACGCCCGATAAATTAAAAATGTATACAAAAGCAATACAGTGTTATGCTATATATAACGACGGCACACTTAAAATGAACGATGTTTATACTATTATAAACAGATTTATAGGTGAGTGTTCAAACAGTAAGTACGTAAATTACTGCCGCAATTCAAACGAGGCTAACTATGCACACCGTCAAGGTCGCATAGCAGCCTTTTTAACTCTTGAGTCGGCAGGCAATGCCGAGGATTTTTCACCTGACGATGTTATAGCACTGCGCCAGTTAGGTGTTAGAATGATAAGCCTTACATGGAATAACGATAACTCTCTTTGCGGAGGTATTGAGGCAAATAAAAAGGGTATTACCGAAAAGGGCATAAAAGTTTTAGAGGCAATGGAAAAATGCAATATGATGCTTGATGTATCGCATATATCCGATGAAGGTTTTTTTGATGCCTTAAAGGTATATAAAAAGCCTGTTTGCGCATCACATTCAAATTCCAGGACAGTATGTAATATAAGACGTAATTTAACAGATGAACAAATAAAAGCAATAATTGGCACAGGCGGTGTAATAGGTATAAATTTTTTTCCGGATTTTGTGGGCGAAAGGGAATTACTTATAAATCATATCGAGCATATAAAAGAGCTTGGCGGTACTAAGAATATTGGCATTGGCAGTGATTTTGACGGTATAGATTTTTGCTATAAGGATTTGGCTCATACGGGCTTAATTGCACACTTTTTTGACGAAATGTTTGGTAAAAACTACCTAAAACAATTCATATATGATGTAGCATATAATAATTTTAACGATATTTTTAAAAAATTTGAAATTTTTTGAGTATAAACTTGCATTTTTGACTATATTATGCTAAAATATGATGTAATTTAGTTTAAAAATGAATTTTTGCATAAGAGAAATTTCAAATTGGAGGAAGGTTATGAGTTTATCAAACAAGTTTTTAAATATAGAGGCATCACCAACATTGGCTATTGATTCAAAGTTTAAACAGATGAAAGCCGATGGTATGGATGTTGTGGGGTTTGGAGCAGGCGAGCCTGATTTTGATACTCCTATGCACATTAAAGAGGCGGCTGTAAAAGCTATTATGGACGGCAAAACCAAATACACACCTGCATCGGGTACTGTTGAGGTTAAAAAAGCAGTATGCAAAAAATTTATGAGAGATAACGGGCTGGAATATAAGCCATCACAAATTGTCGTATCAAACGGCGCAAAGCAGTCACTTATTAATGCTTTGGGTGCAATATTAAATCCGGGCGATGAGGTTATAATACCTGCACCTTACTGGGTAAGCTATACTGAAATGGTTAAATATAACGATGGTGTTAGTGTTATTTTACCAACTGTTGAGGAAAACGATTTTAAAATTACCCCCAGTCAGTTAGAGAATGCAATTACATCAAAAACAAAGGCTATTATTTTAAATACACCAAGTAACCCAACAGGTATGATGTATACCGCTGATGAGCTTAAAGAGCTTGCAAAAATAATTGTAAAGCATAATATTTATGTTATTAGTGACGAAATTTATGAGCATCTTTTGTACGATGGTAACACCCACACAAGTATAGCAAGCTTTGGCGAGGATATAAAAGACCTTACAATAATTATAAACGGTGTATCTAAAACCTATGCTATGACAGGCTGGAGAATAGGTTTTACAGCATCAAACGAGAAAATCGCAAAGCTTATGGCAAATGTACAAAGCCATACAACATCAAATCCAAACTCAATTGCACAGGCGGCAACAGTTGCGGCGCTTTCAGGCCCTACAGACGACCTTGATGCTATGAAAAAGGCTTTTGATGAAAGACGAAAATATATGGTTGAAAGAATAAATTCAATCGACGGTGTATCCTGCCGTATGCCAAAGGGTGCATTTTATGTTATGATGAACATAAAACAGTTAATCGGTAAAACAATCGCAGGGGTTACCATCAATTCGGCAAACGATTTTGCACAGGCATTTTTAGATAACTGCCTTGTTGCGGTAGTGCCTTGTAACGGCTTTTCTGCACCTGAGTATGTAAGATGGTCTTACGCTACAAGTATGGAAAATATTAAAGAAGGTCTTGACAGACTCGAAAAATTCCTTGCAATGTAAAAAAATATTTTATTTATGTATTGCTAATTGTAATAAAATAGTATATAATAAAAAGTGGCTGTTGGAAAATACCGATAGTCACTTTTATAATTTTTTTGAGGTGCATTAAATGGATAAGGTAAATATACTTGGTGCTTTGGTTGATAAAGTGAATATCGAGCAGGCATCAGATATTATAATTAATTATATAGAAAACGGCGAAAACGGCAAATATGTGTTTACACCTAATTCGGAAATACTTATGAGGGCATACAGGGATAAAGAGTTTTGCAAAGTCTTAAACTCGGCATCGCTTTTAACTGCAGACGGCATAGGTGTTGTATATGCATCCAAAATACTTAAAAATCCAATTAGCGAGAGATGTGCAGGCTTTGATACTGCCTGCCGTTTGCTTGAAAAAATGGCAAAAAAGGGAATGAGCCTTTATTTGTTTGGTTCAAAGCCGGGCGTTGCAGAGCTTGCAGAAAAGACAATCTTAAATAAATATGATGGCGTAAAGATTGTAGGTATGTCAGACGGTTATTTCGACAGTGAAAAAGAAAAACAAATTATAGCCGATATAAACGAAAAATCGCCCGATGTACTTTTTGTGTGTCTTGGTGCACCAAAGCAGGAACAATGGATATATAATAATGCAAAAAACCTTAATGTGCGTTGCTCACTTGGTATAGGCGGAAGCCTTGATGTTTTTGCAGGAACAGTAGAAAGAGCACCTGAGTTTTATTGTAAACACGGTATAGAATGGCTTTACAGGCTTTTAAAGCAACCATCAAGAATAGGCAGAATGATGGACTTACCAAAGTTTGGCTTTACAGTTTTACTGCACGGAAAAAAGTTTAAATAGAAAGGATGTTAAACTTTATGAAAGTTGAATTACTTCAATATAACCCCGATTGCGAGAAAATAGTAGCAGCTGCCGCAAAGCTTTGCTACTCATCATCCGGTATAGACGGTATTTTAGATGGTCTTGACGAGGAAAAAACACAAAAGTTTTTAGACCGCCTTATGAGTATGGGGCACGAAAGCCCTGTTGAGCATATAAGCTTTACCTTTGGAATAGAAGGTGTATCAAGAAGTCTTCTTGCACAGTTTACAAGGCATCGTATAGCAAGCTACAGTGTAAAATCACAGCGCTATGTAAGCGAAGGTCAGTTCGAATTTATACTTCCGCCTGAAATAGAAAAAATTCCTGAGGCAAAAGGGGAATTTTTAAGAGCTATGGATGAGGATGTGAAAAGCTACAATAAGCTTGCGGATATACTTTTTGAGAAGCATTATAATAATATGTTAAATGATGGTATGGACGAAAAAACTGCTAAAAATGCGGCGGAGAAAAAAGCAATTGAGGATGCAAGATATGTGCTTCCTAATGCATGCGAAACTAAAATGATTGTAACTATGAATGCTCGTTCGCTTATGAACTTTTTTAACCACCGTTGCTGTGAAAGGGCGCAGTGGGAAATACGCGACCTTGCCTGCGAGATGTTAAGGCTTGTAAAGGATATTGCTCCTACATTGTTCAAAAAATCAGGTCCGCCTTGCGTAAAGGGTGCATGCCCTGAGGGTAAAATGTCATGTGGGAAAGCGGCAGAAAAAAGACTTTTGTTTAAATAAGAGGAATTATGAAAAACTTTAAACTTATTGTAATAGAGGGCGTTGACAGTAGCGGTAAAGCAACACAGTCAAAGCTTTTGTATGAAAAATTAAAAGCAGAATATAATAATATTGAAACCGTTGAATTTCCAAATTATAACAGCGATACATCTGCTGTAGTAAAAATGTATCTTTCGGGCGAGTTTGGCAAAAGCGCAGGCGATGTAAGCCCTTATGCGGCATCGTCATTCTTTGCGGTAGACAGAGCAGCATCAGTATACGGTGAGTGGAAGCATATTTTTGCTGACGAAAAAATCGTTGTTGCTGATAGATATACCACTTCAAATATGATACATCAGGCATCGAAAATAGATAATAACGAGCAAAAAAGTGAGTTTTTGGATTGGCTTTACGATTTTGAGTATAATAAGCTTGAACTTCCAAAGCCCGATATTGTTATATTTTTGGATATGCCCGTTAAGTATGCCAAAATACTTATGGAAAACAGACCAAATAAAATAGATAATTCAAAAACACTTGATATTCATGAAAGTGACGATACATATTTAAATAAATCTTATGATAACGCAGTATTTGTTGCACAAAAGTATAACTGGTGCAATATAAGCTGTGTAAAGGACGGAAATATCCGAAGTATCGAGGAAATTTCAGCCGAAATATATGAAAAGGTAAAAGAAATATTGTAATATGTATTTGGGCGGATTTTAAAACCGCCCAAATAAAGATATGTGCCCGTAGCTCAGCTGGATAGAGCAATGGCCTCCGACGCCATGTGCCGTGCGTTCGAATCGCATCGGGCATACCAGAAAAAAGCGTACTGAAATTTTTCAGTACGCTTTTTTTAGTTATATTTGTTCCTTGAGGAACAAGTGATATTTACTGCGTAAGTGATATTGCCCTTCGGGCAGT
>JAZSPJ010000153.1:0-2800 GCA_045537365.1 Clostridia bacterium
CGGAATCATATTTCTATCATAAATGTTACCCCTTACAGGGTGTAATTTTGTTTCGGCAATGTGTTGCCCCGATGCCCTTTGCGCATAAAATGCCCCCTTTGTATATGATGCTTTAAACAGTATGGCGGTTAAAATGCAAAATAAACAGGATATGGTAAATATGGTTAATTTAATTCTTGTTGACATTAATATATGCTCCTTAAGTTTTATAAGCATATTTTCCCCTTAAAATTCTTTAAAATGCAAAAAAAGGAACTGTTAAAAAGTTCCTTTTTTCTATATAAATTATGTTTTTTAACTTTTTCACTATTACATATTACTTATTACTTTCAAAAAATCCGTACTTATGTTATTTTTAGGGAAAAGTGAAAATGGAATAAGTAAAAAGTAAAAATCCGCACACTTTCGTGTACGGATTTTTGGTGACCCATACGGGAATCGAACCCATGATTGCGCCTTGAGAGGGCGCCGTCTTAACCGCTTGACCAATGGGCCTTATCAATCACAAGAAATATAATACCACATTTTAAGCCAAATTGCAAGACTTTTTTCAAAAAATATTATTATTTTTTGAAAATGCTATTGCATATCAAATATACTGTCTTTAATATTTTGCATTTCCTCATCCAAATCGGCAATTATTTCTGCACAGTTTTTTAGCCGTGTTCCTATATTGTTTTTGTTTGCCGATACATTTTTATATCGCATCTGATGTTCAAGGCTTGCCCAAAAGTTCATGGCAATTGTGCGAAGCTGTATTTCAACCTTTATAAGCTGTTTGCGGTTTGCGAAAAACACCGGAATTTCTATAATCATGTGATAACTGCGGTAGCCGTTTTCTTTGGGTGATTTTATATAGTCTTTAACATTTATTATGGTTATATCGTCCTGACGGGTAAGCATGCTTGCAACTGTGTATATATCGTCAATATATTTGCATACAACACGGATGCCGGCAATATCGTTTATATGCTCCATCATATTTTCAAGTGTAATATCAAGGTTTTTTCTTGCCATTTTTTCAGTAATGCTTTCAATTGATTTTATTCTTGATTTTATTGATTCTATGGGGTTGCGGTTATAAGTTGCATTAAAATCGTCGTTTAATATTTCAAGCTTTGTACAAACCTCTTTTAATGCGCTGTTGTACATTACCATAAACTCCTGAAAGTTTTGTGAAGAGCCAAAAATCAGATATTCGCTTCCTGCCATATTTTTGTTTGTGTTTTTCTTTTTAATTAAATCCTGCATTGCAAAAATAATGCTCCTTTGTTATAAAAAAAATACTATATACTTAACCTTTTTCGTTTACAGATTAAGTATATAGTATTTGTGTTGTAAAGTCAATTGAGTTTACAGTTATTTAATAAAATGTTTACTTTTAAAACAAACTTGTTTGTCCTGTGGGGCTGTCCTCATCCTTTAAGTAATAACCCGCCGCAGGAATATTTTTTGTTTTGTAGTAATCGGGGTTGGTAAGGGTTGTATCCTTTAAATATTCAATGCGTGCAACTGTGCTTTTTTTCTTCATATTCATAATCGTTACGCCCTGAGTATTTTTTGTTGTTTTGGTTTGCATAAGCCCTGTGTTAAACACAAGAACCTTGTCAAGAGAGCTGTATATAACCATATCGGTATCCTCTGCCAAATATTTAATACCAACAAGGTTTAATTTGTCCGTATAAGCGTTAATAAGCTTTTTGCGGTTTGTTTTTGTTTCATAGCTTTTAAGCGAAACCTTTGCAGCCTTGCCGTTATCAAACATAAAGAGTAAATCTCCGCTGTAATCGAGGGTTGTAATTGCATAAATAATTTTTTCGCCGGGGTCCATTTTTATTATATTAGGTATAAAGTGGCCCCAGTCGCTTGCCTTACAGTCTGCAATTTCATAAAGCTTTGCCTTATATGCGTTGCATTTGTCGCTTATAAGAATTATGTCGGATTTATTCGTTGCTTCCCATTCGCATATAATACTGTCGCCATCCTTTAATTTTTGAGTGCCCGAGCTTCTAAGTGATACAGCACTAATTTTTTTAAGGAAGTTATCCCTTGTAAAAAATACTTTAAGGTTATAATCTTCAATCTGCTCGTTGGGCTCAATTTCAACAATTTCATCGGCTGATACTATCTCGGTGCGCCTGTCCGCACCGTATTTTTTTGATATTTCCTTAAGCTCGGCAATTATAATTTTTACAACCTCTTTTTCATCGCGGATTATATTATCAAGCCTGTCAAGCTCGCTGTTTAAATCGTCTATGTCCGAAATGCGGTTTAAAATATACTCTTTGTTAAGATTACGCAACTTTATTTCGGCAACATAATTTGCCTGAATTTCGTCAATCTCAAAGCCTTTCATAAGGTTTGGAACTACATCCTCGTCCTTTTCGGTGTTCCTTATAATTTTAATTGCTTTGTCAATGTCCAAAAGTATTTTTTTAAGACCTTCAAGCAGGTGAAGCTTGTGTGTTAATTTGTTTATATCGAATTTTGTTTTTCTTATTACGCACTGCTTTCTGAAATCTGTCCAGCATTTTAATATTTCTTTTATGCCCATTACCTTTGGGGTGTTGCCTGTTAAAATATTAAAGTTACAGCTAAAACTATCCTCAAGCGGAGTTGCTTTAAACAGCTTGTTCATAAGCATTTCGGGGTCTGCATTTCTTTTTATATCTATCGTAATTTTAAGACCTTTTAAATCGGTTTCGTCACGAAGGTCGTTTATCTCTTTTAATTTGCCCGCCTTAATAAGCTCTATAATTTTATCTATAATCGCCTCTGATGTTGTAGAGTAGGGGATTTC
>JAZSPJ010000139.1:0-1744 GCA_045537365.1 Clostridia bacterium
GTACCTATTTCGTTATTTGCAAACATTATCGAAATAAGAATAGTAGTATCTTTTATAGCATTTTTTAAATCGTCAAGGCTGATTTTTCCGTATTCGTCAACGGGTAGATAAGTAACCTCAAATCCGTTTTTTTCAAGATACTGGCAAGTATGCAGAACTGCGTGATGCTCTATCCTGGATGTAATAATATGGTTGCCCTTATTTTTATTTGCAAAAGCAACTCCTTTAATAGCCCAGTTATCTGCCTCTGTTCCGCAGGAAGTAAAATAAATCTCCCTTGGCAGACAGCCTATAATTTCAGCTACAGTTTCTCTTGCGTTATCAAGAGCGCTTTTACTGCTTTCGCCTAATCTATACACGGTTGATGCATTGCCGTATTCCTGTGAAAAATACGGAATCATTGCATCTACAACCTCAGGTTTTACAAAGGTTGTTGCCGCATGGTCGAAATAAATCTGTTTTTCCATATAGTGTGCCTTCTTTCTATTGATTATATCCTGTATCTGTAAGTAAGGAGCCGGAGTTTATAGATGTGGTTGCCAGCTCATCGCAACGCTCGTTTTCAGGATGCCCGTTATGCCCCTTTACCCATACAAACTCTATATCGTGACGGGTTAGCTGGGCATCAAGCCTTATCAGCAGGTCCACATTTTTTGCCTGCTCTTTTTTTGTGCGCATCCAGCCGTTTGCTTTCCATTTTTCAAGCCAGCCGAGCCTTATTGCATCAACAAGGTATTTACTGTCTGATGTAAGTGTAACACGGCAGGGCTCTTTTAAAGCCTCAAGTGCTTTTATTGCACCTAAAAGCTCCATACGGTTGTTTGTGGTAAGGCTGTAACCCTCGCACAATTCTTTTACTATGCCGTTATACTTTAATACCGCACCCCAACCGCCTTTACCCGGATTTCCGCTGCAAGCACCGTCTGTGTAAATTAAAACATGCTTCATAAAATTATCTCCAAAAGCTATTTTAAATATTATCCTCGAAATCTCTTACAAATTCACTGTCTTCGGTTTTGAATGGAGAAATCATTAATTTATCAATTGATGGATATACAGAGTAGGTAATAATGTATCCGTAAAGTGAAAAGCCGATAATAATATATACTAATATTCCAATGCCTGTGAAATAAATGCTCAGCAGAATTAAAGCGCCTAAAATAACGGTAATTAAAATATTAAGCGGTAATTTTGCATAAGCAAAAAGCAGAGCATTTTTTAATATATCCTTAAGCTTTAAATCAAAGGTTACCATCATTGTGTAAATATAGTAATGCATAAATATAAAGGTTATGGTTATAAGAACAATTAAAGCTGCAAGAAACGGTGCTAAAGTTGCTATTGCCGGTGATGGCGTATAAACATAGAACATAAGTGCAACATAAAGCATAAAAAAGCCCACTATGTCAATTAAGCCCATGGCAACGCCCTGCTTATAATTATTTTTAAAATGCTCTATGTAGTCGCTGAAAACCCATGCGTGCTCCTCGCGCTGAAAGTTTCGTATAACATAGGTAAAGCCTGCAGTTGACGGACCTGTTATAAAAATTGAAACTATAATTAATATAAGACCTGCAATATCGCCCGAAAATATAAACATAGGCATTTTTGTGAAATTGGTTACATCCTCAATTATTGCGGGATTGATATTTATTGAAAGATATAATCCCAGTAAAAGAGGGATTAGTGTTACTACATACATTAAATTTAACTTTAACAGCTTAAAAAACTTTCTGAAAAAAAG
>JAZSPJ010000073.1:0-5745 GCA_045537365.1 Clostridia bacterium
TTATGCATAATTTAGCAACATCACATTTGTATAACATAGTCAAATTATTACTTAATTGTTACAAAAGATTGACAAACTCACGGTTTTATAGTATAATTTTATTATGTTGTTGTTAAAAAACTTTTACATTTAACAACAAATATGCATAAACTCAAAACCGGGAGGTAATTTATGAAGAAATTTTTAATTTCTTTAATGTTAATTTCATCAGTAATTACATCATTAGTTACTGTAGCTTATGCAGACAATACCATAGGCTTCACCACAGCGAGCGCACTCAATGTAAGAAGCGGTGCAAGTATGGACAGCGAAATTTTGGGCTTGCTCCCATATAATACTAAAGTTACTATTACAGACACTGTAGACAACTGGTACGCAATAGCTTATAAAGATGCAACTGCTTATGTATCCAGAGATTATGTAAGATGCGATGTAGACGAAATATTAAGTTATGACAGCTTATCGCAAGGTATGCAGGTTGTTGAAACCGCAAAGCAGTACATAGGTACACCTTATGTATACGGCGGTTCAAGCCCGAGAGGCTTTGACTGTTCGGGCTTTACCAAGTATATATACGGGCTTCACGGAGTTGAACTAAACAGAACCTCGTATACACAGGTACAAAACGGTACTCAGGTTGCATTTGAAAACATTCAGCCGGGCGACCTTGTATTCTTTAAAACAAATGCAGGTATATCTCATGTTGGTATTTATACAGGTAACAACAGCTTTATACACTCACCAAGAACGGGCGAAACCGTTACTATTGTAACCTTTGACCAATACGGCAAATATCCGTGTCAGGTACAAAGAATATTTTAAAACGAAATTAACATTACAAAAAGGAGCTGTAAAAAACAAGTTTTTTTACAGCTCCTTTTACTTATTCACCGCTCTCAAGGTCAAACACTATATAATCATCATTTTCGTCATAAAGAATATCAATAATACCATCATCATCTTCCTCGCCAAATTCCAACACTTCACAATTTTCATAATCGCTCATATTATACACTTTAAATTCATTGCTTCCGCTTTCACTCATTTCAACATACATATTTTAACATTCAGCCTGAGCCTGCTGTATAATATTCAGTGCTTTGGTGGAAGCCGAAAACATTTTACAATACAGTTTTTTGTAATCTCCATAACTATTCCTCCTGTTTTTTTGTACAAAAAAATGCGCCCCCGAAGGAACGCATGAAAAAGTGCATTCCCTCAAGTGCGTTAATAAATATCTAACCAAGCGGATAGAAATAGAGAGAACACACCTTTTGCTAAAGGTGTCTCCCCGCTCGGTTATATTATTTATATATTTATTAACGCAAACTTATTATATCACATAATATGCAATTTTACAAGTTTTTTCTTTCGACATTTTTCGGCTTTTTTCGTAAAAATACATTGAAATAATATAAAATATGTTATATAATAAAATGCAATTTGTCAACTGCTTTTAAAAACTTTATAAAAACATATTGTACAAAATAATTAATAATTACTGTTGCCATTTAAAAACAACAATGTTATAATTTATATGATTGGTTGATAAATACAAAATACATTTTTAAGTAAAGAGGTCATAAGTATGAAAATTTACGATTCGCACATGCATTCACATCATTCACACGATGCAAATAAAGCCGTTGAGTGTCTGGCGCAAACTGCAAAAAATTTAAAATTCTCAGGCATAACAGTTACCGACCATGCAGATATAGCATGGTTTAAAAGTGCCGAAAAAATAAATAATATACTGGATTTAAAAAACGAGATTAACAGCATAAAAAACAATTTTGATATAGAAATTTTGTGCGGTGCGGAGATTGGCGATATGCTGAACTCACCTTATGAGGATGCTGTATATAAAGTTTGCGATACTCTTGACTTTGTACTTGCATCTACCCATATAAGATTCACATATCAGATGCTTTTTGACGATTATAAAAAATACAGCCCCGTTATAGAAAACAAAACCGATGATGAGGTAAATACTTTTTTGCTTAAATACTATGATAATTTAAAGCAGATTATTTCAAAAATAAAAGCAGACAGCGTAGCGCATATAACATTTCCGTTTAAGTATATAAGTCCTGAAAATAATGTGGATATAAAGGCTTACTATCCGCATATTAAAGAAGTTATGGATATTTCAATTAAAAGAGGCATGGCTTTAGAGCTTAACACATCTGCATCAAACAGAGGTATGATGGAATTTATGCCAAATATGGAGCTTTTAATGGAATACAAAAAGCTTGGCGGAAAAATGATAACACTTGGAAGCGATGCCCATGTTACATCAAGCATAGGCAGAAACTTTGACAATGCATTTAAATTAATTAAGGCATGTGGCTTTAACAGCTATTTTATATACAAAAAAAGAAAGCCCTATGAGATATTCATTGACTAATCAAAAAATGCGATGTAAAAATTTAATTTTTACATCGCATTTTTTATGTTCATAATTCAACTGTTACACCCTTGTCAAACAAATAAATATATTTTTTACTTACCTTTTTACCTATTGTTTTTGAAAGCGCAATTGCATAATACTTTAACTGCTCGGCATATTTATTTGCCGTTTCCTCAGGCGATACAAGCACCTTATCGGTTTTATAATCAACTATTACCGCCTCATTGTTTTCGTCAAGATAAAATGCATCTATTATACCCTGAACAACTATACAGTCGTCTTTTGATACATTATCAAAAATTTCATTGGCATCGAGTAAATATTTAAAGCTGAATTCTTTTTTTAGTGTTGCTGAATGTGCTTGCATATTTTTGCCCAATTCCGTTTTAAAGAATGAATATATGCCATCCATATTAAGCGCATCAAATTCCGCCTTGCTTATATACCCGCTTTTTACAAGGTTTTCAATCTGACATTTTATTTTATCCTCGGTATCGGCACAAGAGAAGTCGAGCTTTTCCATTATATAATGCAATAATGTACCGTAGGTTGCACCTGTTATTTTGCTGTCTTTGTTTAAAAATGCAGGTTTTTTAAGCTCGCATGAATGATAAAGATTTACATAATCACCCTCATCCTCCATATTTTTAAGCGCCATTTTCTTAAGTTCGGTTACAGATATATTTCTGGGTATTGCGCCCATATCCGAATACTCATACTCATATTCAAGCTTTCCAAGCAGGTCGTCATCAATTTTTGCCGACTCACCAAAAAGTCCGTTAAACGACTCATCTTTTTTCAAAGCTTCAGGCTTAACCGCATCCGCCACAATTATATTAAGTACATTATTATCATTAATTTCGCATTTAAAAAATGCATCATAATCAAGATTTATATTGCGGCATCTGATTGCGCTCATCATAAGCCAGTCAAGCATACACTTTGCTTTGTTCACAACACCGCTGTCCAATTTATAGGACTGGTCGTATACAAGCTCTGCAATATCGTCTATATATTGGTTTACATCTTTTTTAACGCCTGTTATAATAAGCTTTTCCCTCGCTCTTGTCATTGCAACATATAAAACACGCATTTCCTCACTTAAGGTAGCAGTTTTAATACTGTACCTGCAGGCAAGCTTTAAAGGTGTGGGATACGATATACGCCTGCTGTAATTTACATAATCCAAGCCAAATCCAAGCTCTTTATCAAGCAATATATTTGATTTTGCATAATCTGCATCATTAAAGCCCGCAGAACTTCTTGCAATAAATACAACAGGAAATTCCAAGCCTTTACTTTTATGAATACTCATAATCCTTACTACATCATCATTTTCGTTAAGAATTTTTGCCGAATCGGTTTTATCGCCCTTATTTTTTATAGAGTCAATATAATTTACAAAATTATAAATGCCTTTATAATTGTTGTTTTCAAAGGTTTTTGCTTTATAAATAAGAGCTTTTACATTAGATTTCCGCATCTGATAATTTGTAAATGTGCTTAAATATTCAAAATAATTAGTCTGGTCAATAAGCTCACACAAAAATTCCTCTGTACTTAATTGTCTTGATTTTTCATAAAGGTCGTCAAGTGTTAAAACAAAGCTTTTTATTTTGTTGTACAAGCTTTCAGGCTCAAGCTCCTCTGCATCTCTGTAAAGCTTTAAATACTCGGTAAGTGCATCATAAAAGTATCCCTTCGGAAAGGCTGTGCGTATTTTTGCAAGCTCATTGTCCGTAAAATCAAAAATTCCGTTATGCATCATACTTACAAGGCTTATATCGTCAAGGGGATTATCAACAGTTGCAAGCATGTTTAAAAGCACATCAACCTCGTAGGTATTAAAATATCCCCCGCCGCTGTCGGTATAATACGGTATACCAAACTCCTCAAATGCCTGTTCAAAATATGGTATATTTACCTTCAGGCTTCGCATAAGCACAACAATATCGCTATATCTGATTTGTCTGAAAATGTTGTCCGATTTATCGTACACTGCAGTATTCTGTTTTATCATATCCTTTATACGGCTTGCAATATATCTTGCCTCTGAAAGACTGTCCTTTTCGTTTTGACCGCCATCTTTTTCGTCGTCAGTCTTTTGAATAATGCACACATCAACACAAGGCTTTTCGGCTTCTGGCGAGCTATATACATCACTTCCTGCATTAAGTGCCTGAGTATTGTCGTACTCAAGTTCTCCTGCTTTTTCACTCATAAGCTGTGCAAATACTGTATTAACTGTATCAAGTATACCGCTGTTGCTCCTGAAATTGGCATTTAAAAGTATTTTTGCCTCAGGCTTATAGTCGGCATCCTCATAAAGCGGATATGCCTCACATTTTTCTTTAAAAAGCCTGGGGTTTGCATCCCTGAATTTATATATACTCTGTTTCATATCGCCTACGGCAAATATATTATGCTTTCCGCAATTTTCTCCGCCTATTATTTCAAATATTCTGTGCTGGATACTGTTACAGTCCTGATACTCGTCTATATATATTTCATCATAACGGCTCATAACCTCGTCGGCAAAAGCCGAACGGGTGCCATCACTGTTTGTAAGTATTTTAAGGGCAAAATGCTCAAAATCAGAAAAGTCTATAAGCCCTTTTTCCTTTTTTAAAGACAGAAATTCACTTTCGTATTCCTTTACAATATTACAAAGCATAACAGCAAGAGGTTTTATATGCTCAAAGCAAATTCTCGTTTCGCCAATACTTATAGGTACATACTTTTCGGCAACCTGTTTAAACGCCTTTTTAAATTGCTCACGGTAAGAATTTATATATTCCTTGCCTTCGGGCGACGCATCCCTTGCCTGAATAACAGGGAACCTTACATTTAACCGGCGGCAAAGCTCATCATAGCTTAAATTGCCTGTTGCCGATGCATTAATTATGTTATACTCCGTTTCGTATTTATCAATATACGGTTTAAAGCTTTCGTCACTTGTCACATAATTCATAACTCTTATTTTATACCTTGATGCAAGGGTTTTAAGCTCACTTTGAGCCGCACCTTTAAGTATTTCAAAGCATGGGTTATTGTCGCAATCAAGCTTTTTAATACTTTCATCAAGCCATTTTTCGCCGTCAGGTATGCTTTTGGCAAAACGGTGTATTTTATTTATCATATCGCAAAGGCCGGTATCGGTCCTCGATGTATATGATTTTACAAGCTCTGAAAATACTTCGTCCTTTCCGGCATAGTATTTTTCACCCTGCCATTTAAAGAAGGTATTGCGCCGGCCATATCCGTTTCTTCTGAAATAATAGTACTCGCCTTTGTAGGAGATCCATTTGCTCTTGACATACTTGCCGTTCTTCTTC
>JAZSPJ010000086.1:0-2758 GCA_045537365.1 Clostridia bacterium
GTTAAAATATAAAGAGGATTATGAAAGAAGGTGTAATAATGAGTAGGGCAGGAGTAAAATTTAATGAGGTTAAGCAATTACTTATGAAGGATATTGAGTTTAAAGAGGAATATGAAAAACTAAAACCTCGTTACGATATAATATCACAAATTATAGAGGAAAGAGCAAAGCAAAATATTACCCAGGAGGAACTGGCATTAAGAGTAGGTACACAAAAATCCAATATTTCACGATTGGAAAGTGGAACATATAATCCGTCTTTGGATTTTTTAATTAAGGTTGCGCAATCATTGGGTAAGGAAATGCAAATTACACTAAAATAAATTAAAAATGGAGCTATCGAAATTTTTTCGATAGCTCCTTAATGTTACTGTTAAATTTTTAATTATTTATCAGCAAAACGCTCTCTTGCAGCATAAGATGTGTGGAGTAATTCGTGTGCTTTGTGTGAGTTTGGTTCACCAAGGTAATCCTTGTAAAGCTGCTGAATTTGTGCATTGTTGTGTGACTGTCTTACAGTCTGTCTTTCATCCTCGCTGTAAAGTGCAGCTGCGCGTTTTTCTTTGTAGGTGTCTAAAATGTTGTCATCCTCGTTTGGTAAGAAGCAAGGTTTAACAAATGGCTGACCGCCGCCTGCTACGCAACCGCCGGGGCATCCCATAATTTCAATAAAGTGGTATTTGCTTGTACCTGCTTTAATTTCCTCGAGTAATACTTTAGCATTTTTCATACCGTGTGCAACAGCTACATTAACTGTCATACCGTTAATGTCGAGCGATGCTTCTTTAATACCGTCAAAGCCACGAACCTGTTCAAATTTAATTAAGTCGTGCTCTTTGCCTGTAAGTGTGTAGTATGCTGTTCTGAGTGCTGCTTCCATAACACCGCCTGTTACACCAAATATAACGCCGGCGCCTGTGTAATCGCCTAAAAGGTCTGCGTCAAACTCTTCATCAGGTAATTTTGTAAAGTTTATACCGCTTCTTTTAATAAGCTTTGCAAGCTCTCTTGTTGTAAGAACGCAATCTACATCCTTTAAGCCGTTAGTTTTAAGCTGTTCTCTTTCTTTTTCAAACTTTTTAGCTGTACATGGCATAATAGATACAACAAAAATATTTTCAGGATCAATGTTGTTCTTTTCTGCGTAGTATGATTTAACAATTGCACCAAACATTTCGTGTGGTGATTTACATGATGAAAGGTGTGGTAATAAATCGCCGTAGAAATACTCTGCGTAGTTAACCCAACCGGGTGAGCATGATGTAATCATCGGGAGTGTACCGCCATTTTTAATTCTGCCTAAAAGCTCGGTAGCTTCTTCCATAATTGTAAGGTCGGCAGCAAAGTTTGTATCGTAAACCTTGTCAAAACCAAGGCGTTTGAGTGCTGCAACCATTTTGCCTGTAACAGCAGTACCGATTTTCATACCAAATTCTTCGCCAAGTGCAGCTCTTACAGCAGGAGCAGTCTGTACAACTATAAACTTACCTGCTTTTTTAGCATCGTCAATCTTGTCGATTTCCGATTTTTCGCTTAAAGCACCTGTAGGACATACGCTTACGCACTGACCGCAAAGAATACAAGGTGACTCGGTAAAGCTTCTGTTCTCGGCAGGGGCAACAATTGTATTGAAGCCTCTGTTTTCAAATCCGAGTATGCCATTGCCGTGAGCATTTTTACATCTTGCTACGCAACGTCCGCAAAGAATACATTTAGATGTATCTCTTATAATTGATGGTGAAAGCTGGTCAACTGTAACAGGAGTTTTAGAACCTGTAAACATACCCTCTCTTGCACCTGTAATTTTAGCTACATGCAAAAGTTCGCAAGAACCGTTTTTATCGCACTGCTGACAGTTTACATTGTGGTTTGAAAGTAAGAGTTCAACAGATGCGCGTCTTGCAGCAGTAGCCTTTGGTGATGAAATGGTAATTTCCATACCCTCGTTAACAGGGTATACACAAGATGCAACAAGACCTCTTGCACCTGTAGCTTCAACCAAGCAAACACGGCATGAGCCCTGTGAACATTCGCCATGATTAAAAGCACAAAGCGATGGAATTTCATAACCGCACTGTTTAGCTGCTTCAAGTATAGTTAAGCCCTCTTCAACCTGGTAGGGAATACCTTCTATTTTAATATTAACTTTAGCCATCTCGATTTCCCTCCTTAATTTTTAACGATTGCCTTGAACTTACAGGAAGCAAGACACAAACCGCATTTAATACATTTATCCTGATCAATTACATAAGGTTCTTTACCAACAACACCCGAAATTGCATTAACAGGACACTGACGAGCACAAAGGCTGCATTTTTTACAGTTGTCTGCAATGATTTCGTAGTTTGTAAGGCTCTTACAAACCTTAGCTGTACATTTTTTGTTCTGAATATGGTCGATATATTCGTCTCTGAAATGTGTAAGAGTAGAAACAACAGGGTTAGCCGATGTCTGTCCAAGACCGCAAAGTGAGCCTGTCTGTATAGTTTTGCTGAGCTCCTCTAACTGGTCGAGGTCGTTCATAGTAGCTTTACCTTCTGTGATTTTTGTAAGAATTTCGAGCATTCTCTTTGTACCTACACGGCAAGGAGTACATTTACCGCAGGATTCGTCGCATATAAATTCCATATAGAATTTAGCAACATCAACCATACAGTTATCCTCGTCCATAACGATAGCACAAGTCGGAGGCCCAAGCGGTCTTAGGAAGACAACAATGGGCACCAACTCCTTGGCTCACAGAACGACATGGCTACGA
>JAZSPJ010000198.1:0-2689 GCA_045537365.1 Clostridia bacterium
TATGTGGCAGACGGTTATGCTATAGCATTTTTTATGTCTGTACTTTCTGCATATTATATGACTAAGGAAAAACCAAGGTATATTATATCTTCAGTGCTTATAGCACTCTCAACAGGTATTTATCAGGCATACATAACAGTAACAATAATGCTTGTATTGTTTAAACTGATTGATGGAATTGTTTTTAATAACAAACCTTTTATTTATGTTTTTAAAAAAGGCTTGTGTATGCTTTTAACAGGTCTTTTGGGTGTGGCATTATATGCCGCGGTGCTTAAAATAATACTTGTGTTTTTCTCAACTGAATTACTTGATTATCAGGGAATTAATTCAACAGCAAGCCTTGAAAATATAGACATATTCGGCTCGCTTTACTCAATTAAGGAAACATTTATCGCCTGTTTCTTTGATTTGACAGAGGGTTTAAATGTATATGTTGCATTAAATATTTTTGTGTCAGGCTTTACGGTTATATATTACATAAAGGCTATAGTTAAAAATAAGGTATATAAAAATGCTTTTAATGTGTTTTCTGTTATTGTATTAAGCATTATGCTTATTGTTGGTGCAGGTGCTTTAGCTTTTTTAAATGCCGGTATCGATTATCATAACTTAATGCTTATGGGCTACTCGGTGTTTTATTTGTTTTTCATTATACTTTATGAAAAAAAAGCTGAAAAAACTGATAAAAGCAATATGGTAAAATGCTGGATTGTATTTTTAACTTCTTTAATACTAATTGCAAACCAGGCTGTTATAGCTAATGTGAGCTATCATAAAGCGCAAATCGCTTATGAAAAATCCTATGGGGTGCTGATTAGAATTTCAGACAGAATTGAGCAAACTACGGATACTGAAAAATGCGATAAAATTTTGGTAATAGGTGCTTTGGATAACAGTGAAGCTTACAGTGTTAATTTAACACCTGATATAACCGGAATTACAGATGGGTACATAATAAGAGCCGATGATGAAACAGTAGGACAAAGCGTACTTTGCAGTGCTCTTAACGATTACTGCGATAAAAATTATAAATTCGTAAGCGGTAGCGAAAAACAGGTAATTATGCAAAGCGAAAAGGTAAAAGCAATGAATTGCTGGCCGTCAAAGGATTGTGTTACGGTTTATGACGGTACAATAGTAATTAAGCTTGGTACAGAGGGTGAAAAATAAGTGATATATTTTTGTGCTGACGATTATGGACTTGATGATGTATCATCAATGCACATTAAAGAGTGTATAGATTCAGGAGCGTTAAATAAGGTCAGCGTGTTTCCTAACTTTAATAAAATTGAATTACATAAATTACTTGAGAATAATAACATATATGTTTCCCTTCACCTAAATCTTGTAGAGGGAAAGTGCATACATGATGCAAAAGAGCTAAGCCTGATTGCGGATGAAAACGGTGGGTTTAAGCATGCCTTCGGCGGGCTTTTTAAGCTGAATATGTTAAAACCGAAGGAACTTGAAAATCAGGTGTATAAGGAGATTAAAGCACAGGTCTTATTGTGGAAAAATGCCTTGCCTGAAAATGCACCGTTTTATATTGACAGCCATCAGCACACCCACATGATACCGGCGGTATTTAATGCACTGGTCAGGGTTTTAAAGGATGAGAATATTAATTTAAAGTATATCCGTATTCCTGCCGAGCCGATTTTACCGTACATAAAAATGCCATCGCTGTATCATACATACAGTGCGGTAAATATTATTAAGCAATGGTTACTTAACTTTTTGTGGCTGGTTAATAAAAAACAGTCAAAAGAATACAACATACCTGTATCATATTTTTTAGGTATTCTGTTTTCGGGTAATATGGACGAAAAAAGAGTAAGTAAAATATTACCTTTTTACATAAAATTAGCCGAAAGGGATGGATGCGATATTGAGGTGTTGTTTCATCCGGGCTATATGGATAAGCCTTTAACTGATAAAGATAACAAAAACATAATGTTTGAAAAGTTTTATTTATCGGAAAACAGAAAAACAGAGTATAATTCTGTAATGAAAATAACAGCAAATAAACAATCAGAATTTGATTATAAAACTAAAATAACAGAGGGAAGTGTACAATAATAATGCCTTATATCGAACAAGATAAAGTTGACGCTAAAACAAGAGAAAAACTGGAAGCTATTATTGAAAAATCATATCTTGGCTACTGGAAAAAGAAAAGACTGTTTGATATATTTTTTGCTACCATGATTTTATTGTTTTTTCTGCCGCTTATGGCAGTAATAGCAGTTGTTATAGTTATAGATGACCCAAGCGCAGGACCTTTTTATAAGCAAATAAGAGTTGGCAGGCACGGAAAAGAGTTTTATATGTATAAATTCAGAACTATGCGTGCCGGCTCAGATAAAATAATTGATAATTTGTCAGAACAGAACGAGATGGACGGTCCTGTATTTAAAATGAAGGACGACCCCCGTATAACAAGAGTGGGCAAATTTTTGAGAAAAGTATCACTTGACGAGCTTATGCAGTTTTTTAATGTGTTAAAGGGGGATATGACATTAGTCGGTCCAAGACCTCCTCTGCCAAGAGAGGTTAAGTATTATACTGATTATCAAAAGCTTCGCCTTTTGGTTACACCAGGCATTACCTGCACGTGGCAGATACATAAAAACAGAAATGATGTACCCTTTGAACAGTGGGTTGAAATGGATATAGAATATATACA
>JAZSPJ010000001.1:0-3822 GCA_045537365.1 Clostridia bacterium
CCGCTTGGCCTCCGACTTAGCATTGAGCTGTACAGGCAGATAAACACCGATTGCAAATGGAAGTACAGGTATACCCACAACCTCAACAACAACCGCAATAAATACACCCACAAAAACAAGTGCCCAAGGAAGATTGCCGTACATAACACCCTCTGTAATCATTTTCATAAGGGTTGCCTGAGGAGCTGCAAGCTCGTCTGTGCCAAAACCCCAAGCAGAATCCAAAAGATAAAGAGTACCGCCGATTGCCAGTGCTGATGCAACAACACCTATTATCTCGCCAATCTGCTGTTTTTTAGGAGTTGCACCTAAAATATAACCAGTTTTTAAGTCCTGTGAAGTATCACCTGAAATTGCGGCTACGATACATATAATTGAGCCTATTGCAATAGCACCTGAAAGACCGGCTACGCCGTCAGTACCGGTAATCTTTAATATAAGAGTTGAAATAAGCAATGTAGCAATTGCCATACCCGATACAGGGTTGTTACTGCTACCTACCAAACCAACCATTCTTGATGAAACAGTTGAGAAAAAGAAACCGAATAAAACTACAATAACTGCACCCAAAAGACTTACAGGTATTGCAGGTATAAGCCAAACTGCAAGTGTTAAAGCTATTATTGCACCAATTACCACTTTAAGATTTAAATCCCTTTCGGTACGCTGTGAGCCTGCAGCTGATGCGCCTGCTACGCTTTTTATTGCACCTGTAAATGTGCTTACAATAAGCGGAAGTGATTTTACAAGACTTATAATACCGCCTGCCGCAAGAGCACCTGCACCTATATAACGGATATATGAGCTCCAGATTGCACTTGCCCCGCCATCAGCAAACATTTCGCCTATTGAAACTGTACCAGGATAAAGAACAATGCTTTCACCAAACAATACTATAAGCGGAATAATTACCATCCAGCTTAACATACCGCCTGCAAACATATAAGACGAAATGCGAGGACCGCATATATAACCAACACTTAATACTGCAGGATAAATCTGAAAGCCGATTGCACCTGCAAAGCCCTTAACTGCAAAGGTAACCTCACCTGCAACTGCTTTTAAACCATCAATAATAAATTTAAAGAATGCGGCAAAACCCATACCGGCAAATACAGTAGATGCATTCGAGCCGCCCTCCTCACCTGCAAGAAGCACCTCTGCACATGCAGAGCCTTCAGGATAAGGCAGAATACCATGTTCTTTAACGATTAACGCATTACGGAGCGGAACCATAAAAAACACTCCCAAAAGACCGCCGATTAATGCAATTAAAGTAATTTCTACCAAACCCGGCTTATTCATTTTACCCTCTGCAGCCCACAGAAAGAGTGCGGGAAGTGTGAATATAGCACCTGCGGCAACAGATTCACCAGCAGAGCCAACAGTTTGAACAATATTACTTTCAAGAATTGAGTTTTTACGCATAATAACACGGATAACGCCCATAGAAATAACTGCCGCAGGTATTGATGCCGAAACAGTCATACCTACACGCAAGCCAAGATAAGCATTTGCCGCACCGAATATAACGGCAAGCAATATACCCATAATTATTGAAGTAACAGTAATTTCGGGTGTTACTTTATCCGCCGGAATATACGGTTTAAAATTGTTTTTAGTTTCCATAATTCTCTCCCATCTGTATTAAAAAACAATATTTCATATTATCATTTAGTATAACATAATATACGACAAAAATCAATATTTTACAAAATATTTTTTTACTTAATTTTCCAAAATTATACACCGCAAACAAGTATCTTAATACCTATTGCAATTAATATTATACCGCCGGAAATCTGAGCCTTATCTGCAAGCACCATACCGAATTTTTTACCGATAAGCACACCTGCATAGCATATCGCAAATGTAACAATACCAATAATAAGTGCAGACGCAATTGCCATATACAGATTATAATTTGCAATGGTAAAGCCTACGGAAAGAGCATCGATGGATGTAGCAATACCCTGAACCGTTAGAGTTATAAAGGTTATATTTGAGCAAGCGATACATTCATCATCCTTTTTGGTAATAACCTCATAAATCATTTTACCGCCGATTATAACAAGCAAGGTAAATGCAGTTATTGGTATGAATTTCTGAAACATTTCAAAATAAGTTACAAGATTATGCACACACACCCAACCGATTAGCGGCATTAAAGTCTGAAAGCCTGCAAACACACCGCCTACTAACGCGGTTTTTTTAGGATTTATGCCAATACAATTAAGACCGTTAGCAAGCGATACGGAAAATGCATCCATTGCAAGTCCGATTCCGAGCAATATACTGCTGATTATAAAGTCTGTCATACCAATGTTTTCTCCTTTGCAAATTTATTAATACAAGGCACTACAAAATTAAAAGCATCGGGTACAGCCTCAAATAAGGTTGTGCCTGCTGTGGATATTTCGCCATCGGTACAAAGTCTCATAAGACCGCCATTTGGTGTAATTTTTAATGTTTTACACTTGGTGTTATAAATATATTTTTGAATATTTTTTAATTTAATATGTGTGCCTTTCATATAAAACGGCAATTTCGACATAAAATTCAGCCTTGACAAATTGTAAATAACATTTACATTAATAAGCCCGTCAGAAAGCTTTGCAAGAGGATTGCTTTTAATACCGCCGCCGCAATAACACCCGTTTGCTATTGATGTAAGCAGTAGCTTGCCATTGTGAAACTGTTTGCCGTCAAGCTCTATTTTAATATCTGCGCCTTTCTTTTTTACAAGCATTACAAAAATTGCTATAAAATATGCAAGCGGACCTTTAATTAAAGGATATTTTTTTAAGGTTGAACACATATCGGCTACATTGCAGTCAAACCCGATATTAAACATATTAACACAATAGCCGTTTTTTTGTTTACCATTAATATAAGTTGTATACTTAATGGCATCGCATTTTACGGTACTTGAATTAATTTGTGCATCAAAATCATAAAAATTAACATCACCGCAAAAATTTCGTTTGAAATCGTTACCCGTGCCAAGCGGTATAACGCCTATTTCAACATCATTACTATATATAGCACCGTTTAGCACCTCGTTTAAAGTACCATCACCGCCGCAGGCTATAAAACGCATTTTCTGACTCTTTTCAAGCATTTGTTTAACATAAACCTCGGCATCGCCGACACTTTTGGTAAAATACATATCGGCATCTGATTTTGATGTACTTATATAGCCTTTAAGCTGTTCAGTAAACTTATTAACAGTGGCTTTATTTCCTGCCATCGGGTTTATTATAAATACTGTTTTCATTAGTAAGCTCCTTTAGAGTAAATACACATATAAAAAATTATAACACAAAAATTATTAATGCGCAAGAAATTTTACACATTATAAAAGAACACCTTATTTAGTGTTCTTTATACTATTAAAAATCATGCCGTGCGCCACAATCAATATTATATTTTTCAAATATGCAGACAATTTCCTCTATTGCATCAAAATCGGTATTGGTTTCGCTTTTTAATACATTTTGTATATCACTAAAAATCTGTATTGCGGTTGTATCGGCAATTTTTAATGCATCAATATCAAAATCCTCAATTCTTGATATTATAAAATCTGTTATGTAGTTTTTTAAAAGCTCTGTTTTTATGTTCATATTTTCCCCCCATAATTAAAAAATGCGTAGCCGAAGCTACGCACGAAAAATGCATCACTCCACTGCTGCGACACAACTTTGACAAACTACAAGAGAAAGCCAAAATAGAGAATGCATTTTTACCAAAATAAAAATACTTCTCTTATAGTTTGTTCATATATTAAGTTGTGTCGCAAAAATAGTATAGCATATATCG
>JAZSPJ010000154.1:0-2779 GCA_045537365.1 Clostridia bacterium
AGCTATTGCAATAAGCATAGCTGTTGTTATTAATCTTTTAGTTTTCATTTTAAAAATCACCTTTCCTTTACATTTTTGTGTTAAGAAAAGTATGTTTTTCACATAAAAAGGCATACCAATAAAGGTATGCCTGAAAAAACCTACTATTCTTCCTCCGTTGGCATTACCCAAATCAGGTTTAAGTGTCGAAACTGCATTTAGTTTCCTCTCAGCCTGCAAGCACAAGCTCCACTGTTTTGTATTAAAAGATCTTTTAACTTAAAGACATTATATACTGTTTTAAAAAATTTGTCAACCGCTTTTTATACATTTTTTGGAAAGTCGGTTGCAAAATCACCTAAATGTTCGGTTATGTTGGTTTTAGTAAATTTTATTGTACCATCTTGGTATTGAGCAAAGTTTATAGATGCATTCTGTGTCCATGGGGTATTTTTCATTTCGGTTAATTCTTTACCTGAAAATTTTGTCATTAAGCATCTGATAACAGTAGCATGTGTAGCAATAAGTATGGTTTTTCCTTCATTCTCTCTAGCTATTTTGAGTACCTCATTGCTTGCACGGTCCGAAAGCTTTTTAACACTTTCACCATTTGGTGCAACACAGCTTCCTATATCATTAAGCCATATATCCCATATTTTTTTATATTGTTCCTGAATTTCGGCGTATGGTTTTCCCTCCCAGTCGCCTGCATAAATCTCTCTTAAATTTTTGGATGTTATTATATCTATACCAAGATAATCAGCAGTAGGCTTCGCAGTATTATATGCACGCAAAAGGTCACTTGAATATACGGCATCAATTTTAAAGCTCTTTAAATAATCCCTGACCAATTCAGCGTGTGTTTTGCCTTTAGTTGACAGGTCAAGGTCTTTGTGCCCTAAAAATATACTCGATTTGTTTCCTATGCTTTCGCCATGGCGTACAATAATTAAATCAGTCATTTGTTAATACTCCTTATTCAATTAATTCCTATATAAAATATCTTTTCCCTGGAAATTAAATTAATATATTAATTGTATCACAACCTGTGCATAAATTCAAGCTTGGTTTATATTAAAAGATGCATAAAAGGTTATTATTCATTATATTTGCATAATTATGCAAATATGCATTGCTTATGAATAAAAACATTTGTGTAAAACTGCATAAAAAGCTTTAATTTAAATGGTTTTAAATGTAAAAATGTATAATTTTTAAATGAATATCATAATTTGGGTTGTATTTATATGCAATGGGTGTTAAAATGTTTGTATAATAATATGTTAAAAAGGAGAACTGCAATGAAAAAAGTGTTTATTGACGGAAAAGCAGGTACAACAGGTCTTAGAATATATGAACGGCTTGCTGATAGAAATGATATAGAGCTTATTACCCTTTCCGAAGAAATGCGTAAAGATACAATGGCGAGAAAACAGGCAATAAACAGTGCCGATATAGTTTTTTTATGCCTTCCCGATGCTGCGGCAATTGAGGCTGTATCGCTTGTTGAAAATGATAATACTGTTATAATAGACACTTCAACCGCCCACAGAACAGCCGATGGATGGGCGTATGGCTTTGCGGAGCTTGGCGATGAGTTTGAGCAAAACATAAAAAATTCAAAACGCATAGCAGTTCCAGGATGTCACGCAAGCGGTTTTATTGCATTGGTTTATCCTCTTGTTAAAGAGGGTATAATCTCCGAGGACGAGCTTTTAACCTGCCATTCTCTTACAGGCTACAGCGGCGGGGGCAAAAATATGATAGCAAGCTATGAGGCTGAGGAGCGTTGCTCGCTTTTAAAAGCACCAAGACAGTATGCACTTGGTCAGACACACAAGCATTTAAAGGAAATGAATTACATAACAGGTCTTAAAAATGCTCCGGTATTTTGCCCCATAGTTGGTGATTTTTACAGCGGTATGGAGGTAACAGTTCCGCTTTTTAAACAACAGTTAAAGGGCACCTCTACAATAGATACAATTAAAGAGGTTTACTTAAAAAAATACACAACAGACCTGGTAAAGTATGTTGATGATATGGACACTGACGGATTTTTGAGTGCCGGCACATTAAGTAAAAAGGATTGTATGAATATCAGTGTTTACGGCAATGAGGACAGAATAATTTTAACTGCTGTATATGATAATCTTGGAAAAGGTGCATCTGGCGCGGCAATTGAATGTATGAATATAAAGCTTGGCAACGAAAAAACATCTAATCTCGATATTTGAGGAGGTAAAAAATGGAATTTATAAATGGCGGTGTATGTGCCGCAAAAGGATTTAGCGCTAACGGTATACATTGCGGAATTAGAAAGAATAAAACAAAAAGAGATTTGTCTCTTATATATAGTGAGGCTATGTGCGATGCGGCGGCAGTTTATACAACAAACCTTGTAAAAGGCGCACCTATTACAGTTAATAAGGAACACCTTAAAAATTATAAAGCTCAGGCAGTTTTGTGCAATAGCGGTAATGCAAACACCTGTAATGCAAACGGTGTTGAAATTTCAAAGCAAATGGCACAAATTGCAGCAAATGCACTTAACTTAAATTGTGAGGATGTTCTTGTAGGCTCAACAGGTGTTATAGGTATGCCAATGGATATAGAGCCTATACAAAACGGTATAGGCGAGCTTGTTTCAGGATTAGGCGGTAACAGCTCAGATGCCGCAGAGGGTATTATGACAACCGATACTGTAAAAAAAGAGGTTGCCGTAAGCTTTAAAATAGGAGATAAGGAATGTAAAATTGGCGGTATTGCAAAAGGTTCGGGTATGATACACCCTAATATGGCA
>JAZSPJ010000070.1:0-2701 GCA_045537365.1 Clostridia bacterium
CTTTTGATTTTTTAATTATTTTAACAGATGCAAAATCTTTTGTCAATAGTTTGCACTTTGCAAAAAGTATTAAATATTTTGCAAATATTTTATGCTCGTATTAATATCCCAGAATTCCTTCAAGTGTTTCATCAAAGTTTATCCACTCGTTAACATCTATAATTTTAAACTCGTCTTTGGTTATACGCACTATAACCTCTTTAATTCCTGCGTTTATAACCATTCTTTTACACATAGCACAGCAGGTTGCATTTTCCACAAGCTTGCCTGTTACATAGTCCTTACCTACAAGGTAAAGTGTTGCACCAAGCATTTCTTTACGGGATGCACTTATTATTGCATTTGCCTCACTATGTACGCTGCGGCACATTTCATAGCGCTCGCCTCTTGGTATATTAAGTCTTTCTCTTGTACAGGAACCTGTATCAAGACAGTTTTTTCTGCCTCTTGGTGCGCCTGTATAACCCGTTGATACAATTTCATCATTATTTACTATTATTGCCCCATAATTCCGTCTTAAACAAGTACCTCTTTCAAGAACTGTTTCAGCAATATCAAGATAGTAATTATGTTTATCTCTTCTTGTATCCTTTGTACTCATATTATTTATCCCCCGTTTTTAATTTTTCGCCTTGTAATACCAATTCTTCAGCATTTTTAAGTGTTATATCGGTAATTTCTGCACCGCCAAGTGTGCGTGCAACTTCTGTAATCCTCTCATCCCTGTCCAGCAATTTTACAGATGTTTTTGTGCGTTCATCCTCCACATTTTTTTGTATTAAAAAATGGCTGTCGGCAAGAGATGAAATCTGAGGAAGGTGTGTTATACATATAACCTGAATATTTCGGCTTATTTTGATTAATTTCTCACCTATAGCTCTTGCAGTCCTACCGCTTACGCCTGTGTCTATTTCATCAAATACTGCGGTTTGAGCGCCGTCGCACTCCAAAAGCACGCTTTTTATTGCAAGCATTACCCTTGAAAGTTCACCGCCCGATGCTATCTTTGAAAGCTCTTTAAAGCCCTCGCCCACATTAGTACATATTAAAAACTCAACATCGTCAGCACCGTTTAAATTATAATCGCAAGGATTTATCTGTACCTCAAATTTTACCTTATCCATTTCAAGGTCGCAAAGCTCTTTCATAATGAGGCTTGCAAGTCTTTTCGCACCATTCTTGCGCACCTCGGTTATTTTTTTGGCAATATTAAATCTTTTGGTTTCAAGCTCATTTAGCTGTTTTTCCAAAAGCTTTATGCTTTGCTCGGAGTTTTCAAGGTTTTCAAGCTCGTCGGATATTTTTTCATAATATGCAAGTATATCCTCAATACTGTTACCGTATTTCATTTTAAGGTTATATATAAGCTCAAGTCTTGCCTCAATTTCCTTAAGTTCCCTGTCATCATAGCTTAAACCGTCACAAAGCCTTTTAAGCTCACGCATTTTATCGTCAATAATATATCCTGCATCGGCAAGTGCTGTGCGTATATCGCTTATATCGGCATCAAACCTTTCTACCTTTTCAAGCATATTTATTCCGTCCCACAGCAAATCGTGAGCTGACGGAGTATACTCACTGCCCTCAAAAATATTTGCATAAGCGCCCGTCACTGCGTTTGATATTTCCTGTATGTTTGTAATAAAGCTATGCCTTGCATCCAGTTGCTCCTCCTCGCCCGATACAAGCTTTGCACGGGCAATTTCATCGCATTGGAAATTCAGCATTTCAACCCGTCTTGCTTTTTCAAAATTATCTGTTTGTATGTTATTTAAGCTTTCCCCGGTTTCTAAATAGCTTTTATGTACCTCCATGTATTCATTTAAAAGATTATAAATATCGTCACCTGCAAACTCATCCAGATATGATATATGGTTTTTCTTTGCAAGCAATGCAGTATTATCGTGCTGACCGTGTATATTTATAAGCATATCCCCTATTTGTTTAAGTACACTTAAAGTAACCGCCTCGCCGTTTATACGGATATTATTCTTGCCGTCAGCCGTAATCTCACGGCTTACCATAATTTCGTTATCGCAAACCTCAATATCAAAACTGTTTATAATAAAATCGGCAACATTTTGAGGCACACTGATTACAGCACTTACCTTTGCCTTGCCCTCGCCCGACCTTATAAGTGTTTTCGATGCCCTTTCGCCCTTTAAAATGTTTAAAGAGTCTATTATTATAGATTTACCTGCGCCTGTTTCGCCTGTGAGTACATTAAAGCCGCTTTCAAACTCCACATTAACCTTATCAATAACAGCTATATTATTGATAGTAAGATTGCTAATCATAACACTATTCCACCTTATACTTTATAAGCTTTGCCTCAAGCTGCCTTGCGCTTTTTTCATTTCGCACAACTACCATAACAGTATCGTCGCCCGCAATAGAGCCTATAATCTCATCCCAGGTAAAGCTATCAAGTGCATAAGCCGCCGCCTGTGCCGCACCTGTAATTGTTTTGATTACAACTATATTCATTGCGTGTTCAACACTTAATATGCACTGTGAAAACATATTGTGCATTTTATCGTTTATTTTTATTTCAAGCTCCGACGGTGCGGCATATTTATACGCACCCGAACCATTTTGCACTTTAACAATACGAAGCTCGTTTAAATCCCTCGATGTGGTTGCCTGTGTAACCTGATAGCCCTCGCTGTGCAGTCTTTCAACAAGCTCGCTTTGTGTAGAT
>JAZSPJ010000161.1:0-2588 GCA_045537365.1 Clostridia bacterium
GCATCGTTTATTATAAGCGAGCACTGCCTTTGCATTTCGTTAACCAGAATTTCGTTTGTAACCTGCCATATACTGACTGAAAAAAACAAAACTGAAATAATGCATACAACAGTACAAAATATTTTAAACACCTTGTGTTTAAGGTCTTTTTTATTTTTCATATTATACACCCCGTATTATTATATTAAATACGGGGTTAAACTGTTACGAAAACATCGGAGTGGACAAATATCTGTCACCCGTATCAGGCAAAAGAACAACAATGTTTTTGCCTTTATTTTCGGCTCTTTTTGCAAGCTCACCTGCCGCATAAAGCGCCGCACCTGACGATATACCAACCAAAATGCCCTCATTCTGAGCAACAAAGCGTGAGGCGGTATATGCATCATCCTCGGTTGCTGTAATAATTTCGTCAATCAGATTAACATCTAAAATATCCGGCACAAAGCCTGCGCCAATGCCCTGCAAGCCATGCGGTCCGCTTTTACCTTGCGACAGCACAGGAGAATTTATCGGCTCAACCGCAACAATTTTTATATCCGGGTTTTGCTCCTTTAAAAACCTTCCCGTTCCGGTTATTGTACCGCCCGTGCCGACACCTGCTACAAAAATATCTATCTTGCCGTCACAATCCTGCCATATTTCAGGTCCGGTTGTTTTATAATGTGCACAAGTATTTGAAGGATTTGTAAACTGACCGGGTATAATGCTGTTTTCAATTTGTTTATTCAGCTCCACAGCCTTTTGGATTGCACCGTTCATACCAAGCTTACCGTCGGTAAGTACAATCTCAGCTCCGTAGGCTTTTAAAAGATTTCGCCTTTCAACACTCATTGTATCCGGCATAGTAAGCAATACCTTATAGCCCTTTGATGCCGCAATCGCCGCAAAGCCTATGCCTGTATTGCCACTTGTAGGCTCTATGATTACTGTATCAGTCTTAAGAGTACCCTTGCTTTGGGCATCCTTTAACATATAAAGTGCCGCTCTGTCCTTTACACTGCCTGCCGGGTTTAAATATTCGAGCTTTGCAAGTATATTTGCATTTGAATTTAAATGCTTTTCATAGTTCTCAAGCTCCATAATCGGTGTGTTACCTATAAGCTCTGTAATATTTTTATAAATGTTCAATTATAACAGCTCCTTTATATTAAGTATACCCTATTTATACAAATAAAAACCGTTGCCTTTTATCCTCTGCGATTCAGAAAAAACTATGAATGCGCAAGAATCGATTTCAAGAATTTTTCGCTGAAACTCCGCGCTTTCACTCTCTTTTAAAGCACAAAAGAGCATTTTTTTATCCGTATTGGTATAAACGCCCTTAACATCAATAAGTGTAACTCCTCTTGGTGATGTATTTACAAGCTTTTGGGCAATTTCCTCGCCTTTATCGGTTATAACAAAAGCAATGCGGGAAATATTGAGTTTTTGAATTATAACATCTATTGAGTAGCTTGAAACAAAAAGCGATATTATACCAAACATTGTAAGCTCAAGGTTTTTAAATATAATAAGCGATACTGCAATTATAACACCGTCAACAAATAAAAGCAGTTTACCTATTGGCATATACGGTATTTTATGCTGAATAATCCTGCCGATTATATCCGTACCGCCGGTTGATGCACCTGCGGCAAAGGCAAGACCGATACCCAGACCGTATAAAACACCGCCAAACAATGTTGATAAAATCATATTATCTGTATATATGGGAAACAAAGTAAAAAGCTGTACAAAAAGCGATAAAAGTGCTGTACCCACAAGTGTTTTGACTATAAAGCTTTTTCCCAGTACCTTAAGACCTATTAAAAGCAATATAATATTTATTACAAAAAAGCTTACACCGGGTGCAAAGCCAAGTGAGTGATAAATAATTGTTGAAATGCCCGATACTCCTCCGCCTACAATTTTATTAGGTGTAAGAAAACTGCCGATTGCAAAGCCTGTAATCATAGTACCAAGTATTGTTAATATCAGTGATTTTATTTTTGACATATCTTTCTCCTGTTTCTCCTTTAAATGCTTAAAAAGGGGCAAAAAAGTGCCCCTTTTTTATATAATATTAAAGATTGTAGTATTTATCAAATTCAGCAGGGTGTGGAATAGCCGCAAGCTCACGAACCTCTGCTCTTTTTGTTGTAATAAAGTTATCAATAAGCTCTTTTGGGAATACTCCGCCGGCTGTTAAATAGTCGTTATCAGCTTCAAGAGCATCTAAAGCCTCGCCGAGCGATGTAGGGAGATGCTTAAGCTTTGCTTTTTCCTCCTCAGGGAGATGGAAAAGGTTGCAATCGTAAGGACCCCAGCCGTTTGCGTGAGGATCAATTTTATTTTTAATACCGTCTATACCTGCCATAAGTATTGCCGCATAGCAGAAGTATGGGTTACAGGTAGCATCGGGGTTACGAAGCTCAAATCGTCTGAGTTCAGGAGCTTTTGCATAAGCAGGTATTCTTATAACAGCACTTCTGTTAGATGTTGCATAACCAACAGTTACAGGCGCTTCAAAGCCCGGTACAAGTCGTTTAAATGAGTTCGTACTTGGATTTGTAATCGCACAAAGGGATGCAATATGTTTTAAAAGA
>JAZSPJ010000131.1:0-1679 GCA_045537365.1 Clostridia bacterium
CGATGAAATAAACACATTCTCATGTCATTGTTTTAGGCATACTTTTGCTACGAGATGTTTTGAAGCTGGAATACAACCCAAAACTGTTCAAGCATACTTAGGACATGCAACATTAAAAATGACTATGGATTTATACACTTCAGTTCTTCCTGAGCACATGAGTTCGGAAATGGATAAATTAGAATTAACATTTGACAAACTTAATAGCGAAGAATTTGAAGATATAATTTTGAAGCAGAAATATACTCTACAAGCCCACAAAAGTGTTGTAAATTTTGGAGATTATGTGGGGTAAGGAGAATAAAAATGGGGTAATAATTTTTGAAAATGGCTCTGTTATGCAGTTTTTAATTATGACAAAAACAATAGATGGCTTAACTACTTTGTTTACCAAAGTACCCCGTACGATGTTAATGCAATTGAGGAAATCAAAGGCGACGGGTATGACGATAATAATTTATAAAATAATTCAGGGGGAAAAACAATGTTAAATATCAGAATTGAAAAAACACAAAATCCAAAAGTAAAACCTACTAAAGACCTTGGCTTCGGCAAAGTATTTTCCGACCACATGTTTATAATGGACTATACAAAGGAAAAAGGCTGGCACGATGCAAGAATAGTACCGTTTGAAAACATTTCGCTTCATCCTGCGGCAACAGTATTCCACTATGGTGCAGAGGTTTTTGAGGGGTTAAAGGCATACCGCCGTGCTGACGGTACTGTACAGCTTTTCAGACCTGATGAAAATGTTAAAAGAATGAATAATTCTGCCGAAAGAATTCGTCTTCCGCTTATACCTGAAGAAGATATGCTTCAGGCTATAACAGAATTTGTGGCATTTGAGCAGGATTGGGTTCCATCAGGCGCAGGTGAGTCGCTTTACATCCGTCCGTATCTTTTTGGTACAGACGACCAGCTTGGACTTCACGAAATTAAAATGGCACGCTTTATGATTATAGCATCACCAAGCGGAAGCTACTATGCTGAGGGCATTAACCCTGTTAAAATTATGATAGAGTCGGAGGATGTTCGTGCAGTAAAAGGCGGTACAGGCTATGCTAAATGCGGCGGCAACTATGCTGCAAGTAACCGTGCAGGCGACAAAGCGGCAGCACTTGGCTTTACACAGGTACTCTGGCTTGACGGTGTTGAGCGCAAATACATTGAGGAAGTCGGCGCAATGAATGTAATGTGCAAAATTAACGGCGAAGTAATTACCCCAATGCTTACAGGCTCAATACTTCCCGGTATTACAAGAAAATCTATTTTAGAGGTATTAAAATCAAAGGGCTACAAAGTATGCGAGCGCCTTATAAGTGTAGACGAGCTTTTAACTGCTCTTGAAAACGGAACTTTAGAGGAATTCTGGGGTTGCGGAACAGCGGCAGTTGTATCACCAATCGGTGAGCTTAACTATAACGGCAAAAGCTATATAATAAACGATGGTAAAATAGGCGAAACAACTCAGATGCTTTACGATACATTAACAGGCATTCAGTGGGGCAAAATAGAGGACAGCTTTGGCTGGACATATCCGCTTAATAAATAATAAATGTATAAATCCTCCTTATGGCACATATATTTTGTATATGATAATGCTTAAAGGAGGATTTTTTATGGAAATTTTTAAAGAGGACATACATATAACCGAAACCCTGCTCGATGAAAACCAAGTC
>JAZSPJ010000211.1:0-5699 GCA_045537365.1 Clostridia bacterium
CCAACGGCTTCTTATTTTAATACTGCCCTTGCCTGTATCATAAATTTGTTTTAAGGCTTCTTCGTTATATATAAGCTGTCCGCCTGTTGAAAAATCGGGTGCAAGAAGGGTTTTAAACAAATCGCAGTTTTCGTTTTTTAAGTATGCAATAGTGGTATCGCACACCTCTTTTAAATTAAACGAGCATATATTGCTTGCCATACCAACTGCTATACCCTGATTTGGGCTTACAAGTATGTTCGGAAATGATACAGGCAGAAGTACAGGCTCTTTTAAAGTACCGTCGTAGTTATCCTGAAAATCGACTGTGTTTTTATCTATATCGCCAAAAAGCTCTTTGCATATAGGCGCAAGCTTAACCTCGGTGTAACGGGAGGCGGCATAAGCCATATCCCTTGAATAATGCTTTGCAAAGTTACCCTTTGATTCTACAAAAGGATGCAAAAGAGCATCATTACCCCTTGTAAGTCGTACCATTGTTTCGTATATTGCGGCATCGCCGTGAGGGTTTAATTTCATTGTACTGCCTACAACATTGGCGGATTTTGTAGTGCCCGATGTAAGCAAATTCATTTTATACATAGTGTAAAGCAATTTTCGGTGCGATGGTTTAAAACCGTCAATTTCTGGTATTGCTCGTGATATGATTACACTCATTGCATAAGGCATATAGTTCTCGCGCAGAGTGTCGGTGATTTTTTGTTCCTCGTAATGCATTTTTTAAAATCCTGTCCTTTCTGTCAGCTTAAATCAAGCATATCAAGATACAAATGTCCGTTTTCGGCAATGTAATCTTTTCTGCCTGCAAGGTCATCGCCAAGGAGCAGGTCGAACATATATGCTGTTCTTTCTGCCTCCTCTGCAGTTACTTTTATAAGACGGCGGGTTTCGGGATTCATAGTTGTTTTCCACATCATTTCGGGCTCGTTTTCACCCAAACCTTTTGAACGCTGAATGGTGCATTTTTCGTTGCCTATTTTTTTTAGTATATCAGCCTTTTCTTTTTCGGTATAGGCAAAATATGTTTCCTTTTTTGTGTTTATTTCAAAAAGCGGTGATTCCGCTATAAAAGCTTTTCCCTCTGCTATGAGCGAAGGCACAAGACGGTATAGCATTGTAAGTATAAGTGTGCGTATCTGAAAACCGTCTACATCGGCATCGGTACAAATAATAATTTTATCCCAGCGCAGGTTGTCCATATCAAAGGTTGAAAGATTTTTATTATGCTTGCTCTGAATTTCAACACCGCATCCTAAAACTCTCATAAGGTCGGTTATTATTTCGCTTTTAAATATTTTATCGTAATCGGATTTTAAGCAGTTAAGTATTTTACCTCTTACAGGCATTATAGCCTGAAACTCCGAGTCCCTGCCAAGCTTACACGAGCCTAAAGCCGAGTCACCCTCAACTATATAAAGCTCTCGCTTTGATACATCCTTTGTACGGCAGTCAACAAATTTTTGTACACGGTTGTTAATATCTATTGCACCGCTTAATTTTTTGGCAATATTAACTCTTGCTTTTTCAGCGTGCTCACGGCTTCGCTTGTTTACAAGCACCTGTGCAGAAATTTTTTCCGCTTCCATTTTATTTTCTATAAAATAAACTTCAAGCTCGTGCCTTAAAAATTCCACCATTGCATCCTGAATGAACTTGTTGTTAATTGCTTTTTTGGTTTGGTTTTCGTAGCTGGTAAGTCCCGAAAGGGAGTTTGATACAAGGATAAGACAGTCCTTAATATCGCTAAAGTTTATTTTTGATTCATTTTTAGTGTATTTGTTATTACTTTTTAAGTATTTGTCAATAACAAAGGTAAAGGCGTTTGTTACTGCTTTATCGGGTGAACCGCCGTGCTCCAAAAAGCTTGAATTATGGTAATATTCAAGCATAGAAACCTTGTTTGAAAAGGCAAAAGCCACACTTAATTTTACATTGTAATCGGGCTTATCCTCACGGTCACGGCCACGGCGTTCGCACTCTAAATACTTAACCTCGGTAAGTGCACCTTCGCCTGCGGTTTCCTTAACATAATCGGTAATGCCGTTTTCATATATAAAATCGTGTTCCTCAAACACATTTTTTTCTGTTTCAATTTTAAGCTTTAAAAGCAAGCCCTTGTTTACAATCGCCTGTTTTTTAAGTACATCAAAAAAGTATTCCTTCGGTATATCAATATCTGTAAATACATCAAGGTCAGGACGCCATTTTATTTTTGTCATAGTATGGCGGTGGCGGAACGGTGTTTTTGTAAGACCGCCTATATTTATACCTTTTTCAAAGTGAAGCTCGTATTTAAAGCCGTCACGGCAAACAGTAACATCCATATATTCCGATGCATACTGTGTTGCACATGCACCAAGACCGTTTAAGCCCAAGCTGAACTCGTAGTTTTCGCCGTTATTGGTATTGTATTTTCCGCCTGCATACATTTCGCAAAATACAAGCTCCCAGTTGTAACGGTTTTCAACTGCGTTAAAATCTACGGGTATACCTCTGCCCATATCGGTTACCTCTATGGATTTATCCAGATATTTTGTAACCTCAATAAGCTTGCCGTAGCCCTCTCTGGCTTCGTCAATAGAGTTTGAAAGTATTTCAAAAACGGAATGCTGGCAACCCTCCAATCCGTCAGAGCCGAATATAACCGACGGGCGCAATCTTACACGGTCCGCGCCCTTAAGCTGGGTTATGCTTTCGTTGGAATACTCGTTATTTCTTTTATTATCTGCCATTGTTTCACCTCAACAAAATAATTAAAATAGTCTTATTTGTTCTGTTTTAAAAAAACCATCTGTTACAGATACTACATCAATTTCCTCGTTTTCGTTTATCCCGTCAACAAGACCGCCGTTGTCTATAATTGAGAATATAAGTTCAATATGCTCGCTTGTAATTTTCTCGCCCGGAAGTATAATCGGCGTCATTGTAGGAAACCTGCAAACTGCGCGTCTGCTTATATGGCCTCTTGACTGATTAAGCTCTATTCTTTCATAATTTGAATGGTAGGCATCGTATGGGGTTAAATGAAAGCTTACATCGTTTATAATTACCGAAAGCTCGGTTTTTACTTCAAGCTGTTGATATTTTAATTTATGTGTCATATACGAAATTGCATTGAGTGCATTTGTTAGCTTTCTTATATCATAAGGCGAATTATAAATGCTTGCTGAAAGCACAACATTGTTTGAGTCGGCAAAATCACATTCTATTTTATGCTTTTTACGCAAAATCTCATAAGCCTGATAGCCTGTAAGCGGAGTTTTTGCAAAGCTTAAGGTAATGCGCATCGGGTCTGCCGTGTAAATATTGCAGGTGCCTTCAACTGTTCGGTCAAGCCAGTATATTTCTGTTTGTGAGTTTATAAGCTTTGATGCATTTTCAAGAGCTTTTAGTACCGCTTCGTATTTTTTTTGCGAATTGAATGCATAGTGAATACTGTTATCAAGCGCACATATAACCGACATTGATACATTATGCGACTGATAAACATTAAGCTCGTCCTTGATTCTTTCTATATCAATTGAGGAGTTGTTAATATGTAACAGTGCACCTCCGCTTAATGCGCCAAGCATATCGCTTGCAGACTGTACGACTATATCTGCACCGAATTCAAGTGCTGAATGAGGCAGACCGTTATAGGTTGAAAAATGACCGCCGTAGGTCTCATCACACAGAACCAGCATATTATTGCGGTGTGCAGTTTCACATATTCTTTCCATATCCGATACTATACCGTGAGGTGTAACGGATTGTACAAATACAGCTTTTGCATCGCTGTGCACGCTCATTGCATAATCAAGTCTTTCAATATTAAGACCGCCCTCAAATCCATACTGGTGATTAAATGAACGGTCAATGAACACAGGCACAAGATCGCAGGCGATTACCGATTGTATAACCGCTTTTGAGCTTAATCTGTCAACTAATACCTTATCGCCCTTTTTAAGCATAGCTGATGCCATTATGTGTATACCGCACTCTGTGCCGTTTGTAAGGTAAAAAGATGCAACTGTACCGTATTTTTCGGCAAGCTTTTTTTCTGCCCGATTTATAAAACCGTTGCCCAAAGCTCTGCCTTTATTTGTACTGTTAGGGGCTATATCGGTTTTAAACATATCTATTGCTTTAAAATGTACATTGCCTTTATGACCGGGTGCACTTAAACGAATTTTCTTTTCAGATATATACTCACATATCTGTGAGTATATAGTCGGTTGTTTTATAATCATTAATTTATCCTCGCATTTATTAAATATATCCGTACAAGCCCCTTACAGATACCTCATTGCTGTTAACATTTATCCTTCCGCTGTCTGTCAGTATCTCCAAAGAGCCGTCATCTTGAACATCTTTACATATTCCTTTTGTAATAACATCGCCGTTTATATTGTTTACTGTTACCTCTTTGTTAAGTGTTATACATTGCTGTCTGTATTTTTTCAGCTGATTTGGTATATCAATATGTCTTAAGTTACAGTCAATAGATTTTATTATATCGGAAAGCAGGGTGTTTTCGTCAACGGCATAGCCTGTTTCATTTTTTATTGACGATGCATATATAAGCTCACTTGAAAATCTTTCGCAGTTTGCGTTTATGCCTATACCCGTCATAATATATTTAAGCTTTGAATTTTCTACATTGCCTACTGAAAGTATTCCGCATATTTTTTTTCCGTTTAAAACAATGTCATTAGGCCATTTTATTTTTGTATCGCCGTATTTTTTTAGTACATCATTTACTGCCAGTGCACAAATAATATTAAGTATCTGCACATTGTCGGTATATAAGCCTGGGTCTGTATAAAACGAAAAATATATACCGCCGTTATCTGACTGCCAGCTTCGGTTTAAACGGCCTCGTCCGTTGGTTTGCTTTTTGGCAACAACCAGAGCACCGTTTTCAAAAGCTTTTGTTTTTAATACATCAAAGGTGGAACTTACCTCATCGTAAAAATAAATAGGTGAGCCAATGTGTGTGTAATTAATAAGCTTTTCAAGCTTTGATGCGTTTAAAATGTAATCCGATGGCTTTAAATTATAATCGCCGAATTCTTTTATTTCAATATTAACCTTTGAATTATCTGTGGTAATAAGAGCATAGGTACTTTTTCCGCTGCCGGGGTTTACATAGTACACATCACCGTCAAATTCGCACAGCTTTTGATGTGTATGCCCGAAAAGCACAACATTTGCACCGATTTCTTTTGCACGGAGCTTTAATTTTTCAAGCCCGTACTTTACATTATATTTATGACCGTGACAGGCAAAAAATATAATACCGTCAATAGTAAATGTAAGCTCTTTTTCATAGCTTTTGCAATAAAAATCATTATTGCCAAGAACTGCGTTAAAATTTATATCGGGATATGCATAGCGTATTTCGTCGCAATCGTTTGCCATATCGCCCAGATGGAATGTATAATCGGGTTTGAGTGCGTATATTGCTTCAATTGCATCGCCTGTATAGTTATGCGTATCGCTTATTACAAGTATTTTCATTTAATAAATCTCCATAATAAAAATCCTATTATTTTTATTATACTATATATTGACAACAAATGCAAATTTTTTTTAAAAAATTAATATATATTGTTGTTTTGAAGTGATTTTTACAGATAAAAATACTGCATACAGCTTAAAAAGCAAAAACCCGTACACGAAAGTGTACGGGTTTTTGGCACCCCCTGCGAGAATCGAAC
>JAZSPJ010000207.1:0-16939 GCA_045537365.1 Clostridia bacterium
TGACAGTACCAATGTTGAGGATATAGACACAAATAATGAGGACCATATTTATGACTGTGTTCGGTATGTGCTTATGGAAAACCCCATAAATCCAAAACGGCAAAACACCCTGGATACCATACCTGATTTTGACCCCCTTGATATACAAACAAAAAAATATAAGCCGTACAATTTTTATGATATATAAAAAATATGCAGAGCAAAAGCTCTGCATATTTTTTGTTTTATTCTTTAACAAAGATTGCGCATATAACGCCTAATCTTGGCTCAGGAGCAAGTATATAGGTGATTGTATCACCCGGAACGATATTATCTATCTGCATTTCCTCCATTTTATAAATGCCGTTTTTGCCTCTTTCTCCAACCTTCATAACCTTAACATCGGATGCAACAGCATAGCCAACAGCTTTTTCGCCGCCTTCACTTATAATAAATCCGTTTGTAAAGGCTTCCTCTACATAGCCTGTGTGAACAGAATCGTTATTTGGTTTTCCCCAAGCTTCAAAATCATAAGTTAAATTTGCAATTACTCCGTTGTTGCCAAATTTAATAGGATCCTTGCTTATTTTAGCATCGGGATACCATGCACCGTAAGCGTGATCAGGAAGTGTATCTGCTGCTTCCTTGGAAATCGCATAGGTTTTTGAACCCTCTTTGTCTGTTAAAATAACATTTACAAGGACTTCCTCATTTTCGCCAAGGCTTATACCGCTTTTTTCAATAAAGCCGTAAACCTCATCCCACTTATAAATGCTTTTTGCATTAACCATAACAGCAAGTCTTAAGTCCATACTGTTTTCATAACCAAACAAACGCAAATATGCCGATGTTGTTCCGTCTATACCTGCAATACTGTTACCTGTTGTTTGCTTTGGCTTTATTGTAGTAACAGCCGGCTCGCCGTCACTGTTAACATAAAGCACACGAATATCAGTATTAACATCATAATAATAACGCCTGCCATCTATAAGACAGCTTATGTAGTTGGCACCGGGAACAGTATATATAATATTTGTTTTACTGCTGCCTTCCGATTTACCTGTGTAACCGTTTTCATCCTCGAAGCCTTTTATACCCGACGGCTTTTCAACCTTGCGGATTTCGTCTTTACCGTTGAGTGTAAACAAATATATACCGTCGCCGTTTATTTTGTTTGCGTTACCAAGAACTGTTTCAAGATTTAAACCGTCAAGATAAGTACATTTATCTGATACTTCATAAACCTTTTTGGTAAAATCGTCGCCCTCAAGAGGGATTACTGCCATTTTTGCTTTTTCGTTGAATTTTTTCTCTGAATAACCTGATATAAGTCCTAAAAATTCCTTTAACACAAGCTCATTTCCCGGAGCAAGACTGATATAGCAAGCCTCTCTTTTTGCATTAAAGAATACATTAACCTCAAGGCCTGCTGCCGAAAGCAGATTGCTTTCATCATAAGCAGGTGAAGCAGTATTTACTGCAACATATTTTTCGCCGTCAGAGCAGAAATACATATTTTTAGCTGTAATGTACGATACATCGCCAATACTTATAAAGTCTGAACCCAAGCCGTTAAATGTACTTGTAATTATTTTCTCGTTTGCAACTACAACCAATGTGTCATTATTAACCTTATAAAAATCAAAATATGTATCAGTTTTAAGGTCTGCATAGTCACGGCTTTCGTCGTTAATAATTACTATTTTACGGTCAAACTGTGTTATAGGGTTTATTTTATATGAAGCAGTACCCTTTTTGTACGAAACATTTGTATCACCTATTTCAGAAATAATACCGCCCTCTGTTAAATCCCATGTTTCAATATATACAACATCATCGTTATGCATAATAAGTTTAGCATAGCTGCCTGCATATTTCTGAGGCTTTGTTGTATTTTCAAGATTATGTCTTGCTTTTGCATCAGGAGCTACATCATACTCTTTTTTATCGTCAAGCAACATAAGTCTGTTTATATCGCTTATAGCATACGGTGCAGTAGCACTGCTATCGCCGTTTACAGAGTAAATAGGTGCATATACAACGCTGTAATCCTCCTGCGGATACATGGCTATAACCTTATCATTTTCATCTACCCAAAATGTTACAGGCACCATTTCGTATTTGTTTATATCAATACCAAGTGATGCATTAAGTGTATAGCCCTTACCCTTATTGAATATGCGTCCGCTGTCTGTATATATAATTTCGTCAATATCTACGCCTACGCGGTATCCTTTAAAATCAACCTCAGTTACAACACCGTTTAAAACACTTAAGCCGAGTCTTTCAACAAGGTGTACTTTGTTGCTAAAGGTTTTTACTGTTTCAAGATACTCATTGCCCGCTGTTGTATATGTAATACTTGGGAGCGGAACAAAAAGCATACTGTACATAAGATGTGTTAAGCCCTCATAAGTAAGGTTTCCGTTTTCAAATACAGCCTTCTGGCTTAATTTAAGCTTTGCTGCAGCCGATTCCATACCGCCCATCATATTAATATATTCACCATAGCCAACAGCATTAAGAGCTGTAGTTAAAGAAAACTGTCTTGAACAGCAGCCTTCAGGGTCAAAGTTTTCGGTTACTTCTATAATGCCGTTATCAGCAAGATATTTAATATAACCCGAATATTTGTTGTCCTTCTTAACATCGGCAAAGTCGGTATCCATAGGTGCAATTTCACCCGAACCGCTTAAAATAGCTGCTGCCTGTGCAAACTCTGCGCGAGTTACGAGATATGTAGGATTATTTGCTTTTGAAACAGCGTCCATAGCAGAAAGAATATCAAGCTTGTTTGAATATGTTTCCGCAAAAACTGTTGTTGTTAATAATAAGAGCACTAATAATAATGATACTATTTTTTTCATTCTGCCACCGCCTTTCTCATTTCAAAAATTACTTTAGCAGCCATAGCACGGTTAGATGTTCCAACTGCATCAAAGTTATTTTCGCCTACTCCGCTTATAATACCCAATTTTTTCATACTGTAAACAGATGCCTTTGCATACTCTGCAATGTCCGCATCATCTGCGAATGCTTCGTCTGCTGTCTCATCTGCTGTAATGCCTGCAATTACAAGTGCACGCCATGCAAGTGTTGCCATATCCTGACGGCTTATTTGCTGACCTACGCCAAAGCTTCCGTCAGCTCTGCCCTTTGTAATACCTTTAGCTTTAGCAATTGCAATATAAGGTGCATACCACTGGTTCAAATCCACATCGGTAAAATCAGCTTTAGCATCCTCTGCCTCAAAACCAAGTGCAATAACAAGCATTTTTACAAACTCTTCTCTTGTAACTGCTTTTGCGGGATTGAATTTACCATCCTCACTCTTTGAAATAACGCCTGCATCGGTTAAACTTTCAATGCTTTCTTTAGCCCAATCAAAATCAGCTAAATCTGTAAAGCCTGATTTTGTGTCAACAGGGTTATTTTCGGTATTTTCCTTATTTTCTGTATCCTCTTTATTTTCTGTGTCGTCTTTATCATCTTTGCCGGAAGATGAACCGCCGCCACCGCCACCGCCAAAGCTTGATACGCCGCCGGTGTCTTTATCGGTTGAAGGCTCGGTTACCGAAACAGTTAAGCTTATATCCTCAAGTGCCGATGAAGCATTTGCAGTAATATTTGTTGTTCCGTCATAATCCTTGCCGGCTATTTCGTACAATACATTAGCTTTTACGGTAAGGTTATATGTACCTGCTTTTCTTGCTTTAAATGCAATATTGCCAAGTGATTTAACACTGTCCATAGCGCCTTTTGTTTTAATAACAAATTCTGCTGATTTTTTATCCTCTGCAATAGTCTTTGTATAGGTTGCTTCAAGCGATTTTTTAATATTAACAACCAAATCCGATATTGCAGTTTCGTCGCTACATTCGATTGTTACAACGATACCTACTATATCATTCTGAATTTCTGTAAATGATAATGGAATTTCGACACTCTGTAATTTCTTTGCAGAAATATTTTCAATATCAAGTTCCGCAATATCGTATCCTGTTTTTGCAAACAGATGCTTACCTGCAAGTGTATCATAAGCACTCTTATATGTCTCTGCGGTTTCAACACCGTCAAGTGCAACAAGTTCTGCAACAAAAGCTACTCTTGCTGCATCATTTGCTATTACGCCGGTTGTTTTTCTATCTATAAGAATTGCGGCCTTTTTACCGTCTATACCTACTTTTGCGCAATCTGCTTCATTTTCCAAAATAGCAGTAATGCAAGCAGAATCGCCCTGAAGCAAGCGCTCTAATACAAGATATTTTTCGTAATCTGTTAAAAATACAGTCTTATCAGAATAGTCTGCACCTGCAAATCTGTTTTGTACCTTTGAAATATCGGTTATACCATCTGCATTTAAAAGAACTGTGCCGAAATGTTCGCCATAAGTTTCAAACCAAGTGCCAATATCATCTGTACTTGTAATTTTAAGATTAGCCAAAGCCAATAACATATCACCTTCGGTTATGTATGATATTTCTACCGGTTCTGTATATGCACCGTATTCAGGTATTACAGATACTGCATACAAACCACTATCGCCGTCGTTAATATCAATCTCATATTTAAACGCCCCGCCCGCATTGGTTAAGCCTGCATCGTAAGTGCCAAAAATTTCATTATCGTACTCAACCTTAACAGTAACCTTTCTGCCTGCAATGTAAGCATCGGCAGATGATTTTACTTCACCTTTAACAGTAATAGTGCCTTCTTTCTCGAAAACTTCAGAAACAGTTGCAACGGATAAACCGCTGTCTGAATATTCATCACCTGTTGTAAAAGTAAAGTAAGCGGGTTCAGGATTTACTGTGTTGTATTTACTGTATGCATTATTAACTGTCAATGTATAATCTGTTTCCCAATCAAGAGTGTCGTTTAAAATTACCTCAAGCTTAACATCACTTGCTTTAAGCTCTACAGGGATAGTTTTACCGCCTCCTGTTAAAATAACAGATGCATTGGTTGTATCCTCTGAAAGATAATTAGTAAAGTAAACATCAAGCTTATCAGTACCTCTTGGTAAAACTGTGTCACTTAAAACAGCTTTTTCACCAACAAATGCTGAGAACACCTCAATATCAGTATCCACCTTTTCAATTATAAGCTTTGAAAAACAAACTGCCGATTTAGTCTGGTCGTATCTGATTTCATTTAAGCCCTTATCAAGATTTAAAACGCCTATTTCAAAATTTTTGTATGTGCCGAAATCGCCTGTTGCAGGAAATTCGCCGGAAACGGATTTTCCGTTGGCAGTTGCTTTAAATGTGCCCGCCTGCGGACCTGCAAGTCTTACAGACACAATATATGTTCCTGCTTCCTCCACATACATCTCGTAAGTTAAACCCTCGCCTCCTTGCATTTCTACAACAAGATTTCCATCACCGCCAACAACCTCAATTGGTGAATATTCCGGCTTAGACCATGTATTATCAAGTCCATCGGGGGAAGATTCGGTATATTTAGAAGGATCGTTTATAAATTCATAAGCATTTGCTGATACTTTTATACCCGTGCCCCCATTTGGCGTATAGCCGGGTACTAATGCCTGTAATCTTACATTTTTAAGTATAACTGTTGTACCATCGGCATAAATACCAAAAGTATTTTCACCTGCAGGAAGTCCAAAAGTATCAAGCGTGCAATACACACCTGCCACATCTACATTATATGTGCCGTAATCAGTACCGTTAATCACAACACCTACTGTACCCGGCTCCTCAAGCATTACCGCAAAACGATATGCCTTTTCACCAGTAGCCTCACCCTTATATGTAGCTGTACCGTTTAACTCAATTGCCGTAGCCTCGTCACCTTCATATACAAAGCCTGAATCATCAGTTAATTCATAAACCTCTGACGGTGGAAACTCGGTATTGGTAGTAATAGCCAATGCAGTTTCTACAACAGTATATGTGAAATAGTCCAAAAAGTACGAAGCTACACCCGGCTGTTTAAGGCTTAAAGTGTGAGTACCTTTATCCAAAAACACAGTACCAAGCTCTGTTACAGGAGCATTATCGTTAACAGTCCATGTAGCTGTATTATTCAGTGCACCATCATAAACTTTTGTGCCGTCTACTTTAAAAATAGCTTTTGATTCAGCCTCACCATTACCTTTTGCACTAAAGGTATAGTTACCACGTTTAGTTGCTGTAAATGTCCACTCTGCCTCACCATCGGTTGAAAACCAAGCTGTTAATCGACCGTCACCGTGATCTTTAATAGATGCGCCATATATAGGAGTACGATCCTCGCCCTCAATATAATACACATCATCTGCAAAAGCAACAGGTGCGGTAATAGAAAGTGTTACAACAAAGCAAACCATTATTAATGATAAGCTTTTAAAAATTTTGTGCGAACACATTTTTAAATTCAACATAAGTCACCCTATCTTTTCTTATAATATAAATTGTATAAACTATGAAATAAAATGGCGTATGCCATAATGAAAAAGTAATTAAATTTAACCTTTTATACTTTTTGTATTATTGTGTCAACCCGCAAAAAGATTTTTGCGGGTTGACCGCATATTATATTAATAAATTACAGAACCGGTTACAGCTCTTAAGTTACCCATATCCCAAAGATGTACTCTAACTTCCTGACCGTTTTCTATCTGTATACCTGATATTTCAAACTTATTATCAGCAATTGCACTGGACATATAAACTTTATCAAGCACATTGCCATTGTATATACCAACAATTGCAGTAAGCTTTGTAAACTCATCTGCTGTCCAAGGTACAGGAGCGGCAATAGAGCCTGTTTCAACATCGTTATAATTTGAAACACCTGCAAAATAATCCTCTGCATCAACTAAGGCTTTATAAGTTTTACCTGCTTCTAATGTATAAACAACTTTTTCAGGCTCAACAATATCTACATTTATGCCCTTCATAACCATACGTGCATAACAATCTTTTTCAAATTTAATTGTATAAGTGCCTTTGGTAAGTTCAAAAGTACCCATACACATATTTAATACTGTACCATTGTTTACATTAGGTGTATCAACACCGTTTATTTCAAGGTGAGCTGCAAAAACATCGCCGGGATATGTTACGCCGTCAAGATTCTGGCTTTCGTTTGGAGTATTTACATAACCGGTATGGTCAAGTGTAAATGTATAGTTGCCGTCAACAGGAAATTCAACATTCCATTCAATCCAATCGCCGTAGTGAGGATCGGCCGTAGCAACATCCATTCTTTTGCTGTCGCCCTCAATAACACCTTTTTTATCGGTTGCACCTTTAACAGCAAGGTACATTTTATTAGTTTCTACATAACTTACATCCATACCTTTTACATTATAGTATGCATAGCTATCAGTTTCAAAGCGTACTGTATGAGTACCTGCCTTAAGGCTGTATGTTCCAAAATTCGACTCAAAATTTTCAGGTGAGCCAACAAACGGTTTATCCTCACCGTCAATTTCTATATGAGCTTTATACGAGCCATAATATGTTTTGCCATAAAAGCTTTGCTCGTGATAAGCAGTTTCATCTGCGTTTAAACATTCTGATGCAGTACCTTTATAGTTAAATGTATAGTCACCGTCTACCGGTGCTTCAAAAGTCCATTTAATCCAATGTCCCCAGTTAGGGTCATCTGTTGGAACTGTAAGTAATATAACATCATTTGTTTCTCTTTTATCAGTTGCATAAAAATCACCTTCGGAAGATGATGAACTTGCTTTTACAAACTCGTCAATGCCCAGTGAAATTGTACCCATATTTGCAGTTTCAACAATATCAATTGCTGGAGCTACAATACGAATTGAACCAAAGGATGTTGTACCTGTTACAGGCTCAACCCTTAAAGTATTTTTACCTGCCTTAAAATACAAAAGACCTGCATTTAAATAAGGCTTTGTTTTCCAGTTTGTTTCAGTTGTCTGAACTACTCTGTCAACAGTATAGCTATTGCGGTTATTATTATTTACAACAACTTTTACCTTGCCGGTACATTCCCTTACCTCAAGCAAAACTCTGTAATAGCCTGCTACATCTATGTCGGTTTCATAGGTATAGCTTTCAACAATATCTCCGGGAGCCAGCTCTATATATACTGCCGGCTCAGTTGTACCGGGGTATGTATATGCTTCCAAATTAGGATATTCATCCGAAAGGGGTTGTCTTGGACCGTTATCAAGAGAATCAGGGGTACTGTCAACAAAGCTTACAAACTCTGTTTCTGCCTCGATTGTGATATCGGTTTTTGGTACATTTGTACCGTTTTCATAAGAGTATGCAAGAGCGCCCTGCATTATCATTGCAAAGCAAACAAGCATACACAATGTTGTTTTTAATATGCTTTTCATATTATAAACCTCCCTATTAAAAATGTATATTATAATTTTTAATTATAATTAAATTCAGCAACCCAACACGGAGTTATGTTAAGCGAAGGTGTTGTTTTGCAGAAATCCGTTAACGGCATTGTGTTGTGCTCTGCGAAAAACTGTAGCAACTTGTTGCATATTTTTTAAGGGCATAACACAAACAACCGTATGTATTTAAAAAAATTATACCGTAACGCCCTCGTCGTATACAAGGTCTTTCAATACATCCTCATTAAAGAAACGGAATGACTGGAATGACGGACTATTATCAATAAATGTAATCTTTATTGTATGTGTGCCCTCTGTAAGCTTAACCTTTCCAAGATTTACTGCAGGATACGGTATGCCTTTACGCCAGTATTCATCAATATAAAATCCGTTTTTAGGCAACTCTTTTTCTACTATACAATCCTTACCGTCTATATTAACAGTTACTTTTGCAGTTATTTTTGGAATTTCATCACGCTGTGCACATTTCATTTCGCAATTATACTCACCGTCTTTTGGAATGTATATATCGTATTTGAGCCAATCGCCATCGTCAATCTTGTTCATTAGTGTATCAATTACATTTGATTCGAGCTGTGGCACTCTGCCGCTTCTTGTATGATAGCCGGAGCCTTCGCCTGCTCCATCTATAAAGTTTGCACAATTAGTCCAGGTGTTTTTCTCGTTTGCAAATTCCTTTTGCGGCATATAATCGTGAATATCCTTACGCCATGCAGGAAGGTCTGCGCCCTCAAGCATATATTTATATTCGTCCTCAAGACCTGCAAAGTTGATTATTTTTTGTGCCTCAAGCGGCCATACAGTGTTTCCGTTTTCATCAACAGGAGCTTCAACATTATGGTAGTCTGTTACATGAACATAATCCCTTTCGGAATATGAGCCCTGCTCAAAATGATTTCCGTAAGCTCTTATTCTTTCAAGGCCTACAAAAGCTCTTGCAAAAAGCCATTGCTCGGATTTTTCCATTACATTGTTGCGGATAATTAAATCTGCCGAGCCTGCATCAAGATATACACCGCCTCTGTACTCGCCCGCTCTTATAAGATAATTACCCTGAATAATACCGCCTTTCACAAGGTCAAGTGTGTATATGTGACCGCCATCGTGAAGTACATCGGTTACATCCTCAATACGGTTATACTCTACTCTGTTCGAGTGTGCATCAGTTACCTGAGCACCGCCCCAACCCCAACCAAAGGATATTGCTGTGTATGGAGTGTTTTTAATATCGTTATGGCTTACAACCGTATTTTTTGGAAAAAATATGCTTATTGCGGTAAAGCCCTTAAACTCAGTTGCCGCTCTGTGTATTACATTGTTTGTAACTAAAAGGTTTTCACAGCGTTCCATATTGGCAGGCATATTCATATAATGATTCCAGTTATCAACCATAATAGCTGTACCTGCTATATCAGTAAATTTATTACCGCATATTGATGAATTTTTAACAGCATCGCTCATACATACCGCGCTTGTACCTACTGAATGTATGTAACAATTCTTAAGATGTACATTATCGGCATTGTTTATTTCCACAGTCATTGGTGCGTATCTGCCGTTTAAATGCACCTCGCCATACATTTTGTTAATAACAACATCTGCCTGTGTAGATACAAGACCTTCATCTGTTACAGCATTCCAGCCGTTATAGCAAAACTCTATATTATCTATAATTACATTTTTAACTTTATTGAACTTATTTGCACCTGCAAGCTTTATAATACTATCGGTCTGACATGTATAAACCTCGGCGGTTTTCATATTTTCCTCGTCAAAAGGCCAGTAGTAAACCATTTTTTCGGTTTTTGACCAGTAGAATTTACCTGCCTCGTCCAAAAGCTCTTTTGCGTTTTCAAGGTAGAATTTTTTCTTACCCTTTTTGTCTGTGCCGGGATTTGTAAATACAGCATCCTTGGTTAAACCCTGATCAAAGCAAGGCTGTTTTAATATAAAGATAATTTTATCGCCTTTTTTAATCATTTTTTCAACCGGAGTTCTCTGAAGTGTCCAAAGAAGCGGCCATACAAGTTCAAGCTCTTCCGGGTGAGCATAATCACATCTAAAATTTTCAGCTGATACTGCAATTCCGTCAGCAAGGTTTTTACTGCCTGCTTCTTTATAGTCCTCAATAGGAGTATAAAGGTACTTACCGCATGCCCTTTGTGCAGGGTAGCCGTTTATGTAAAGCGAGCGCATACCTTCAACATCCAAAGGTGCGCACCAAAGATTGGAGTTTTCAACTTTTTCCCAGCCCTCCACCTTTACACCGCCGCTGAGTATCGGCTTTTGCGTTTTATCTGCGCCTTTAATGATTACATTAAAACCGTTTTTGCCACTTATCCATTCATCAATTCTAACAGTTTTATCAATAAAGTAATACCCCGGTAAAATATTTATAATAATATCGCCTGTCATTTCCTTATTAATTTTTTTAATCTCGGCAATTGCCATATCCAGAGTTTTAAACGGTTTTTTCTTTGAGCCGTCGTTAGTATCCTTGCCGTTTGGTGATATGTAAAACTGCTTGAATATTCTGTTCATAATACTTTTACCCCATTTAACTTAATTTGTTGGTTTATGTTTTTCGCGGGCTATTCGTGAATCGCCCCTACAATTATTAAATTTAAATTTGTTTAACACTCAACCGTTCTTGTAAAGCGGAGGTGTTATTTTTTAAGAAATCCCGTAACGGCGTTGGGTTGTACTCCGCTAAAAACCGATAGCAACTTGTTGCGTGGTTTTTTAGGAGTATTACCCAATGAGCCGTGTGTGTTTCAAAAAATTATACCGGAGCGCCTTCGTCGTACACCGCAGATTTAAATATTTCCTCATTATAAAATCTGAAAGATTCAAATGACGGCGTGTTGTCGGTAAACAATATTTTTATTCTGTGACTGCCTTTTGTAAGCTTAACCTTACCAAGATTGATATTTGGGTGATGCTTACTTTTACGCCAGTATGTATCAACATAAAAGCCGTTATCGGGAAGCTCTTTTTCCTTTATAACATCAACACCGTCTACACTAACGGTAACTTTAGCTGTGGTTTTCGGCTTTTCCTCACGCTGTGCGGTTCTTATCTCACAATCGTATTCGCCATCCTCTGCTACATTAATCTCGTACCTATACCATTCGTTCGGTTTTGCCTCGTTGATGTACGATGAAAGACTGGTTGAAAATACGCTTGGCATTTTACCGTCTATTGTGTAATAGCCCTGTGTCGGGTCTACAAGGAATGTGTTACAAAGCACCCATGTGCTTTCCTCAGTTGCAAACATTGTTGTCGGCTGGAAATCATGTAAATCCTTACGCCAGTTGGGAATATCTGAGCCCTCTAACATATATTTATAGTCATCCTCAAGACCTGCATTATCTATAATTTTTTGTGCCTCAAGCGGCCAGATTGTGTTGCCCGACTCATCGGAGGGAGCTTCAATATTATTATAATCGGTTACATTTATATAATCTCTTTCAGAGTGTGAGCCTTGCTCAAAATAGTTATCATACGCAACTATTCGCTCAAGCTTTACAAAAGCTCTTGCAAAGAGCCATTGCTCGGTATCCTGCATTACATTGTTGCGGATTACAAGGTCTCTTGTACCTGAGTCAAGATATACCCCGCCTCTGTATTCGCCAGCTCTTATAAGGTAGTTACCCTCAATTACGCCGTTTAAAGTGTCGAGCATATATATATGACCGCCATCGTGAAGTACATCGGTTACATCCTCTATGCGGTTATACTCCATTCTTGATGAGTGAGCATCGGTTACATTAGCACCGCCCCAGCCCCAGCCCCATGATATAGCTGAATATGGTGTGTTTTTAATATCGTTATGCGACACAATTGCGCTTTGCGGAAAAAACAGGGTTATTGCTGTATGTCCCTTGAACTCGCAAGCGGCTCTGTGAATTAGGTTGTTTTTTATGAACAGATTTTTGCAACGCTCCATATTTGCAGGCATTTGCTGACGATGATCCCAATGGTCTATCATAATACCTGTACCTGAAATATCGGTTAATTTATTACCTGTTACTGTGGAATTTATAACTGCCTCGCTCATACAAACAGCAGTTGAGCCAAGCGAGTGAATATAACAGTTTGTAATATGAACATTATCTGCATTTTTTATGTCAATTTGTGCAGGTATGTATTTACCCTCACGAGCTACAAGACCGTATTTTTTGTTAATTGTAACATCTGCCTGTGTAGTTATAAGACCTTCATTTGAAACCTCATTCCATCCTCCGTAGCAGATTTCAAGGTTATCAAGTACTATATTTTTTACCTTACTGAACATATTTGCGCCTGCAAGCTTTATAATACCTTCTGTCTGGCATGTATAAATCTCGGCAGTTTCCATATCCTCTTCATCATAAGGCCAGTAATACACTACCTTTTCGGTTTTTGACCAATAGAATTTACCTGCTTCATCTAAAAGCTCTTTTGCATTTTCAATGAAAAATCGTTTTTTGCCCTTTTCCTTATCAGCACCGGGACTTGTAAACTCTGCCTCTTTGGTAAAACCAAAATCAAAGCAAGGCTGTTTTAAAATTATTATTACCTTATCGTCTTGTTTAATAATGGTTTCAACAGGTGTTCTCTGCAAAGTAAACTCAATAGGCCATACAAGCTCAAGTTCTTCAGGGTGAGCGTAATCGCACCTGAAATTTTCTGCCGGCATTACTATACCGTCGACTACATTTTCGCTGCCCTCTGCCTTATAGTTATCTATAGGTGCATAAAGGTATTTACTGCTTGCCCTCATACAAGGCAAACCGTTTACATACATAGTACGCATACTATCTACATCCAAAGGTGCGCACCAGAGGCTTGAGTTTTTGCATTTTTTCCAGCCGGTGATTTTAACACCGCCGCTAAGTACCGGCTTTTTGGTTTTATCTGTGCCTTTAAAAATTACATTAAAGCCGTTTTTGCCACTTACCCACTCGTCAATTACAATTGTATTATCTATCTGATAATACCCGGACATAATATTTACTATTATATCGCCCGTCATTTCCTTATTAACCTTTTTAACCTCGCAAATTGCCGCATTAATTGTTTTAAACGGCGCTTTTTCGGAACCCGGATTTGTATCGAGTCCCTTGGGTGATACATAAAATTGTTTGTAAATCGTATTCATAATATGCTCCTGTTTTTTTATAATATTTTTTATAAATACTACATAGCAAATAATAATTTGAAAAAATTATTATTTGCTGTTTAGTATTTATTACGGTATCGGAGCGGAGCTTTTTCCGCTCCGAAAACCGTTTAAATATTAAAGCTTTGCTTTAAAACGAGCAATTATTGCAGCCGCCTCAGCTCTTGTAAGATTTGATTTTGGATTAAAGTAATGATTTTCATCGCCCAAAATAAATCTAAGCTGTACTGCCTGTGCAACAGACTCCTTATAAATATCCGAAATTTGTGCGGCATCGTTAAAGTTAAGGTCTGCCATAACTAAGGTTGAACCATCAACCCTGTATTTAAAGCCCTGCATTACAATGTGTGCAAATTCCTCTCGTGATATAGGTCTGTCAACATCATTTGCATTCATAAAGCCATAGCTTGCCGCTTTTTCCTTCCAGCAACAGTCGTCTTTATAATCAATGTTTAAGCATCTGGATACAAGCCATACCGCCTGATAAAGGCTTAAGGTATCCTCCGGTGCATAAGAAGTATCGCTTACGCCGTTTATAACTCCTGCCTTAACAAGTGTATATATATCCTTTTCAGCCCAATGGTCTACAATATCCATAAATGTAGTTTTTTGTTTAACAATCTTTGTTTCATCATATACATCGCCGTCAAAGTAATGGTTGTTATGGAACTTAAACTTGTTAAACGAAAAACCATTATTAACCATCTCAACTTTAACCGCATGGTTACCGGCTTCAATTGGAATAGTACCTATATTATGTTGCCAATAATTATCCCAGTGACCGGTATTTTTAACAATTCCGTTTTCCAATGCTAATTTACCGTCAATATATATATTTACATATAATTCTTCCTCAGGCTGTGCATTGGATGCATCGATTATTACATCATAATCCATTGTTTTACCTACGGTTACATCGTACATAAGCCAGTAGCCAGCACCTGTCTGACCAATAACTGTACCTCTGTTATCAACAAACTCTTTTGGCTCTAAACCATTTAATGTATGGTAACCTGAATCCTGACCTGCACCTTTAATATAGTTTTCTGCCTCTACCCAGAGTGCATCCTGATCGCCATAATAGTTAAGCGGCTCAGTATCAAGTACATCTGTACGCCAAGCAGGCAGCTCCGTGCCATCTAAAAGATGCTTATACTCATCCTCAAGACCCGCATTATCTATGATTTCAAGAGCCTCATCCGGCCACATTGGGTTGCCGTCTGAATCAAGCTCTACTTTATGGTTATCATGATAATCTACATTCTTACGGTCAACAGTTTCCACCTGATCTGCTGCCCAATAGTTCTCGTAAGCTTTATTCCATCTTAGACCTACATCAGTTCTTGCAAAAAGCCAGTTGGTATTGTTTGAAAGTACATTATGGTGCATATCAAGAAGTGATGAGCCTGAGTCAAGATAAATACCGCCTCGGTAGTCACCTGAAAGGTCTAAATAGTTATATGCCATTTCTACATCAATATAGTCAAGTGAGTATATATGACCACCATCTCGAATATTATCGGTTACATCATAAATGTAATTATACGTTATTTTATTGTTTGCTGCTTCAAGGGCTTTTATGCCGCCCCAGCCCCAGCCAATAACCATACCCGAATACGGCGTTTCATAAATCTCATTATGAGTTATTGTGGTTCTTGAAGGCAGATACATAGAAATACCTATCATACCCTTAAACTCATTTGCAGGACGGCGTATAAGATTGTTTGCAACAAGTATATTATCGCAACGCTCTCTGCCGGGGCGCGCAATATTTACATGCTCGTAGCTGTCTATCATTATACCTGTTCCTGATACATCTGAAATAAGGTTACCCTGCACAGTTGAATTTATAACACCATTATCCATTACAATAGCACTTGAACCAAGGCAACGGAATGTGCAGTTCAAAATGTTGACATTATCACCAAAATTTACTTTAAACTGTCCCGGCATAGGGAAACCGCCGTTACCGATCAGGTTATTTAATTTTCCTACCAGGTGGTCGGTCTGTGTACCCTGAACACCAAGTGTATTAGCATCAAGATATGCACCATAGCGAAATTCAAGGTTATCAAAGGTAAGGTTTCTTACTTTATTGAGTGTATCAGAGCCATTAATATCGATTAAATACTGTGTTGTGCCAACATAAGTTTCGGCAGTTGTTAAATCCTCCTGCATATATGGGTAATAAAAAATTTCTTTTTTATATTTATCAAAGAAAAATTCACCCGGCTGATCTAAAAGCTCCCTTGCATTTTCTATGTGGAAGCTACTTTTAACGTGTGGCTGTGCGTTCGCGGTCTGCATATTAATAGGGTTTGTTTCAGGAAATTCCTTTTTATTTGCCCACATCCAATATGGCTGATCCATTTTAAATACAACTTTTGTGCTGTCGGTTGGATCTATAAATACATCCTCAACAGGGTTACGCTGATGACACCACCATTGTGTCCATACAAGCTCTAAATCCTCAGGGTGTTCAAAGTCGATAAATAAGTTCTCTGCTGAAACCTTTATACCGTCGGACCATTTGCCCGGTTTATGCTCGTCGGTTTCTATAAGCCAGTTTTCGAGTACCCTGATTTTATACTTACCTGCTGCTCTTTGTGCAGGTAAACCGTTTATGTAAAGTGTACGGGTATCCTCAACATCAGCTTTAGCCTTCCATATATAACCATCTCCTGTTGGCTCCCAACCGGTAATCTTTGTGCCACCGCTGATTAAAGCAGGATTTTCTTTTGTACCATCACCCTTATAAATTACACTGTAACCGTTTGTACCGCTATCAGTTTCGGTAAAGTACTGTGTTTCGGTAAACTGATAATAACCCGGTGCAAAATGTACTATTATATTACCGGTCATATTATCGTTGAATTTATCAACTTCCTGTCTTGCTCTTTCCATTGTTTTAAACGGTGAGTCTTTTGTACCCGAATTTGCATCGTTGCCTTCGGGTGCAACATAAAATTCTTTATCTATTGCATTTTTATCAATTTCGACAGGCTTTGGAGGTTCATATTTTACTATATCCTTATAAGCAATATAATTGTCATCCGAACCCGTTTCAGCTTTTATGTAGTCACAAACTAAATAATCAGCTTTAAGCTTTATAGTATGCTCTCCGGCATCAAGCCAAACTGCAATTATATCGGCAAAGCCGTCTTCCCCCACTTTAAACGGTATAGGTGTTGCAATTTCATCAAAATAAAGCTCACCGTCGCCTCTGCCCGATGCAGAGAACTTGTACGGACCGCTTTGCGAAACATTAAATGTATACTGTGTATAGTCGCCATCCAAAAGTAATATTTTATGATTTCTTTCATTGGGTAAAACATCAATTCCGGCATCAAGTCTTGCGCTTTCACCGTTATTGATATTGTCGTTGCTAAAGTAATTGCCATTACCCATATCAAAGTTTTCAGCTTCAATAATAGTTGGAA
>JAZSPJ010000133.1:0-3149 GCA_045537365.1 Clostridia bacterium
CTCTAATTAGCAGTCTTACTGTGTTTTTGGTAACACATTTTCTTGATGTTAATTATTAATTTTCGTGGCAGAAAAAACGGGTTTGCATTTTTCGGGTGCATAACTTTGTTTATGCACCTTTTTTAATGCAAAAAATCCGTATGTCACCAAACATAATACCAAAGCTCTGCCGTTTATGGCAGAGCTTTGGTATTATAATTAAATCTTATTAATCTTTCCAGGTGGTTGCCGATGCAAGTATAAGTATAGGGAAAAGCTCTAACCTTCCGATTATCATTAAAAGTGAAAACACAATTTTTGAAAAGTCTGAAAAGAATGAAAAATTGCAGGTCGGACCAACTAAATTCAAGCCCGGACCTATATTATTCAAGGTTGCCGAAACAGCCGTAAAGTTTGTGGTAAAATCGAAATTGTCAAGGCTTATTAAAAGCAAGCCAAGTGCAAAAACCGAAATATATGCCGCCATATAAACATTTACAGAGCGAAGTGTTTCGTGCTCCAGGGGTCTGTTATTTATTTTAAGCTTATATGTGTGTCTTGGATGTGCGGTAATTTTAATTTGCTTAATATAGCTTTTAAAAAGTATTAAAATTCGGCTTACCTTAATACCGCCTCCCGTACTTCCTGCACAAGCGCCTATAAACATTAAAATAACAATTACTGTTTTTGACAGCTCCGGCCACTTGTCATAATCAACAGTAGAATAGCCCGTTGTAGTAATTACAGATGCTATCTGGAAAAATGTATGCTTTAAATTATCAAATACTGATGTATAAAGGTGCATACAGTTAACCGAGATCAAAACTGCCGAAACCAATATAATTCCAAGGTAAACCCTTACCTCCTCGCTCAGCTCCCTGAACTTGAATCTGCGTAAAAGAATCAGATAATAAACAGAAAAATCTATACCGAACATAATCATAAATACAGTTATTACAATTTGCTGGTATGATGTATAGTCTGCAATGCTTGTATTTAAAATGCCAAATCCACCCGTACCTGCAGTACCAAAGCTCAAGGTTAGTGCCTCAAAAAGCGTCATACCCCCTGCAAGCAAAAACATAACCTCTAAAAAAGTTAACATTATATACATACCGTAAAGTATTTTTGCAGTTGAGCCAACCTTAGGAACAAGCTTACTGACTGACGGACCGGGGCTTTCTGCTTTAATCAGGTAAATGTTGCTTCCGCCCGAAAGCTTTAAAATTGCAACAATAAACACAATTACACCCATACCGCCCAAAAAGTGTGTAAAACTGCGCCACATAATTATACTTTTCGACAAAGCTTCTACATCATTTAATATTGATGCACCTGTGGTTGTAAAGCCTGATGCAGTTTCAAAAAATGCGTCTACAAAGCTGTTTATACTGCCTGTAGCAACAAAAGGTATTGCACCGAACAAGCTCATTACTATCCACGAAAGGGCAACTATTATAAAGCCTTCCCGCTGATACATTGTCTTTTTTTCGGGCTTGTTTAGTGTAAGCAAAACACCTGGGATAATACAGGCTGATATACAAAATAAATATATAAGTGCATTACCCTCGCTGTAAACAAGCGAGCATAAAAGCGGTAAAAGCAAGCAAAGTCCCTCAAAGTTAAGCACAATGCCAAGCGTATTTAAAATCATTTTGTAATTCATTGTTTTAACCTCGTTTATGCAAGTATATCCTCAATAACATCAAAACCGCTGTGGTTTGTAACAACAATAACAGTGTCACCCTCCATAAGCACATCACTGCCTCGCGGTATAATAATTTCATTATCACGGTTAATGCAGGCAATTAAAATATTGCTTTTAAGCTTTAAATCCACAAGCGGTATGCCGATTACGGGTGATTTTGATTTTATACGGAATTCAAGAGCCTCTGCCTTACCGTTTAACATATAGTGCATTGTTTCGATATTACTGTCGTAAGAGTTTTTCATAGCCCGTACAAAACGGACAATGTATTCAGCCGTAATATTTTTCGGACAGATTGTTGTGCCTAAATTAAGGCTTGACAGCACATTATCATACGATACCTTATTTATTTTTGTAACAACCTTACAGTTACTAACGCTCTGAGCGTACATAGAAAGCATTATATTTTCCTCGTCAATACCCAGAAGCGATATAAAGGACTCTGCTGACTCTATGCCCTCCTCAAGCAGAACATTTGAATCCGTTCCGTCACCGCAGATTATAGTTGCTTTTGGCAGAAGCTCTGAAAGCGCTTCGCATTTTTTAGGGTCAATATCTATAAGCTTAACGCTGATATTACTGCGTATAAGCCTTTTAGCCAGATAATAGCCCATTTTTCCTCCGCCTACTATCATAGCATTTTTAACCTTGTTTGTATTTACGCCGATTTGCAAAAAAAACTCGTTTGTACGAACCATTGCAGATACAACGCTGATATAGTCGCCCGAATGAAGTACAAAATCACCGCCGGGTATAAAGGCGTTGCCGTCGCGCTCAACACCGCACACAAGCACATCGCTTCCGAGCCTTGAATTAAGCTCCGAAATCTTTAAGTTATCAAGTATACTTCTGGGCGGTATCTGCACCTTTAAAATCTCAATTCTGCCCTTTGCAAAGGAATCGATACCTATTGCTGACGGAAAACGCAGCGCTCTTGCAATTTCCATTGCAGCTGCGTGCTCAGGGTTTATTATCATCTCAAGTCCAAGGTCCTCTTTGAAAATATGAAGCTCCTTTGAATATTCAGGGTTTCTCACCCTTGCGATGGTTTTAACATTACCCATTTTTTTTGCAAGCAGACATGTTAAAAGATTAATCTCGTCCGAGCCTGTAACTGCAATTAAAATATCGGCATTTTTTATTTCTGCCTCATTTAAATTATCCGCGCTTACACCGTTTCCTGCTATGCCCATTACATCGTATTTGCCTACAGCATCCTCAATTACTGAACGGCGAATATCTATAACAGTTATATTATGTTCATTTTCAAGATTTAATTTTTCAATTATTTTCTGGCCGACCTTTCCTCCGCCGACAATAATAATGTTCATAAATTTCTGCCTTTCGTTAAAATTAATATTTTTGAGTTCCCTCGACTACGTTCGGGATAACTAATATATTCTAGTTGCGCAAGCAACATATCGAGTGCACCGCACATATCGAGTTTTGTAAGGAACATATC